>NZ_JBWXUW010000002.1:0-360161 GCF_059901425.1 Fructilactobacillus sp. X2R1C3 | reverse complement strand
TTGGAGGATTAGCTCAGCTGGGAGAGCATCTGCCTTACAAGCAGGAGGTCACAGGTTCGATCCCTGTATCCTCCATAACATATGGTCCGTTGGTCTAGTTGGTTCAGGACGCCTGCCTGTCACGCAGGAGATCACGAGTTCGAGTCTCGTACGGACCGTTTGTTGTGGGTAACCCTTGCAACATTAATTAAATAGTTTTATTATTATAAATGTCATAAAAGACAATGGCTCGGTAGCTCAGTTGGTAGAGCAACGGATTGAAGCTCCGTGTGTCGGCAGTTCGATTCTGTCCCGCGCCATTATATGGAAGGATAGCAAAGTCTGGCTAAACGCGGCGGACCGTAAATCCGCTCCTTCGGGTTCGGTGGTTCAAATCCACTTCCTTCCATTTTATTTATAGGGATATCGTACAACGGTAGTATACCGGTCTCCAAAACCGTTGATGTGGGTTCAATTCCTACTATCCCTGTTTATGATGTTATGGCGGTAGTGGTGAAGTGGTTAACACATCGGTTTGTGGTACCGACACGCGTGGGTTCGATTCCCACCTACCGCCCTTTTGATTGCTTGGTTCCAGTAGGGAAGGGCAGTTGTTAAGGCTTAGTGCCTTTATGGCGGTATAGCCAAGTGGTAAGGCAGAGGTCTGCAAAACCTTCATCACCGGTTCAAATCCGGTTACCGCCTTTGTTTTACTGCTTTAGCAATCATTAGCATGCCGGAGTGGCGGAACTGGCAGACGCGCTGGACTCAAAATCCAGTGATCATTGCGATCGTGTGGGTTCGAACCCCACCTCCGGTATAACATAGTTATATAGCTTATCTTAGCAAATCAAGAACGTTGTCATTGCAACGTTCTTTTTTTATACTCTGGTCTTACTGTGGATAGTTTATCTAATTTTTAAGTGGGCCACACCATTTAAATACGTGTTAGAAATAAAATGGCTAAAATAAAAAGCCATCGTAAAATGACTTTTTATCTTATTGTGTTTTACTGGTTAATTTGACCTAAGTTATTTTTATTAATGGCATACTTAGCTTGTTCAGGGGTGTATCCCTCAGCTTCAGAAGTTAGTTGGTCGTAAACTTGTTGAGCTGACAAATGTTGTTCTTTCGAATAGTTTTTTGCTGATTTAACCGCGTTTTCTTGATAATCTTTATCACTGAATTTATTAACGGCTGATTGAGCCGCCTCTGGTTTAAATTTGTTTCCAGATTGTGATGTTAGTTGAGTGTATAAACGCTTCTTAGACATTGGAACAGATTCCATATAGCTTTTAGCGGTGTTGTAAGCATTATCACTTTCAGTATTTGCGCTATTAGTTGTTGAAATAGCAGACGCCGTTTTAGACGAACTCTCTAGTTTTACTTTTTGAGAAGTTTGACCGCTAGATGTGGCTGAACTGTTTTTCTTTTTGTCACTGTTACTTCCAGCAACAAAGATTACCACAAGTATGATGATTGCAATTATGACCCAAACCCAGAATCGTTTATACCATTTCTTTTTTTGTTTTCCTTTTGCCATAACAAACTCCTTATATTAGCTTTTAACGTCAATCGGTTTTGGACGTATTTTATAATCATACTGATTATTTATTATTCAATGACACCTGAAACACTACCTATTTAGTATATCAAAGTAGCATAAATAAAAAAAACATCAACTTAATCTTTAGTTGCTGACACATAATTATTGATGATAAAGTAGTTTGGTCAAAATAGTTGGCGTTCCTTATTGCACCGTATACTTTGCGAAGATTGAGAGAGGTCAGGTAATTAAGCTTTCTTCTTGCTAAGTAACACTGATATGACATATACTAATGATGCAGGGATGAGTCCGGGTACATTAAGGTTCTGTTGATCCTTCATTGTTGTTAATTTATTAACTGCCCGGACTTAGACCTGTTTTTTGATGGCCAAGTTAATTATGATAATTGATGCATTAAGATGAAATAGGGATCACCAAATGGTGATCCCTATTTTCGTTTATTTCGAAGTTTTATCTTTAATTTTCTCAATTTTAATTTTTGTTTCTTAAGCTTTAACTTTTGTTTTTTTAATCGTAACTTTTCACGCTTAAGTCTTGCTTCACGTCTCCCAAGCACATTGATCAACCCCTTAATTGAACTAGTACATATGATACACTCTTCTTTTTTTATAATCCAATCATCATTCCCATAGCTAATTTAACTTTTAAATCACTTTAAGAATTACTATAATTGGTTCAATGTGAATTTTCGTTATTATTTAATTCAAGGGAGGAAAAAATGGAAAACGAAAATAAGTATGAAGTTCATCCCATTCCAATGAACGAGCGTAACATGAGCTATTGGGATATGTTTGCTAACTGGTTTGGAGCAAACGCTAATAATGGAACTTGGTTTATTGGAGGCATTATTGCCGCTTGTGGTTTATGGGGTGGGTTTAGTGCTTTGGTGGTTGCCTCAATTATTTCGTACCTTTTTCTAAGTTTAATTGGATATGAGGGGTATAAAACGGGGTTATCGACGACAACTTTGAGTCGGGCAACATTTGGAATCAGGGGAAGCATGATCCCATCAGTTGTCAATTTAGTGATGTTTATGGGTTGGACCGCGGTTAATACTTTTATTGCGGCAACTTCATTATCCTATATTTTTAATTCATTCTTTGGTTGGCCAATTTTTGGGAAGCCTGGTGGTACGTTCGGTTTAGTTGTCGGGATTCTGGTTATGAGTATTTTACATATTCTTAGTGTTATATCAGGACAACGATCCATTAGAATTATTGAAAGAGTTGGAATTATTCTGGTTATTGTCTTTGTAATATGGGAAGTCTTGGTAGTGTTTAGAGATGTTTCGTTTACCCAACTTGCTCATTATATGGTTCCCAAAAAGGATCGGATGCCATTTGGAGCAGCAATTGATAGTCTGGCTGCGTTTAACTTGGCATGGGTTACCAGTGGGGCTGACTTTACTAGATTTACTAATAAAAAGCGCGTTTCAACAAGTGCACCATTTTGGGGAGCATTACTAGGAGCAGTCAGTTTTGCATCCATCGGATTATGCACTACCATCAGTATTGCCATTACATCTGGAGTTTATGATCCCAATAATTCTGATCCAAGTACGGTGGCCAATAAATTGGGTCTAGGAATGATTGCAATGATCGTGATTGTCTTAACCAGTATGACCGCTAATGCCGTTAATTTACAGGCCGCTGGATCAGCGTTAACGAATATGTATCATAAATTGACATTAAAACAGTCGTTGTTGATTGTCACCGTGGTGGCTATGATTTTAACTTTTATCCCACTTTTAAGTGGAAGCTTTCTTTCTGCTTTTACGGCCTTCCTTGATTATATTGGGATGTTTTTAGGTCCAATCATCTCCATCATGCTGGTGGATTATTTTCTTCTTAATGATCGTGACTACCAGTTGAAATCGTTTGGCGATCCGAAAGGAGAGTTTTGGTATAGCCATGGGGTGAACTGGGTTGCGTTTGCACTCTGGATTTTGGGAATTTTGCTATACTTAATGTTGAAAAATGTTGCAATTGTTAAAAATACCATCGGAGCGACTTTTATTGTAATGGCAATTATTGCTGTTCTATACTATGTTATCGGTCGTGTGTTAGAAAGACGGGACAAATAAAATGATTATTAAACAGGGATATATTGAGAATTCGACACAAAAACAAGACATTTTAGTTAAAGATGGGAAAATTAAAGCGATTGGTGATCACATTGATGATCCTAAAGAAGAGGTGATTGATGCGAATGGTAAATTGATTATCCCACCATTTGTTGATTCACATGTCCATCTAGATTCAACTCTGACAGCCGGTGAACCCCGGTTTAATGAAAGTGGAACACTATTTGAAGGTATTTCAATTTGGTCTGAGCGAAAACAAAGTTTATCTGAAAAAGACGTTAAGGAGCGCGCCATTAAAACGCTCAAGAATCAAGCTGAACATGGAATTCAGTTCGTGAGAAGTCACGTTGATACTACTGATCCCAATCTTACTGCTCTTAAAGCACTTCTTGATGTAAGAGAACGGGTATCTAGTTTTATTGACCTTCAGTTGGTTGCTTTTCCACAGGAGGGGATCCTATCATTTCCACATGGCAAAGATTTACTAACAGAAGCTGTCAAAATGGGAGTTGACGCTGTGGGTGGAATTCCTCATTACGAATTTAATCAATATTATGGGCGTGATTCACTAAAGTTTTTGATGAACTTAGCTGAAAAATATGGCAAACTTGTTGACGTTCACTGCGATGAAATTGATGATCCCAATTCCAGAAATTTGGAAGTTCTAGCTACTTTGGCGTATGAATCGGGACTAAGTGATCGGGTTACTGCTAGTCATACAACGGCACTTGGATCATATAACGATGCATATGCCGATAAGTTGATGAGAATTCTTAAGATGGCAAAGATTAACATGGTAGCCAATCCACTGGTTAATATGCATCTGGGTGGTCGATTTGATACTTACCCTAAACGACGTGGTCTAACGAGAGTTAAGGAACTTTTAAAGCATGGAATCAACGTCTCGTTTGGAGAAGACGACGTCAAAGATCCATGGTATCCAATGGGAAACGGGAACATGTTGGATGCGCTTTATGTTGGTATTTTAGCGAGTCAACTGATGGGATACCATCAGATTATGGATTCGTATAAACTGGTCACTACCAATGCCGCTAAAACCCTACATGTTACTGATCATTATGGAATTGAGAAGGGAAAACCTGCTAGTTTCTTAATCTTTGATACGGATAATTTTTATAATGAAATTAACGAAAGAAGAACGCTTTTGTACTCAATCAGAAACGGGAAAGTTTTGGTTAAAAAGCAACCAGAAGAAGTTCAAACTCATTTTGATTAGGTTTTAGTCAGAGTACTTCACTTTCATTCCTCTTGTGATATGATGAACGTAAAGATTACACTGAGGAGGCAATTATAATGGCAGAAGAAGCTAATACCGAGATCCCTAAAACTATGAATGCTTGGGAAATTGTTAAACCCGGACCGATTAACGGAAGTAAATCTCCCTTAAAATATGTTAAAAAAGAGGTTCCAACACCAGGTGATGGTGAAGTTTTGGTTAAGGTGCTAACGTGTGGAGTTTGTCACACGGATCTACATGTTACCGAGGGTGATTTACCGGTCCATAAAAAGGATTTAACCCCTGGGCACGAAATTATTGGTAAAGTAGTTAAAAATGGACCCCATACTCGTCGATTTAAAATTGGCGATCGAATTGGAATCCCGTGGTTACGGAAAACATGTGGTGTATGTAAGTATTGTCGTTCTGGTAGAGAGAATCTATGCCCATATTCTAAATATACGGGATGGGATCATGACGGTGGTTATGAGGAATATACAACCGTTCCTGAGGGGTTTGCTTATCGAATTCCAGAGAGGTTTAACTCACTTCAAGCAGCTCCACTGCTTTGTGCTGGAATCATTGGATATCGTGCTTTTGAACGTGCTAACATCCCAGCTGGTGGTACGCTTGGAATTTATGGGTTTGGTGGTTCGGCTCACATCACCGCGCAATTAGCGATTGATCAGGGAATTGACGTACACGTCTTTACTCGAGGTGAAGATGCCAAGCAATTTGCCTTATCACTTGGGGCAAAATCAGTAAATAACACTTATGATATGTCGCCCGTTCCTCTCGATTCATCGATTATTTTTGCACCAGTTGGTGAGGCTGTTCCTAATGCGTTGAAAAGTTTAGCTTCTGGAGGGACTTTAGCATTAGCCGGAATTCATATGACTGATATTCCTCAGATGAGTTACGAAGATCATATTTTTCACGAAAAGAACTTAACGAGCGTTGAAAGTAATACGAGAAGTGATGGCGAAGAGTTTTTGACCTTAGCTGATCGGCTACACATTGAACCTGACGTTACTGAGTTTCCACTTTCAAAGGCGGATGAAGCATTGAAAAGGGTCGCAAAAGGTGATTTGAAAGGTGCGTGCGTTTTAAACGTCGGGTTAGAGAGTGATTAGTTTCTAAATAAAATGAAAGAGATTTACAAACGATAAACCTTTTCGTTTGGAAATTTTATTGACAAACAATCATATAAAATATATCATTTTAACTAAATAAATCTTTAAGTGTGTCCAGTGAGGCAACAAGATTTCGAATTTTAAAGTGATACTGTGAAACTTTATTTAATCGAAGACTGTTGTCCACTTGGACAGCAGTTCTTTTATTAAAGAAGGGGAGTCAGTATAAATGTCTCAGAAAAAGGACTATGTATTAGGAATTCATGATCGTCCATCACCGTTAAAGTGGGTCGGACTTTCCTTACAACACATGTTTTCAATGTTTGGTAGTACAGTAATTGTTCCATTGTTGGTTGGTTTAAGCCCAAGTATTGCGCTCTTTGCATCTGGAATTGGGACCTTACTCCATGTTCTAATTACTAAGGGGAAAATACCAGCATATATGGGCTCAAGTTTTGCCTTTGTGACTCCCATGATGGCGTTAATGAAAACGACCGGAATTTCAGGAGTTTCACAAGGAGTAGTTGCTGTTGGTTTAGTTTATGTGGTGGTTGCCACGATCATTTCATTTATTGGATCTGATTGGATTGATAAGATTCTACCACCAGTGGTAGTGGGACCAATCGTAATGGTAATTGGACTATCACTTGCTGGGAGCGCTGCTCAAAATGCGATGATGGATCATGGAAAATATAGTTTGGTTTTCTTTAGCATCGCGATGGCCACCTTGTTTTTAGCAATTTTTTTCAACGTTAAATTAAAGGGATTCTTGGGATTAATTCCGATTTTATTGGCAATTGTCTGCGGGTATTTAATTTCAATGGCGTGTGGATTAGTTGATATTCATGCAATTGCCACTGCCCCATGGTTTAAAATGCCTCCGTTTCACATCATTGGTACCGAGCGAGGCTTCAAGTTTGACTGGAATGCCATCTTGATTATGGCTCCCATTGCATTTGTTACGATGACCGAACACATGGGCCATTTGATGGTATTGGGCGAAATGACCCACAAGGATTTCTTCAAAAACCCGGGCTTAAATCGCACGCTTGCTGGGGATGGAGCTGCTTCGCTTGCAGCAGGAATTCTTGGGGGACCAGCGGTAACTAGTTATGGTGAGAATATTGGAGTCATGGCAATTACCAAAGTTTACAGTGTTTGGGTCATAATCGGAGCAGCTATTTTTGCCATGATCTTTGCGTTCGTGAATAAGTTAAATGTTCTAATCATGCAAATGCCGCTTCCAGTTATTGGTGGAATTAGTTTTCTCTTGTTTGGGACAATTGCTGCTAATGGTGCCAAGGTAATGATTGATAATAAATTGGATATGGATAAGAAGCGTAATTTGATGATTGCTTCGGTTATTTTGGTAATTGGAATTGGTAATGCATACATTCAAATTGGAAGTTTCCAGTTTACTGGAGTGGCTTTAGCAACTGTGATTGGAATCGTGTTGAACCTTCTCCTACCAAAAGATGAACATGATGATCCAGATCTTGAAGATCAATCTATTGACCCAGTAAAGAAATAGTAATATCATAATTTTATGTTAAAGAACACGAGAGGAGAAACTGACTATGTGTAAACCATGTTGTTGTAAAAAGGATTTGACAAAATCTGACAACATTTTTGGTATGCACTCAAAGGCTTCTCTATAAATGATATTAATTTATTATAATTATGAGAGGACTGGTGGATCCAGTCCTCTTTTTTGTGTTCTTTTGTGATTATTTAGGAGGTAGCATCATGAAAAAGTTACTTGTCTGTTTAAATTTTTAGAGTAAAATAAACATAGCGAGTTAGTTAATTTTGCACAATATATTTTAATGAATGGGGATTTTAATTATGAAGAAAAGATGGCCTTTACTTTTACTAACAGGAGTGGCCGCATTGGCTCTTACCGTTACCGCATGTGGGAAACAATCTGAGACTAAAAAGCCTGGGACTTTGACGGTTGGTATGGAAGGAACTTACGCTCCATATTCTTATAAGGATAAGAACGGTAAGTTAACCGGATTTGAAGTTGATTTGGCTAATGATGTTGCTAAAAAGATGGGGATGAAGGTTCAATACAAGTTAACTGGATGGGATTCATTAATTCAGGGACTCAATTCTAATTCTTATGATGTTATTTTTAACAATATGGCTATTAATCCATCTAGAAAAAAGCAGTATCGGTTTGCCACTCCATACATTTATTCAAAGGCAATCATGATTACTAAGAAAGACTCACCAATTAAAAATGCTCAAGACTTGAAGGGTAAGAAAGTTGCTGAAGGCACTGGGACCGATAACTGGAATAACGCCGAAAAGTTGCATGCTAAACCAGTTACTTCACCAGATTTTAATACTTCAATGCAAATGATTGATCAAGGTCGTGTTGTTGGTGCTTTAAATGCTCAGCCAGCATGGCAAAGTTGGTATGCAAGCCATAAAGATACTGACCTTCAAGCTAAACTAGTTCCAACTGATGTTATTCCTCAAAGTCAAATTGCTCCAATGATGAACAAGAAATCTGCTAAGTTAAATAAACAAATGGACAAAGCAATTAATGAACTTCGAAAAGATGGTACCTTGAAACGACTATCAATGAAGTACTTTGGAGAGAATATTACCGATAAATAATATTAGTTAGGAGCTTAAAGAATTATGTGGGACATTATCATTTCATCATTACCGAGTCTCTTAGAGGCAATGATTAAATACACCATTCCACTAACAATTATTTCATTCTTTTTTGGTTTAATTCTTGCGATTGTTACCGCACTGATAAAGTTTCTTAAACCACATGGGAATGCATTTGTTAGAGTTATATGGGGCATTTTTAGAGCCATTGCAGACGTATACGTGTGGGCTTTTCGTTCCACTCCATTGTTGGTTCAGTTGTTCATTATTTATTTTGGTTTACCGAACCTGCAAAATTTCATTCCCGGTTTTAATTTTGAAATTCCGGCCTTTACGGCAGCAATAATTGGTTTTTCGTTAAATACCGGTGCTTATGCTTCTGAAACAATTCGGTCAGCTCTGATGTCGGTTCCCCAAGATCAATGGGATGCTGCATATACTCTGGGTTTTAGCACCACTCAAACCCTGTGGTACATTGTTTTACCACAAGCAGCACGAATCGTACTTCCTCCACTATCTAACGAATTTATTGGATTAGTTAAGGATACCTCTCTTGCAAGTACGATTACCATCACAGAGATGTTTCAGGTTAGTCAACAAATTGCGGCGCACAACTATCAGCCACTACTTATGTACACAGAAGTAGCCGCTCTTTACGCTATTTTGTGCAGTATTTTAACGATCCTTCAACACTATCTCGAAAAGCGTTCTTCAAGATACTTAAAGGGGGATGAAGGCTAATGATTAAGATTGAAGACATTGTAAAAAAATATGATGGGAAAACCGTTCTGGATAAAATTAGTACGGAATTTCCTGAGGGAAAAACGACCGTAATTGTTGGTCCTTCTGGTTCTGGGAAGTCAACCTTACTACGTTCACTGGACTTGTTGGTTCATCCCGATTCAGGCGTAATTAGTTTTCCTAATTTTTCGTTAAACTACGCGGATAAGATTACCAGTAAACAGAGTAAGGAATTACGAGCACAGACTAGCATGGTCTTTCAAAATTGGAATCTTTTTCCTAATTTACGGGTGATTGATAACATTACGGCTGCACCAATCCACGTTCATAAGGTTGCGAAAAAAGATGCGGTAGCCCAAGCAGAAAAACTATTGAAACGGGTTGGGCTTGAAAAATATGCTAATTTCTATCCCGATGAATTATCTGGTGGGATGCAACAACGAATCTCGATCTGTCGGGCATTGGCAGTCAAACCTAAGTACATTTTACTAGATGAACCTACCAGTGCGCTTGATCCAGAGTTAGAGACGCAAGTTTTAGAAATGCTGGAAGAGCTAGCTGATCAGGGACAATCAATGATTATGATTACTCACAACATTAAGTTTGCTAAATTATCTGCTGATAAAATGTTATTCATTGAAAATGGTGAGAAGATTTTTGATGGATCAAAGGACGAATTTTTTAATAACCCATCTCCAAGAATCAAAGAATTTTTAGATGCAATTTCTTTACAGTAAATAAAAATGAGGACTTCATATTTTGAAGTCCTCATTTTTATATGAAAGCTGCTAATCCAATAATTATAAATGAAAGTAAACAATTTTCTGGGGTTTCTTTTTCGCTGAAGATTTGAATTCCGTATGAGATTAATACTAAAGCAATTAAAATCGCACATTTTAGTAAGGAAAAATTTGCTAGCAGAAGCGCTGCAAAGATTAAAATGAAGATAAAGTTTAATTTAGTTTCAAGTCGATGATTAAAGAACGGAACAAAAAACAAACAGTACAAGCAAAATAGAATTCCAACGTTTACGAGGACACTTGATTCCAGGTATTGGTTATCAAGGTAACAAAAAGAAATGACCGGAGCAATTGAATTTAGAAAGGAAAAACAAACTAGTCCATAGTAATTCTCGAGTTTAAATTTTGGCATCATTACAATGATATTGGTGATTCCAAGGATGATAAACAGGATGATTAATAAGATGGGAAACAAGGTGACAATCGCTAATAACACTGGGATGACGTTGAGAAATAAATTGATCCGTGGATCATAACGAATGATGAAAAGTAGAAGGGATGCCGACCAAAGAAACTCTGATAGGATCAGCACGACCAGTCTGGTATTCCAGTGAACTGATAGTAAGTCGACTTGCGAAGCAAAGAGCCATATTAGTGTATTTAAGATGATGAATATTGTAAGAACTAAGGCATGTACGGTAGTTTGATTCTTTTCAATAAAAATTTTCATAATATTGTCCTTTTTGTATTAATAAACCCATGTTAATCAATTATGTAAATTTGTTCAATGTAGATTTTGTGTGCTTTTTAATTACTTGCGAATATGTTATTATTATAAAGTTATGAGCAGATTCCCGATAGGATTCACGAAGAGTGAAGTTGCCTTGTAACCACAAACAATAGGGGGAATAAGAATGTCAGAAAAGCGTTTATTTACTTCTGAATCAGTTTCGGAAGGTCATCCGGATAAAGTTGCCGATCAAATTAGTGATGCAATCCTGGATGCAATTTTAAAAAAAGATCCAGATGCACGAGTTGCCTGTGAAACCTCAGTTACTACAGGACTTGTGTTAGTATTTGGTGAAATCTCAACTAGTGCTTATGTTAACATTCAAAAAGTTGTTAGAGATACGATTCGTGAAATTGGTTATAATGATCCTAAATATGGTTTTGATGCAGATAGTGTTGCTGTGTTAGTTTCACTTGATGAACAGTCACCAGATATTGCACAGGGAGTTGATGAGTCGGTTGAGACTCGCGGCGGAGACGTCGACCCACTTGATAAGATTGGTGCTGGAGACCAGGGAATTATGTTTGGTTATGCAGACAGTGAGACTCCTGAATTAATGCCACTTCCAATCTCATTGAGTCATCATTTAATGCAGAAGCTTTCTAAGCTTCGTAAAAATGATTCTATTCCTTATCTTAGGCCGGATGCCAAAGCGGAAGTAACGGTTGAATACGATCAAAATGATGATCCTAAGCGTGTTGATACCGTGGTTTTAAGTACCCAACATGATCCTGATGTTACTCAAGAACAGATTCGAAAAGATGTCATCGAAAAGGTCATCAAAACGACGATTCCATCTAAGTATCTTGATGAGAACACTAAGTATTTAATTAATCCAACCGGAAAGTTTGTGGTTGGTGGACCCGTTGGCGATGCCGGTTTGACTGGAAGAAAAATCATTGTTGATACATATGGTGGGGCAGCTCATCATGGTGGTGGTGCTTTTTCTGGGAAAGATGCGACTAAGGTTGATCGTTCCGCAAGTTACGCAGCGCGGTATATCGCTAAAAACATTGTTGCGGCAGGACTTGCAAAAAAGATTGAAATTCAGTTAGCATATGCCATTGGGGTTGCTGAACCAGTTTCAATTTCAGTTAATACGTTTGGAACTTCAAAAGTTTCAGACGATAAGTTAGTTGCTGCCATTAGAAAAGTATTCGACTTACGACCGGCTGGAATTATTAAGATGCTTGATTTAAAGCGGCCAATTTATAAACAAACGGCTGCTTATGGTCACTTTGGAAGAACGGATGTCGATCTTCCGTGGGAACACACCGATAAGGTAAAAGAGTTACAAAGTTATTTTAAATAGGATTTAAATGACGACCTTCAATGGTCGTTTTTTATTGTATCAAACAGAAAGATGATGAAATATGAAGGGTAAAACAAACGTTAAAGTTGTGACAATTGCATTATTTGTTGCCACATTTATGAGCGCAGTTGAAGGAACCATTGTTTCGACGGCAATGCCCACGATTGTCGGTGATCTTCATGGGGTATCGTTGATGAACTGGGTTTTCTCAATTTTTCTTTTGACAAACTCAATTGCCACTCCAATTTATGGTAAGTTAGCCGATCAATTAGGCCGCAAATCGGTTTTTATATTTGGTTTGGTGGTCTTTGTCATTGGTTCCATGTTATCAGGAATGTCCAATAGTATGGGAACATTGATTTTGTGGCGAGCAGTTCAAGGAATCGGTGCAGGAGTGATTATGCCAGTATCTTTTACCATTATTGCTGACATGTATTCTTTTGAAAAACGAGCTCAAATGGTTGGTTTAAATGGATCAGCGTGGGGAATCGCCTCGGTGGTTGCACCGTTACTAGGTGGATTTTTGGTTGACAATCTTTCTTGGCACTGGGTTTTCTTCATTAATGTTCCTATTGGAATTCTGACAATTATTTTGATTGCATTATTTTTACACGAACCAAAACGTAAGATTGAAAGTAAGATGGATTTACCTGGTGTCGTCTTAATTGCAGTCCTTTTGTTTTCGGTTATGTACATGTTCCAAGTCTTAAGTGAATCTCCAATCAATTGGATAATGGTGGTTGGATGTTTAGTGGTTGCAATCATTAGTGGATTTTTATTCTATCGGCAAGAGAAAAAAGCAACTGATCCACTAATTCCAATTCAGATGTTTAAAAGTCGAACGTTTGTCACCCAGAACTTAATTGCGGCTCTTATTAGTGGTTTTATTTTCGGATATGAGGTTTATTTGCCAGATTGGACCCAGGGAATTTTAGGATTAAAGGCCACAATGGCTGGATTTGCGATCACACCTAGTTCCGTTCTATGGCTGGTTGGTTCTTTTATTTCGGGGAAAATGATTCTGAAATATCGGCCACAACAGATTATGAACTTTAGTTTGGCATTTGTTTTGCTAGGAGCAATTTGTATGGTCCTGCTTCCGATTACTACGCCATTTTGGGTTTTCTTTGTTCTTTCAGCCGTTTTAGGAACTGGCTTTGGAATTACCATTACTACTTCCACCGTTACGGTTCAAAACGAGGTTTCACCAGAACACGTTGGGGTGGCTTCTTCATTCAATACCCTGAGTCGGACCCTCGGTCAAACAATTATGATTTCCATCTTTGGAATTGTGATGAACACCTCGATGGCAAAAGGGGTTAGTGAACATCCAGGGACTAACTTAAAAATGATGAATACACTGATTAATCCCCAGACGGCGGTTAATTTATCTAAGCAGGTTTTGCCCGTGCTGCATGAGATTCTTTACAGTGCCATTCATCATATCTTTATTTTGGCTTTATTACTAGTAATTTTATCTTATGGGGTGAACTGGTTCGACCATAAGAATATGCAAAAGAAAACGAACTAACATTACTTAGTTCGTTTTTGAATTGCCACTAGGATTGGTGGATCATTGATTTGATTGATAAATTGGTATTTTAAAACGTTGTACCTGTGTTGATTGAGACCCCTAGCAAATTTTAAAACCTGTTTCTTTTCTTCTTTCCCGCCAGCGTGACCATAGTACAGTACTAAAATGATGATTCCGTTAGGAGTTAAACATCTAAGAATATCGTTAACGGCTTTAATGGTGGTTTTGGGTTTGGTTATGATTTTTTTGTCACCAGTGGGAAGGTATCCTAAGTTGAAAATTGCGGCCGCAATTGGACTGTTCTGAATGTATTTCTTAACGTTTTCATGCCCATCAAGAATAACTTGACATTGTTTTTGCTCACCGTATTTCGTTAGGCGTTGTTTGGTGGCTAAAGCGGCATTCGGTTGAATATCGAAGCTAAAAACATGGCCGTTTTTACCAACAAGTTGAGCTAAATAAAGGGTGTCGTGGCCTAGTCCGGCCGTTCCATCGATTACGGTTTCACCTGGTTTAACAATTTGTTTTAGTAGAGTATGGCTAAAATTTAATGCTGATTGTAGTTTCATTTGAAACACCTCACTAATTATTATATCAGTTGTTTGTGGTTAACTTGTTTTTTTGGATAAAATTTGGTAGAGTTTATTTAATCATATAATATATCATTTAGGTGAAGTATTAGATTGTTTTATTTTTCAGAAACCAAGTGGGTGATGCAAACTTGGAAATAGAATGATTGAACTTATCATCGAAGTTTTAACCGAATTAAAAGTTAAACGTTTTTCCGCGTTATGGAATCAAGGGTCTCTTATGAGAAATTTAGGTGGTACCGCGGAACCTCGTCCTATAGAATTGTTTTTCTATAGGCTTTTTTTATGGTGATTTTTAACGAACTAATAAGGAGTGAATTTGATGGCTTACGATCATTCAAAAATTGAAAAGAAATGGCAAAAGTATTGGGATGATCACCAAACTTTTAAAACCAGTGATAAACAAGAGAGAGATAAATACTATGTCCTAGACATGTTTCCTTATCCGTCGGGTCAAGGGCTTCATGTCGGACATCCAGAAGGCTACACTGCTACTGACATTATGGCGCGTTTTAAGCGAATGCAGGGCAAAAATGTCCTTCATCCAATTGGATGGGATGCTTTTGGGCTGCCAGCGGAACAATATGCCTTAAAAACCGGTCACAACCCACGTGATTTTACGAAGAAAAACATTGACAATTTTAGACGTCAGATTAAATCACTTGGATTTTCCTATGATTGGGATCGTGAAGTCAATACTTCGGATCCTAATTACTATAAATGGACTCAATGGATTTTTGAACAGTTGTACAAAATGGGATTAGCCTATGAAGATGAGGTTGAGGTTAATTGGGCTCCTGATTTCATGGGTGGAACCGTTGTTTCAAACGAAGAGGTTGTTAATGGAAAAACTGAACGTGGCGGTTATGACGTTTACAGAAAACCTATGAAACAATGGGTTTTAAAAATCACCGCCTACGCTGACCGTTTGTTAGATGATCTTGACGATTTAGACTGGCCTGAAAGCATTAAACAAATGCAACGAAATTGGATTGGTCGTTCCGTTGGGGCTAGTATCTCATTTGATGTAAATGAAGAAGACGAAAAGATCGAAGTCTTTACTACTCGTCCGGATACTATTTATGGGGTCTCTTACCTGGTACTTTCACCAGAGAGTCCGATTGTAGATAAGATTATGACACCAGAACAAAAGACCGATGTTGAAAGCTACCGAGCTAAAATTGCCTCTAAATCAGATCTTGAAAGAACTGATTTAAACAAAGATAAATCGGGAGTATTTACCGGAGCTTACGCAATTAATCCAGTTAACCAGAAAAGAATTCCAATTTGGATTGGTGATTACGTTCTGCCAAGTTATGGAACCGGAGCAGTCATGGCCGTTCCCGCTCATGATCAACGAGATTTTGATTTTGCTAAGAAGTTTGATCTGCCTATCATTCCAGTGATTGAGGGTGGAGACGTTGATGAAGCACCTTACACAGGCGATGGGGTTCACATTAATTCTGGTTTTCTAGACGGGTTGAATAAAAAACAAGCTATCAATAAAATTGTCGAATGGTTAAAAGATCATCATGCTGGTAATAAAAAGGTTAATTATCGATTACGTGATTGGATCTTTAGTCGTCAACGTTACTGGGGTGAGCCTATTCCAGTAATTCACTGGGATGATGGCACAACTTCCTTAGTCCCAGAGGACAAGTTACCATTGCGGCTTCCTAAAGCGGCTGACATTCAACCATCTGGAACCGGTGAGAGTCCGTTAGCCAATCTTACTGACTGGGTGAACGTGACAGATAAAAACGGTCGTCATGGTAAGCGCGAGACTAATACGATGCCACAGTGGGCCGGTAGTTCATGGTATTACTTAAGATACGTTGATCCTCATAATGATAAAATGATTGCTGATCCGGAAAAATTGAAGTACTGGCTTCCAATTGATTTGTACGTCGGTGGTGCTGAACACGCCGTTCTCCATTTGTTGTATGCGCGTTTTTGGCATAAGGTGCTCTATGATTTAGGGGTAGTGCCGACAAAAGAACCGTTCCAAAAACTAGTTAATCAAGGTATGATTCTTGGTACTAATCATGAAAAAATGTCAAAGTCCAAGGGAAATGTAGTTAATCCCGATGATATTGTTAAACAGTACGGTGCTGATACGCTGCGCCTGTATGAGATGTTTATGGGACCACTTTCTGAATCTAAACCGTGGAATACAGATGGAATTGTTGGTGCTAATCGTTGGATTAAACGAGTTTGGCGCTTATATATGAATGATGACAATACGATAAGTAAGGCGATCGTTGATGACAATGATGGTAGTCTTGATAAAATTTATAACCAAACCGTTAAAAAGGTGACTGATGACTTTGAAAACATGCGTTTTAACGTTGCCATTTCTCAAATGATGGTTTTCATCAATGAAGCATATAAAGCACAAAAGTTACCTAAAAAGTACGCGGAAGGATTCATTAAACTTCTTTCACCAATTACTCCACATGTTGCTGAAGAATTGTGGCAACAGTTAGGTCATGATCATTCCATTGAACTTTCCAAATGGCCCGAAGCTGATGAAAGTAAATTAAAAGAAGACCAAGTTGAACTGGTGGTTCAGGTTAATGGAAAAGTGAGAGGTCACATTAAAGTTGACGTGGATGCTGGGAAGGATGAGTCTGAAAAAGTTGCTTTAGATGATGAAAATGTTAAATCATTCCTTGATGGAAAGACTGTTAGAAAGGTAATCGTCGTTCCAAAGAAAATTGTTAATATTGTTGCAAATTAAGCTTGAATAAATTTGAAATTATTTTTCGAAATGGTTAAAATTTATATTTGTAACGTGAAAGTAGGGGAAATTTGTGAACAACGATTTCGAACAAGATGAATTAGAAAAAGAAGAAATTGAAGATAGTGAAAGATCACAAGGTAAGATGGTTAAAGGATCAGCCTGGATGACCATTGGAAGCATCCTCTCACGAATTCTTGGTGCCATTTACATCATTCCTTGGCGATTGATTTTTGGAGCGTCATTGTTTCCGCTTGCCAACACGTTGTATACCATGGGTTACAACATTTATAGTGAGTTTTTGACAATTGCCATTGCAGGAATTCCGTCGGCGGTTGCAAAAGAAGTGGCCCATTATAATGCGTTAAATGAGTATGGGGTAAGTGCGCGACTTTATAAGAAAGGAATTACCCTTTCGGTTATTACCGGAGTCGTTTGTGCACTTTTAATCTATTTTTTTGCTCCAATCTTAGCTGGTAGTGGGGGTAAAAATGCGGTTCCAGTGATTCGTTCGTTAGCATGGGCTGTCCTAATTATTCCTGCGATGAGTTTAACTCGTGGATATTTTCAAGGTTTCCAACAGATGGCTCCTTCAGCGATGTCACAGTTTGTTGAACAATTAGCGCGTGTCATTTATATGTTGGCTTCGGCCTTTTTCATTATGATTGTGATCCATGGAAGTTGGGTAACCGCCGTTACCCAGTCAACTTTTGCCGCCTTCATCGGTGCTATTTTTGGTTTCTTAGCACTAGGATGGTATTACTGGCGACGACGTGATCATTTTCAGGGGCTCATTGCTTCAAGTGATAACGCTATTAACGTTAAGACTAACGATCTTTATAAAGAAATTATTAGTCAAGCGGTTCCGTTTATCATTCTTGGTTCCGGCATTACCATTTTTCAGTTGATTGACCAATATTCTTTTTTCAGTATTATGCGTTGGGCAACTAATTATACTAATACTAATTTACAGTATATTTATGCTATTTTTGCGGCTAATGCGAATAAGTTAATTATGATTGTGGTTTCGTTAGCTTCTGCCTTAGCAATTACCGTAGTTCCGTTGCTTTCTGAAGCCCGAACCAAGGGTGACATTCATTCGATTAGTAAGCAACTTAGTAATGCGTTAATTTTATTTGAATTTGTCATGCTTCCTGCAGCTTTAGGGATGGCTGCCATTGCTGGTCCGATCAACCGAACCTTTTATGGAACCGCCAATATGGATCTAGGAGCAGACATTTTAACCTTTTCTGCCATCATTTCAATTAGTCTAGGCTTGTTTACGGTGGTTACCGCATTAATGCAAGGAATCTCTGAAAATAGACGAGCAGTTAAATACTTTGTGGTTGGAATTGTAATTAAGTTAGTTGCGCAAGTTCCTTTAGTTTACTTCTTTGGGGCTTTCGGAGCCTTAATGGCAACCGCGGTTGGATTTACAGTAGCTAACTATCTGATTGTGCACTCCTTAAGACATGAGTTTGGATTGGAAATGAGTAGTATTAAATCTAATTCTGTTAAAATTTTAGCGTTTGCTTTGATCACATACTTTGTGGCGTTAATTGTAGTTTATGGAGCTAACTTCTTGTTTGGGATGGTAGTCAATTACAATAGTTCGCTAATCAGTTTGTTTGTTTCGATTCTGGCTACGTTAGCTGGTGGATTTGTGTACCTATTCTTGGTGTTGAAAAGTCGGGTAGCTGATAAGGTCTTAGGAAATAAGATGCAAAGTGTGAGAAAGTTTTTACACATTCGATAAAAAAAGAAGATCCAGTCAGGATCTTCTTTTTTTATAAATTAAATTCATGCTTCGTGTTCATGCATGAAGCGTGGAAGCTGTTTTGAGATTTGATGAGGGAGAACTACATACTGAGTGGCAGCTAGTTCATCGGCAATTGCACTGTGGGAATAAACAGCCGCTAAAACAGCATCAACTTCATCGTCAAATTGGGCAACAAATCCACCGATAATTCCGGCAAGAGTATCACCCATTCCCCCAGTTGCTTGAGCAGGCGTTCCAGTTGTATTTTGGTATACTTCATTTGGGGTATAAACCTGAGTACGATCAGATTTAAGAACGACAATCCCACCAATTTTGTCGCGGGCTTCTCGGTTACGTGCTTCAGTTTGATCGGCCATTTTAATTCCGGATAAACGTTGCCACTCCATTTGATGCGGGGTAAAAATTAATTTGGCTTGTGGTAATTTTAACCCACGTTCAGCGATCATCGTGATGGCCGAACCATCAATTAAGAGGATTTGATCGGGGGTGACATTATCAAATACGGTTTCCATAATTTCACAACTATGATCATCGGTCCCAAGCCCAGAGCCAATGGTAATGACTTTCATGGCTTTAATGAGTTGAACCATTTGATCTGTGTCGTTATAATCAGCAAACATTGCTTCGGGTAGCCAAGAGTGGAGCGCACTTTGATTCGTTGGATCCGTGATAGTAGTTGTGAGTCCAGCGCCAGAGTAAACTGCTCCAAGCGAACTCATTATGATTGCACCACCAAAGTTTTCGTTTCCACCAACCAAAGCAATTTTACCGTAAGTTCCTTTGAAACTATTTTTGGGTCGAATGCGAATGGTTTTAGTTAGAATTGATTTATCAATTTTCTTCATTTTGTTCACCTCGGTTGCATTATATCATGCGTTGGTTGAATGTTGTCCAAATGAGTTGTTACTTTCTTGATTATGTTAGAATAAGGAATAACTAAGTAGGAGGATATAACATGGCAATTGACTGGAAAGATAAAGCGCAAAATTACAAAGATGATTACTTAAATGACTTAAAAAAATTGATTTCAATTGATAGTTCAAGGGATTTGGAGCACGCAACGGACGAATATCCATTGGGACCAGGTCCAGCTCATGCATTACAACAGTTTCTCTCTTTTGGTGATCGTGATGGGTTCACCACGAAAAACATTGATAACGTAGTGGGATACATTGAGTATGGTTCAGGCGATGAAACCATGGCAATTTTGTCACACGCTGATGAGATGCCTGGTGGCGCAGGCTGGGATTCCAATCCATTCGAACTAAAGCTTGAGGGTAACAATGCAATTGGTCGGGGAGTTTCTGATGACAAAGGACCAGGACTTGCGGCCTATTATGGATTAAGAATGCTTAAAGATGCAGGGATTCAACCGAAGGTCAAAATTCGCTTGAT
This sequence comes from Fructilactobacillus sp. X2R1C3, assembly GCF_059901425.1. Classification (NCBI taxonomy): domain Bacteria; kingdom Bacillati; phylum Bacillota; class Bacilli; order Lactobacillales; family Lactobacillaceae; genus Fructilactobacillus; species Fructilactobacillus sp. X2R1C3. Next base: position 339,915 of record NZ_JBWXUW010000002.1, on the reverse strand, counting down.
AATTGGAACTGACGAAGAGTGTGACTGGACTGGAATGAAACGCTATTTTGAGGTTGAGCCAGATCCTTCATTTGGATTTTCGCCAGATGCAGAATTTCCCTTGATCAATGGGGAAAAGGGTAATGTGACTCTGGAAACGCATTTTGCTTCCAATAAAAGCGATGGTGAAAACACCCTGATGCGTTTTAATGCCGGATTGCGTGAAAATATGGTACCACGTGATGCGGAAGCTGACGTTGTTGCTGCGGATGTCTCCAGGATGGCCGATGAATTTGAAAAATATTTAGATAAGGTTCCCGTAACTGGAAGTTATGAAATCGAAGGGAACGATATTAAAATCAGTGTAGTCGGGAAAGCAGCACATGGAATGGAACCTAAGAACGGTATCAATGCTGGAACTTATTTAGCTGACTTTTTGGTTGATTATAGTTTTGATACTAGTGGTGCTAATATCCTGAACTTCATCGACGAAAAACTACATGATGATTCTCGTGCTCATAAATTGGGTCTTAATTTTACTGATGATGTGATGGGAGAACTAACCATGAACGTCGGTCTAATGAATTTTGATCATGAAAATGGCGGGATGGTCAACACTAACTTTAGGTATCCAAAGGGGATTACGACTGATAAAATTTTAGCTAAAGTTCAAGATGCCGCTGATCGTTTTAACGGATCAACCAAACAAATTTCGCAAATGGTGCCCCACTTTGTTGATGCAGACGATCCCATTGTAAAAACCTTGATGGGTGTTTATCGCGATCAAACTGATCAGGATGACGCTCAACCAGAAGTTGTTGGTGGTGGAACGTATGCGCGAATGATGAAACGTGGGGTTGCATTTGGAGCACTTTTCCCAGGAACAGAGGATACGATGCACCAAGCTAACGAATACACACCTGTGAATGATTTGATCTTGGCAATGTCGATTTACGGTCAGTCAATTTATGAATTGTCTAAGTAGGTACAAAAAAACTTTGAACATCATGTTCAAAGTTTTTTTATCTAATCGTTTTTAATTTTTCATCAATTTTTTCCAATACCTTAGAGACGTTTTGGGGATCTTCTAGATCGTATTTTTGAAGATTGATTTTCATCTTAGGACTGACGTTGTATTCGTCATACCATTTTTGGTAAGCTTTCCACATTTTGTAATAATATTCTTCTAGTCCTGGATCGTTGTCCCATTGTTCATAATCACGACCACGCTTTTTGATTCGATATAAAATGGTGTCGAAATCGCTGTAGGCATAGACTAAAAGGTCGGGACTTGTTTTTGGAAGCTCTTTAAGTTCATCCATCATATTATCAAGTAGCTTTAAATAAACTTCTAATTCAACGTCAGAAATATTTCCCTCAGCATTATTTTCTTTGGTGAAAAGAGCGTCTTCGTAAATAGATCGATCCAACACGTTGTTGTCTTGTTTTAACGCCCTTTTAATCATCGAAAAGCGTTTGTTTAAAAAGTATATTTGAAGTAAGAAACCATACTGTTTTGGATCTTTATAATAAAGTGGCAAAACAGGATTGTCTCCCACTGGCTCGTAGAAGGGCTCTGTTCCATAATGTGCGGCAATTTTTCCCGTTAAGGTTGTCTTACCGACACCAATCATTCCAGCTGTAATAATCACCATGCTTAGCTCCTCTTTTAGTTTAATAACGTCTTTTAGTATATCATTTCGAATCAGTTAGGTTAACGATGGATTTGAACACTAATTTTCCTTCTTTGTTTCAGACCTTATTATTATGGTATTCTATGTTAGTGGAAAAATTTGGAGATGAATTGGATTAATGAAGTGGGAAATGAGTTTAATTAAATTTTTGAAAAGAGCCGTTGTATTTATTGGACTAATTTTTTTGATTTTTGCGGTTCAAGTACCAGTTCAAATGATTGGAATTCACGATTATCATGGATTCAAGGCTTTTCTTTATGGAACCTCTTACATTGTTATTTTTCTTGTCGTAATTAGTTTAGCGCTGTGGGCCTATCGGAGTGTGTACAGACAACGAAGTCATCGACTTACTGGACATGATTTAAAGATTATTTTACTGTCAATCTTTAGCTTTTTTGTTATTGAGATTGTGCTTCAAGTTTTAAATAAATTGATTTTTAACCAACTGGGAACAAAGAATAATAATGCCATTTTAAGTCTTTTTCAAAGTAACATGACGGTGTTAGTTTTGATGAGCTTTTCGGCAGTTTTTTTATCTCCAGTGTTAGAGGAATTGGTGTTTAGAGGATTTTTTATTAATGCCTTTTTTAATCAAAATGCATTTTGGCTGCCAATTGTTTTTAGTGGATTACTTTTTTCTTGTGGTCATATGAGTTCGAACGTGATTAGTTTTATGATTTATGCTATTTTAGGAATGATTTTAGCGTATGTATACAAGAAAACAGGGAAGATTGAAGTTTCGATTGGGGTCCACTTTTTAAACAACCTAATTGCAACCGGATTTATGCTAATGGCAGTCTTATAGTGGTGGAGTGAAAAATGGACGTAGTTGAATTTAATTATTTTAATCAATTAAAGAATCAATTAGTGGCGGCCGATGAAGAGTTGGAACAGCTTAAAAAGCAGTATTTACACTGGATCATGAATCTTGATCAACTCAAAAATGATTATGACGTGGACACAATTGATGAATTAGTTAGTGTTTTAAACGATGGGGATGACGATCAAAAGTCAGCGGACTTAAAAAATGCCCTACTCAATAATGATAAGGATTATTTGTTGAATGGGATGAAAGAGTTGAATAATACTGACTTTCAGAAGTGTAACGTAATTAATCAACGAATTCATAATTTAACCCAAAAATTACGTGAAGTTGAAATATTTTATAAGAATGTCGTTATTCCGATAGTTAACGAGATGAAGAAGAGTAAAATAATAGATGTTATTGGCGTTTCAAGTTCTAGAAATAGTAGTGATGTGGTTTTAAACTTTAGATTTTTATCAAGTTTTGCCGAGTTCCAAAGAGATTTTCATAAAGAGATGTATGTTGATACTATTATAAAGGGTCATCTTAAGGATAAAAGCGTGATAACAATGATGATTACTCAAGATAATTATCCAAACGAATACGATATGACCCTGATGAAAGATATGGAGGAAGATTAACTAATGGTAGATCGAGGAGACTATAAATATCCTGACACTCAGTCGTATAATTTTGTGCTTAAGCGACTGAATGAACATGGAGTAACGATTAAAGATATTGCACAGATTGCAATTGACTTACAGAAAAAATATTCAAATGTTCCTGATTTAGACTATGTTTGTGGAATTGTTAATGATATTTTGCATAAAAGAGAAGTATTGAACAATGCGATGGTAGGGCTTGAACTAGATCGTTTAGCACAAGCTGGCGAGTTAGAAGAGCCACTTGAAAGCATTGTCTCCCATGATTTGGGGGTGTTTGGCGTTGACGAAACGTTAGCACTTGGAATTGCTTCAATCTACGGTACGATTGGAGTTACTAATTATGGTGAAATTGATACCAATAAAAATGGAATTGTAAAAGAGCTCGATACAAACGGTCAGATCGTCAATACTTTTATTGATGATATTGTTGGAGCCATTGCTGGTGCTACAGCCGCTAAAATTGCACATGATAATGCTTAAAAAAAGATCCTCACAAAAGTGAGGACCTTTTTTTAGTTCGACTTCTTTACTGCTTTGATGCATTTTGAATCAAACCTGAATTCGTCGTGAATACTGGTGGATTCACCGACATCGTGTCTAACGACTTTTAACCAATCGTCTTGGTTATCGCCTAAGCCAGTTGGGTTGACAAACGTAACTTCAACTAAATCGCCAACTTCATAGGGAAGATCTTTATCGTATTCCACTAAATTATAAGTTTCGTAAGCTTTTGTTTTCATATTAATTCCTCCATTAGTTAATTATATCAAATTATATTTTAATCGCTAAAATTATGCCGTGAATTGTTGTCAATAAAGCGTCTAATTGGTTCTATTATATAATAATAATTATTATATTATGAGACAAAAGTAAATTAATAATTAGGGTGAATGCTGATTTCAAGGTACTACAATTATGCTTTGTGAAATTTAAGACTCTATTGTCGTTGTTTTTAATAAAGTTTATAATCTAAATTGTGAAGTAAGCAGTAAGAGATTCATAATGAAATATTGAATGTTGGGATTAAAAATAACTAGACAATTTGTGAAGGCTAATGTAGGAGATAGCGTTCACTTGGTGTTTGAAGTGTGAGAAGCTTTTAACATTGTAATTAGTACTGTCATAAATGATAAGTTGGTGGAAGATAGACTTTATTGAGTACGTGAAAAATCATTTAATGATACCCTATGTCTTGTTATAAGATTCGAAATTAAAACAACTATGCGAATTTATTCGTATTTCAATATGATGAATACTCTGAAATACCATTTAGGTCATGCTACTTCGTAGTATGACCTTTTTTGATGGGAAAGGAGGTGAGTCATAATGAAGGAGTTTAAACTAGTAGTTCCAAGTACAGATCGAAGCGTTCAGCTTAGTGGTAGAACTATTTACTATTACAGTATTGGAAATAAAAACAATTACTCCGTTGTTTTTCCATATGATGCCGAATATTTGAACTTACCGAACGGAAAAATGGTTTTTCGCTCGATTACAGACGATTATTTTGGCAAGGCCACAGATGGTAGTTCTTACCACGCTACTATTCGTCTAAACGACTAGTTATTGTAGAGCCAGAAGCTAATACTTCTGGTTCTTACATAGACTCCAATGATTTTTATTGGCATGGTGATAGTTTAATCAATGTTTTTGTGGATAGATTATAACTATATAAATCCAATGATATAGATTTATAGAAACTAGAAGAGGGAATAATAACGCACATTATTATTCTCTTTTTACATAATTAGTGTCATTATCATAGTATCTTTTTCACATGATAAAGCATAAATGTTGACATGACGGCATTTGTGGCCTACCTTAGAAGTGTAAGGAAATATAAGAGAGTGGGATGATCTAATGAAAAAGGTAATTAAGGGAGCCTTAGTCGCGGGTGTGACTGTCGGTTTGTTTTTTGGCTTTCAGATGACTAGTTCAGCAAATCACACTGAAACTACATATACAGCAGCAATGGATACTAAGAAAATGACCTCACAAGCTAAGCCTAGAACTTCTAAGTTAAGATATGATCGTGGTACGTGGGGACAGGTTAATTGGAATTATAACGAGACTAATCGAACTTTAACGTTAAGCGGTAAAGATAAAACCTTGGGGACCTATGCATATTCACAACTTGGGGATTTACGTCAGGCTCTAAATGACGCCCAGGTTATTAATATTCAAGATAAGATGTATGCCCCATCAAATTCGGATTATCTTTTTTCTCAATCGGCAGATGATGATCCACTCCACCAAGGCAATCAAGGATTAAAGAACCTGCAGACTATTAATGGTCTCGATAAATTGGATACATCAAACGTATCCGGCATGGATTATATGTTTAATGGTGATACCGCACTAAAAAGTATCGATGTCACTCACTTTGACACCTCAAATGTTAATCGTATGAGACTGATGTTTGGTGCCGATATTAATCTTAAAGACATTGATGTCAGTCATTTCGACACTTCTAAAGTTGTTGATATGAGTTCGATGTTTGTTTATGACTATGCTGTTAAAAATATTGACGGTTTAACGAGTTTTAGGATTAATCCTAGTAATCGTAGTTTGAGCAATATGTTTCAGGATGACTATCAGTTACAAAACTTAGATTTGACTAGCTTCGATACTCGGGCTGCCTCTAAAGGTAGATATAATGGATTGTCCGCTTTCATGAAGGGTGATAATCAACTTCACCAAATTAAGCTCGGTGATAAGACAATCTTAAAGGCGCCTGATGGACCTGGTGCAGGTCCAATTATTCCAGAGCCAGTTGTTGGGACTCAATTCGTATTTGATGGGAAAAATTACACTGTTAAGTCACCCAATTGGATGAACACTGATAATAACAATCAATTACAAAGTAATTTGGATCTTTCTAACGGACAAGCACATCCTGGTGATTGGATTTGGGCAAGTGACTATAACGTTCCTTCGATTTCTATAACCGAACAAGTTAATTTTGTAAACAAGAGGGGGCAATACGTAAACGCAACTTCAGTTACCGGCATCCCAGGCGAGAAGCAAACTATTGCATCACCAGTTGGATATCGATTTGAGGACAATAATAGCTCTACGATTACCATCGGGAGTAAGAATAAAACGGTAAATGTTGTTGTTGTGCGAAATAGATAGGTCATAAAGCGGTCTACTTTTATAAGTGTTGCCACGCAAATTAGTGGTACTTACTTTTACAAGTAGCCAAATAGTTTCAAATATTTTTGAAGGGGATAATGTGTATGATTACGATTGCATCTACTACTGATAACAATATGGCGATACCACTGGCAGTCAACTATTCGTCAATATTGAACCATAATAAGAATTCAAGTTTCACGTTTTACGTTGTTAATGATCACTTAAGTTCCAACAGTGCTGATTTATTGAAGGCCCTAGAAAAAGTCTACGACAACTGTAAAGCAGTTAACTTTTTACAGCCCAACACTGCTGCATATAAGGATGCTAATGTAAAATCTCCCGACAGTGCAATTAAAGAAAACACTTACTATCGAATTGAGATTCCCGAAGAAGTTCATGAACCTAAAATCCTTTATTTGGATGCTGATATGGTATGTGTGGGTGATATTTCTGATCTTTTTAATACCGATCTTGATGGCAACATTGTCGGTGCTGTTGAGGATTCTGGTTACGTTGACCGGTTAAAAAAGATGCACGTTAGTGATGCACCGGGTCAGTATTTCAATGCCGGATTGTTATTAATTGATACGAAAGCTTGGAATGATAATGACACTTCTGAGAAAGTTAGAAAATTAGCAGTTGATAAGCCTGAGATGTTGAAATATCAGGACCAAGATGCGTTGAACGCTATTTTTAATGGTCACTGGAAGAAACTTGACCCTAAATATAATTTGCAGAGTCATTTAGTTAAGGGTGAAAGTGGTTTAAATCCCATCCCTGAACGTCGTGCGGCTGAAGCAGATGCGCTTAAACATCCTGTGATTATTCACTACACTAATTTTGATAAGCCATGGATCGTTAAAAATAATCATCTTCATCCGTTACGTAACTATTATTATCAGGCTAAGAATCAGTTGATTTATGATCTTGGCGATTATATTAGATAAAATTAGAAGAGAGTGGACGAGTGGTCTGCTCTTTTTGTATACATAATTTAATTACTGTTAATGAAAAAAGACGATATCAATAAACTTGATAACGTCTTGTTAGTAACGAATGCCCGAGATGAGATTCGAACTCATACTCAGTAAACTGAACAGCGACCTGAACGCTGCGCGTCTGCCAATTCCGCCACTCGGGCAATTACTACCATCTAATCATACAATAAAAATGTCGTAAAATAAACACCCAATTTTGTGGTATCCTTGTATTTGTTATTTAATTGTGTAAAATATAAGATAGTACAAGAGTTTTTAGAAAGAAGAGATTATAATGGTTGAACCACGTAAGATTGAGAGCCAGTTGTGCTTTGGAATCTATAATACAAGCAAAAAATTTAGTCGGTACTACCAGATCGTTTTATCTCCATTCAATTTAACTTATCCACAGTACATTACCATGCTGGTGTTATGGGAACATGCACCAATGACCGTTCGGGAACTTGGATCCTACTTAGATTTAGATAGTGGGACTTTGACCCCATTATTGAAACGGCTTGAAAAGCAAGGATGGGTTACAAGAACACGTAGTCATAAAGATGAACGAGTTGTCATCGTTGACACCACGGAATTTGCTAAGGAACATCGTGATAAAGTATATGAACACGTTAATCAATGTTTTTCTGTTTTGGATATGAGCCAGGAAGATATTGAAAAATGCTTAAAAATGGTGAATGCGGTCGGTGACCGATTAGATAACGTTAGTGAACAAAAACTAAAAGATGTTAAGTAAGAAAAAGACATTCTGTGTGGACTGGAATTAATCTAGTTTACGCAGAATGTTTTTTATTATATTAATTTATGCTTCCTTTTATCGGTTTTGAGTTAGTCATTATTGCTTTATTTTGGTAGAATTGTCTAAGAGTAAATTAAGAATAAAATCAAAGTCCGAATGATCTATTTGGATTTCCATTACAAAAATTAATGGGATGGAGCTGAATTTTTTTGTCACTAAGTATTCAAGAAATTAAAAATATTCTTCGTGAACATGATTTATTAAAGTCAATCAACCAGACTAATGATAGTGACTTTGACTACGTTAGTTATGATTCACGGGACATAAAACCGAAAACCTTATTTTTTGGAAAGGGGAACTTTAAGCCTGAGTTTGTTACGTTGGCTAAAAATGCCGGAGCAACGGGAATTGTGTGTGAAAATCACTTATCCGAGAGTAAGGCCATGAATGAGATTTTAGTCACTAATATTCAAAAAGCAATGTCGCTGATCGCTGCCGCGTTTTTCAATTATCCTCAAGATGATTTGTTCATTATTGCTTTTACCGGAACCAAGGGGAAAACGACCTCTTCCTATTTCACTCGGGATGCAATTAAGAGGGCAAGTGGGAATAAAACTGCTTTATTTTCAACTATTAATACTGTGGTTGGCAATGAACCAAATCAAACATTTAAGTCACACCTTACTACTCCGGAATCACTTGATATTTTTAAGAATATGAGAGCCGCCGTCGATAACGGGATGAAATATCTCATTATGGAAGTATCGTCTCAGGCATACCTTAAAAATCGGGTTTTCGGATTAAAGTATAACGTAGGTAATTTTTTAAACATTTCTCCCGATCACATTGGGGAAAACGAGCATCCGACTTTTGCAAACTACTTGCACTGTAAAGAACAACTCTTGGTTAATTCAAATAAGTGTATTTTGAATGCCGATTCAGACCACCTGATTGATATTTATTATGCTGCCAAAACCACAACTGATCCCCAAAATATTTATTTGTTTGGTAAAAAAGGGACGACCCCACAACTTGAAGTCGACCTTGATTTTACGTACGAGCCAGTTTCAGATAGCTTGACTGATAACGATATTCAATTAAGTTCTATTTCTGATAAAGCTAAAAAGTTAGGCTTAGACGGAAATTATCGCATTGGTATTCCAGGGGATTACAATGAATCAAATGCAACCGCCTCTATCATATCAGCTGGACTTACTGGTTTTAAACGTGGTGATATGTTAGATGGTCTGGCAAGCGCAAAAATTCCGGGAAGAATGGAAATCTTTAAGTCTAAAAATCATGGGAACGTTCACGTGGATTACGCCCATAATTATGCTAGTATGAATGCATTACTAGGATTTTTAAAACGACAAGACCCCAGTGGAAAAGTTATTGTAGTGGTTGGTAGCCCAGGCAATAAGGGAATCGACCGTAGAGAGGGATTTGGCAAAGCGTTGACTCAGAATGCCGATGTAGCGTTTTTAACTACTGACGACCCCGCTTATGAGGATCCCATGAAGATTGCAAAGGAAATTGATAGTCATATCGATCATGATAAGGTTGACGTTCATTTCGAAATGGACCGTGAAAAAGCCATTAAAAAGGCCATTAATTTTGGCAAACGTGGAGATATCATTGTAGTAGCGGGTAAAGGACGCGATCCTTATCAAAAGATTAATGGTGTTGATACACCTTATCCAACCGATTCGGTTATCGTTGAAGATTACTTGGAGGATTTAAATAGTAATGACAAATGAGAAAGTTCCAGATTTCACTCCGATCTTACTTGGAAGTGACTTTAATGTGTACGGAATGGCGCGTTCTTTCTACGAGTTGTATGGTAAGCGTGTCAAGGCTTATGCCCAGGAACGATTAGCCCCCACAAGATTTACCAAAATTGTGGATCTGACGTTTATTCCCGGCTTTAGTGAAGATCCAGTATGGTTTGAAGAGATGAAAAAGTTAAAAAAGAAGTACGCCAACCACAAAGAACCAGTCATTTTAATTGGATGTGGGGATGGTTATGCTGAATTAATTTCTAAACATAAGAAAGATTTAGAAGATGTCTTTGTCTGTCCATACGTTGATTATTCGTTAATAAAACAACTTAATAGTAAAGAAAATTTTTATAAAATGTGTGATAAGTATGGAATGCCATATCCTGGCACCAAGATTATTTCCAAAAGCAATTTTGAAGATAATGATTTCGATCAACCATTTGATTATCCAATTGCACTTAAACCCACCAATAGTGTGGAATGGTTGGATATCCGTTTTGAGGGAAGAAAGAAAGCTTTTACCATTAAAAGTGATGCCGAGTATCGTGACGTTGTTTCAAAAATTTATAATAATGGCTATACTTCAGACTTGATCGTCCAAGATTTCATCCCAGGTGACGACAGCAACATGCGGGTCTTAAATGCTTATGTTGACAAGAATCATCACGTTAAGATGATGTGTTTAGGCCATCCACTTTTAGAAGATCCGGCACCGTCTGCAATTGGTAACTACGTCACGATTATTCCTGACTTTGATCAGCGAATTTATGATCAGATTCAACAGTTTTTAGAGTCGATTGAATTTACTGGGTATGCTAATTTTGACATGAAGTATGATGTTAGAGACGATACGTACAAGTTGTTTGAAATCAATTTGAGACAGGGACGCAGTAGTTTCTTTGTCACCTTAAATGGGTATAACCTTGCTCAATGGGTGGTTCGTGATTACGTTCAAGATGACCTAGCGGACCAAAAGACAGTGTATGCCAATCAAGATCCTAAGAAATATTATTTGTGGTTAGGGGTTCCCAATCGTGTTTTTCGTAAGTATGCCAAAGATAATGAAGATAAAAAGAAGGCAGAAGAGCTGATCAAAAAAGGTCAGTGGGGAACGACTTTTTGGTATAAAAAAGATGAAAACTTCATGCGTTGGCTACTTATGAAATGGATGGAGCATAATTACGCAAAAAACTTCAAAAAATATTTTCATATGAATAAGGAATAAGATAATGAAAAAGTTTTTCACAATTATTGGTGGGATGGGGACCCAAGCGACTGAGAGCTATGTTCATTTACTAAATCAACGGACCCCAGCTCACTGTGATCAAGATTATTTAAATTATATATTAGTTAATCACGCGACGGTTCCGGATCGGACGGATTATATTACTGATCCAGAAAATAATCCGAGCCCACTAGTTCCACTTGAAGAAGATATTAAACAGCAGAGCAAACTGGGACCAGAATTTTTTGCGTTACCATGTAATACTGCCCATTATTTTTATGATCAGTTACAGAGTATGACGGATGTTCCAATTTTGCATATGCCTAGGCTAGCGGTAGCCGCAATTGCTAAGAAGTTTCCACACGCTAAAAGAGTGGGGCTAATTGCCACTAAGGGAACTCTGAAAGACAAGGTATATGATAAAGAAATTACTAAAGCTGGATATGAAGTTGTACACCCGACCGCTGAAATTGCGGACGAGACGATGGATCTAATTTATAAGGGTGTTAAGGAGCAAGATTATGTCGATCCAAAATTATATCATCATATTTTAAATCAAATGGTTAATGAATTGGATAGCGATGTAGTGATTTTAGGTTGTACTGAGATTTCGGTAGCAGAAGAACGAGCTGGTAATCACGACTACCCTGTGATTGATGCGCAAGCGGAGCTAGTTGATGAATCAATTCGATTAGCTGAAAAAATGCAAAAAAATAAATCATCCAAGTAATTGGATGATTTTTTAGTAGTATTTATTGAATGAAAAACAAAAGCCCAATTGAGATTAAAATTGAAATCAGTGTCAATAAAATTACGTAGGGTTTTAAATTACCTTGGATTTTTCTCTGGTAACAAATATCAATGAAAGAAATCGCGACGATTGTCATTATAAAACTTAAAGAGACCAAATATCGATGCTCGTTAAAGTGATTCAGGGTAAAAACCACTTCACTAATCAACAAAAGAATGTAAAAGGCGCGCGTATAGATGACACCCTTAATAATCTTTTTGTCTTGTTTACGCGTGATTCCGATTGTTAGTGAGATTAATAAAAGAATCCATAGTAATGTGATTATGTAGATTAACATGATGGTTAGCCTCCAATCAAATTTTATCATACGGCTCTGTAGAAGTCTTGATGACAAGGGTTATAATTCATGATATAATTATACACGTATTGCGGGTGTAGTTTAGTGGTAAAATTTAAGCTTCCCAAGCTTACGTCGCGGGTTCGATTCCCGTCACCCGCTTTGGGAAGCTACCAACGATGAGAGTGTAGTACCAATTATAATTTCAAAGCAAATCTAAGTTGATGTGAGTTAGATAAATTGTGATTGGGAAGGCGTCCTTTCTAGGTATACAAATTTAATAATGAGTGGGTATTTCCAAATAGAGTGGTACCGCGGGTAATCTCGTCTCTTGCATTGATTTAATTAATGTAAGAGGCTTTTTATTTATGAGGAGGATATTATGGATTACAGACAACAAGTTGCAGACGTAGTTGCTGATGCAACTAACAACCAAATTTCAACAAGTGATATTTACGGAAAAATTGAGAAACCAAAAACTTCAAATAACGGGGATTTAGCATTTCCAACTTTTATTTTAGCTAAGGAGTTACATAAAGCTCCCCAACAGATCGCAAAGGATATCGTCAATAATGTTGATGGAAGTCAGTTTGATAAGGTCGTTGCCGTTGGTCCTTACGTTAACTTCTTCCTAGATAAGGGAAAGGTTAGTAAGCAAGTCATGTCAGAGGTTTTGACGGATAAAGAGCACTATGGTGATAATTACGATGGCAAGGATCAGACCGTGACCATTGATATGTCTTCTCCAAATATTGCTAAGCCAATGTCAATGGGACACCTTCGTTCTACTGTGATTGGAAATTCCATTTCCGAAATTTTAAGAAAAAATGGATATAAAACAATTAAAGATAATCATTTAGGTGATTGGGGAACCCAATTTGGTAAGTTAATTACGGCTTACTTAAAGTGGGGAAATGAAGAGGACGTAAAGCGTCATCCAATTCATTACTTAGTTCAGTATTACGTTAAATTTCATAAGGAAGATCAGAAAAATCCTGAGTTAGACGAAGAGGCACGAGAATGGTTTAAAAAACTCGAAGATGGTGATCCAGAAGCTACCAAACTATGGAAGTGGTTTAGAGACGTGTCGTTAGAGGCTTTTAATAATACCTATAAAAAATTGGGCGTTAAGTTTGATACCTATAATGGTGAGTCATTTTACAATGACAAAATGGATGAAGTGGTTGACATCCTAAAAAAGGATGGCTTACTTCAAGAATCACAAGGGGCTCAAGTGGTCGATTTAAGTAACGCTAACCTAAATCCAGCGCTGATCTTAAAGAGTGATGGGGCTTCTCTTTACATTACCCGAGATATTGCAACGGCATTATATCGTGAACGGACGTATCATCCGGTCATGAATCTCTACGTGGTAGGATCTGAACAAACTAATTATTTCCATCAACTAAAAGCTGTTTTAAAAAAGATGGGCATAAAGAATGCGGATGGTGTTCATCATATCCCGTTTGGCTTAATTACGGTTAATGGTAAAAAGCTTTCAACTAGACGTGGGAATATTATCTTATTAAACAAAGTTTTAGATGATTCAATCACCATGGCAAAACAACAAATTGCTGAGAAGAATCCTGATTTACCGAATAAAGATGAAGTGGCTACGCAAGTTGGGGTTGGTGCCATTATCTTTGGTGATCTTAAGAGTGAGCGAATCAGTAGCATTGATTTCGTACTTAAAGACCAATTAAAATTTGAAGGGGAGACTGGACCGTACGTTCAATATGCCCATGCTCGTGCTGAGAGTATTTTGCGGAAGTCGGGTAAAAAAGAATTTGATGAATCAGCAAATGAATTGACTGATGCAGGTGCTTTTGAAGTCATTAAGTTACTTCAGGCCTTTCCAGAAGTTGTAAAACAAGCTCGAAATGAATTTGAGCCTTCCGATATTGCTAAGTATTCGCTAAGACTAGCTAAGTCATTCAATAAATATTATGCTCATTCTAAGATTTTAGCGGACGATGATGAGCAAGACGCCCGTCTCGACCTTGTCAAAAGTGTTGCGATTGTATTAAAAGAGTCGTTAAGATTGTTGGGAATTAAAGCGCCCGATCAAATGTAGAATAAAGTGGATGTCAGCTGACATCCACTTTATCTTTTAAAATCCATTAATGTCCATGTGTTACAATAGCATTTAATGATAAAGGGAGATTTGGACTTTTATGGATAACAACAGCAAAAGTAAGTCAATATTTAAAAGAATTTGGGGATACTTCAGAAAATTCTGGCGTAGATTTCAAATTACAAAATGGATTATTGTAGTTGTTTTATTCGTTATCTTGGTTTTAAGTAGTTATTTGACGATTGTGGCAAAGACTTCGCACGTTCGTGATCTTCAGTCTAATTTATCAAAATCGACTGTGATTTATGATTCACGTCACCAAGAAGCTGGCAAATTGTACGCACAAAAAGGTACTTACGTTCAGATGAATAAGATTTCAAAAAATATTCCTAATGCCATCCTTTCGACGGAAGATCGTAATTTCTATAAGGAACACGGTTATTCGGTTAGTGGTTACGGGAGAGCCATTTTGCTTGCGATTAAGAATAAGGTACTGGGTCGTGACTACATTAGTGGTGGAGGAAGTACGATTTCGCAGCAGTTAGCCAAGAATACTTTTCTTTCCCAGCAACAAACTTTGACCAGAAAACTTAAAGAATTATTCATTTCAATTGAGATTGAGAACGTTTATTCAAAGAACCAAATTTTGACGATGTACATGAACAACGCTTACTTTGGTAATGGTGTGTATGGAGTCGAAGATGCATCTAAGCGATACTTTGGGCAGTCTGCTGAAGATTTACCGGTCCAGGATGCAGCTGTGTTAGCAGGAATGCTATCGAATCCTAGTAATAACCCGATTGATCATCCAGAAGCGGCGCGTCAAAGGAGAAACGTGGTTCTTGATTTAATGGCAAAGAATCATAAAATCACTAATTCAGAAGCGAAAAAATACCAGGCGATGCCGTTGAACACTAAAAATTCCTATCGTTCTACTAACGGGTATAAGTATCCATACTATTTTGACGCTGTTATTAATGAAGCCATTTCGAAATATGGATTAACTGAATCTGACATCATGAATCATGGGTATAAAATTTATACGAATCTAAATCAGCAACAGCAACAAAGCTTTCAGACTGATTTTAAAAATCCTAATTTGTTTCCTAATGATGCGTCGGATGGGACCAAGGTCCAAGCTGCATCAGTTGCTTTGAATCCAAAAAATGGTGGGGTTCAAGCGGTTGTTGGTGGACGTGGTAAGACGGTTTTCCGTGGTTATAATCGTGCGACCGATATTAAACGTCAGCCTGGTTCGACGATGAAACCACTTGCGGTCTATACGCCAGCTCTTGAAAACGGGTATTATTATGATTCTGAACTTGAAAACCAGAAGAAATCGTATGGATCAAACCACTATACTCCGCATAATTACAATGATGTTTATACAGGAAAAGTTCCGATGTACCAAGCTCTGGCACAGAGTATGAACGCGCCTGCAGTTTGGTTATTAAATAAGATCGGAGTGAACAAGGGATACGATTCGGTTAAAAAGTTCAACTTACCGGTCACGGATAAGGATAAAAATCTAGCATTGGCACTTGGAGGCTTGTCCAACGGAGTTTCCCCACAACAGATGGCTGGTGCATATACTGCTTTTGCTAATAAGGGAAAGATTTCACAGCCGTTCTATATTACTAAGATCGTCGATTCGACCGGAAAGACGGTTGTTGATAATGAGCATCCAAGTTCAAAACAAATCATGTCTCCTTCAACGGCGCGACAGATGACAAGTATGATGCTTGGTGTCTTTGATAATGGAACTGGTGTTGACGCTAAACCGAACGGGTATCAAGTTGCCGGAAAAACTGGAAGTACTGAAGCCGATAATACTCCAGATTCCGATGCTACCAAAGACAAATGGATCATCGGATACACTCCTAACGTTGTGGTAGCAACTTGGGAAGGCTTTGACAATACCAACTCTACGCATCATTTAGAGAACCTGACTGGAACCGATGTTGGTCCTTTGTACAAGACACAAATGCAACAAATTCTTCCGTACACCAAGGGGACCCAGTTTGGTGTCCAAGACGCACAAACGGTGGCACGCGATGGTGATGAGGATAATGGTACCCAGAATTCTAAACTATTTAAGGGTATTACTAACGATACTGGTAAAGTCGTTAAGGGAATCGTTAAAGAAGGTGCCAGTGGAATTAAAAAGGGCGCCTCAGAAGTTATTAGCGGTGCGAAAGCTTTACTAGGACGATAGCTTCACGTATGTTAAAATGTACACTGTAACAATATTTAAGGAGGGAAAGAATTATGGCAGAAAATGATGTAATGAAAGACGCACAAACTTTACAGGATGCACTAGTAAAGACTGATGAATTTAAAGAACTCCAAGCCACATATGATGAGTTAAAGAAGGACAAGGATGCTTTTAAAACATTTAAGGACTTTCAAACTAATCAGAATGAATTAAGACAAAAGCAAATGGCTGGTCAACAAATTTCGCAAGATGACATGAAAAAAGCTCAAGATCTTGCCAATAAGATGAACAGTCTTGATATCATCAAAAAATTGATGGGTAAAGAAAAAGCAATGGGCAAAGTCATTGATGATGCTAATATGTTAATTACTAAGCCTTTACGTGATATGTATGAAGCTTAATTGATCGTTAATCGGAGCGCCCATTGGTGCTCCGATTTTTTTTGTATGGGAGAAATTATAATGAAGTTTATTCATGCGGCAGATTTACATTTGGATAGTCCATTTTTAGGTATCAGAGAAGATGATACCACGCCGAGTAAGCTGTGGGACATTTTGCACCAGGCTCCGTTTGATTCTTTAAAGAAGATTATTGATGATGCCATTTTAGATGATGTTGATTTTGTTTTGCTAGTGGGAGATTTATTTGACAGTAGTCACCAAAGTGTCAAAGCCATTAGTTTTTTGATTAAACAGCTAGAACGATTGGATGAACATGATATTCCTGTACTTCTTTCGTTTGGTAATCATGATTATCAAAGTGAGGGTGCTAAAAATTTCAATTTTCCGGCTAATGTTTACGTATTTCCTAAAGAAGTGACGACTCATATATTGACCCTTAAGGAAGGAAGAACAGTTGCTGTTACCGGTTTTAGTTATGCTACTAGGAATATTTCAGACGATATCATCTCTAGATTTCCAGAACGTTCAAACGCGGACTACCAAATTGGGATGGTTCACGGTGCTATTAAGGGTGGCAACGATTCACAGTATGCACCATTTACCATTAACGAAATGGAAAATTTGGGATATGATTATTGGGCATTAGGTCATATTCATAAACGTCAGCAGTTAAGTCATCATCCCTTAATTGAATATCCGGGGAATATCCAGGGTCGTCATAAAAATGAAATGGGTGAAAAGGGATACTTATTAGTCAGTGATGAAACTAATGGAGACTTAAACGTTCAGTTTGAGCCCTCCTGTCCGCTAATTTGGTCAAGTCTTTCAATGAATTTACGAGGGACTGACTCAGAAGAAGCGGTCGTTAATCAAATTATGGAGAAAATTGAGTCGAGTGATTTTTCCAAACTTAATTTGTTGAGTATGAAATTAAATATGAGCGAAGAAGCCAATTTTTCGTCAGAAGAATTGCTCGACCGAGTTAAGGAAAAATTACAATATGATTTTGAACGATTTAATGCTTGGGTTTATGAAATTGACGTTGTTGATAATTCTGGGATGAAATTTAATGATCTAGATCAGAAATTCTGGGATGACACTAAGCATGAAGTTTATAATGAAGAAAATCTTAAAAGTTTGGCGAAGAAACTTTTTAAGCACTCTTACATTCGTGACAACTTTTTAAGTGATGAAGCCATCTCTAAATTACTTGATGAAAGTATGAATTTAATTACTAGTAAAACGAAAGGGAACGTGAAGGATGAGGATTAAAAAAGTTGAAGTATTCGGCTTTGGAAAACTTCATAATTTAACACTGAACTTTAATGAGTTTCAGGTTATTTATGGAAGAAACGAGGCTGGAAAAACAACCCTCTTAAATTTCATTAAAGATGTTTTATTTGGCTTTCGGGACAGTCGGAGTAAGCGAGACTTCACTCCCAAAGATGACTATAAAATGGGTGGTCGTTTAACGGTTGAACAAAATGGAACTACCTACCTTGTTCAAAGAAATGAGGGTAAAAATGGTGGGGTATTAACCGTTTTTGATCAAAATAAAAATGAATTGCCTGCTGGGATTTTGGATAAAATTTTAGGTCCGATCAATCGCGAATCATATGATAATCTGTTTTATTTTGGCAATGTTGATTTAAACGATATTTCGAGATTAAATCGTGAAGAGTTGTCAAAACGAATTCAGCGTGTTGGGGTCGTAGGGATTGATAACTGGATTGAATTAGAGGACGAGAATCAGGAAAATGGTGGTAAGATCTATAAGCCGACTGGTAAAAAGCCTGAGTTAAACCGACTTTTAGTTGATCGAGAAAGATTAAACGCGAAAGTACATGAAGCCAGTAATGAATATCCTA
Source organism: Fructilactobacillus sp. X2R1C3 (assembly GCF_059901425.1). Taxonomy (NCBI): domain Bacteria; kingdom Bacillati; phylum Bacillota; class Bacilli; order Lactobacillales; family Lactobacillaceae; genus Fructilactobacillus; species Fructilactobacillus sp. X2R1C3. The sequence continues at coordinate 321,251 of NZ_JBWXUW010000002.1, read as the reverse complement.
AGTACCATGAATTGACCATTCAAGCTAAAAAGGAACAAGAAAAAAAGACTTATAATCGCAATAAAAGAAATGAACTTTCTGAGCGATTAAATCAGGTTAATCAAGATTTAGCAAACTGGGATAAATATGCTCAATTAAGACAATTACAAGACGATAAATTAGAGGTTAAGCACGGATTTTCTGAGCATGATTTTGAAACATTTCAAGATATTCAAAATAAGATGGCCAATATTCAATCAGATGTTAAGAATGATAAACAAAACATTATTGATTTTAAGAATACACATCAGGAATCCAATGCTGATTTGAAATTTTACAATGATAATGCTGATTTAATTCGTAATTTATATTTAGAACTTGACGGTCAAATCCAACAGGTCAGACGGATTGAACAGCTTGATCACGATATCAAAACATATCAGACTCGTTTGGCTAATGATGAATTTGATGCCGGTGGAAGTGAAAGTATTCCGTTTAATGATGATGAGATTGACAAAATATCGACTTTAACAGATGAGTATCAAAATGTAAAAGCACAAATAAATTATCAGGTTCATGCGATGCCCACAAAAGAGAGCGGAGATAATTCGTTATCATTAATTGCTGATGCGGTAGGTTTAATAATTATTGGAATTGGAATTTTTATGGGTGGAGTAACGCTTCCTATTTTGGTGGTCATTGGGTTATTGTGTATTGGTTTTGGCATTTATCGTTATGTGCAAAAGTCAAACCAACCAGTTAAAGAGGAGAATGATACTGACCATTTAAAGCGAAAATTGACTCAGATTGAGCAAGAGTTGGGTCAAATGGGAAACGAGCATCACATCCAGAATATTCCATTTAACCAATGGACAAGTACTTTACAAAACTCCATTAAACGACGTGACTTAGATCGTGATAATTTACAGAATTTCATTGGAAACCAAAAGACAATGAATGAGAAAGTTGAGAGTTACCTTGATCGTTGGAATTTTGCTTCTAGTAAAATTGGCTTAAGTGATTCCGATAATGAGATGGTAGCATTAAGTAAAATTAAGCAGTTCATCTCAAATGTAAATGATCAAAAGCGAAGTGCAGAACAGGTCAATCATGAGTTAAGTAGTTTAACTTCAATGTTTGATCGCCATTCTGAGCAATCGAAAGAAGCACGTGATCGGCTTGATCGTTTCTTAAGGGAACGAAACGTTGCAAGTAGTGGTGATTTTAAAAAATTATATGATGAGCAGCGGATCACCACGGATAAAAACAAGCGTAAAATGGAGTTAGAAAACTCACTTGATCAAACAATTGTTGAAAGATTACAAAAATACGATAATGTTAATCAGGTAAAAAGCGTGATTAATGACCTTCAGAAACAAATTGGTCAGTTGGACGCAGATTTTTCCGATCAATCTGATCGGTTGGCGCAACTTAACGTGCAAATTAATAACATGGAAAAAGATGGGACGCTTGATTCATTAACCCAGGAATTGGCCAGCATGGATACTAAAGTTAACGAATTAGTTCAAAAGTGGTTGGTTTACCAGTTAACTAATCAGTGGATTGAAAAAGTACTAGATGCCGCTAGTAGTGGAAGAATTCCTAAAGTTAGAAAAGATGCAGCTAAATTCTTTGAAACACTAACGGACGGTCATTATAGTAAAATTGATTATAATAAGAGAAGTATTACGGTTGTTAACTCTGATGGGGTTAAGTTTAAGGTTGAGGAACTTTCAAAAGGAACCATGCAGCAGCTATACTTATCGTTGGTTTTTGCGTTAACATTGGCGTTTAGTGATGAATATCCGATGCCAATTATGATTGATGATGGTTTTGCTGATTTTGATCACTTTAGAACCGATAAGGCAATTGAATTGATGAAAGCTTTGGCTAAAAGCACACAGGTGATTTATTTTACGGCTGATGATCGAATTAAACACGATGTAAGTGGCGACCATTTAATTGAATTAAAATAGTGGAGGTGGAGTCAAATGAGCAAAAAATTGAAAGAATATCAAATGGATGAAGAAATTGATGCGTTTGTATTGGTTAAGTCAGCTGATACTAGGATTGCTAAGAACGGGAAACAATTCATTTCGTTTGTTTTTGAAGATAATTCTGGAGAGATCGGTGGAAAACTTTGGGGTGCCAGTAATGAGGATGTAAAGACTTTTAAAGCTGGTCAGGTCGTTCACATTAATGGTAAACGGGAAGCTTACCAGGGAAGTCCACAAATTAAGATTAATCATCTTCGACAGACAGAATCCGGTGAACCCAGTGATCCATCTAAGTTTATGCAACATGCTCAAATGACTCGTTCCGAGATGGAAGAATATATTGGTCAGACAATTTTCGAAATTATTAATCCAACGTGGAATCGAATTGTTCGAGTACTTCTTAAAAAGCACCAAGATGAGTTTTTTACTTTTCCGGCAGCTAAATCGAATCATCATGCTTATGCTGGTGGGCTCGCATTTCATACTATTTCGATTTTGAAGCTGGGAAAGGAAGTCGCTAAGCTCTATCCACAAGTTAATTCTTCACTTTTGTATGCAGGTGCCATTCTTCATGATTTAGGCAAAACAACCGAGTTGTCTGGACCCGTCTCGACTTCTTATACTAGTGAAGGCGATTTGTTAGGACATATCAGTATTATTGATGGTGAAATTGTTGAAGCTGCTGACCAACTAAAAATCGATCAGCATTCCGAGGATTTATTACTTCTAAGACATATGGTGCTCTCACATCATGGGATTAAGGAGTATGGTTCTCCAGTTACTCCTGAATTGTTGGAAGCACAGATTCTGCACGATTTAGATGAACTTGATGCTTCAATTAACATGATTACTGGGGCTTTGAATGATACAGAAGCGGGATCATTTAGTAAACGAATTTTTGGAATGGATCGAAATAAGTTTTATAAACCCGATAAAAAAGAAAATGGTCAGTAACTTTTAGGTTACTGACCATTTTCTTTTTGAACAATTGATTATTTCATTGGTTTTGGAGTTGATGTGTAATCAGCCAAGATGTTTTGTAAGTCTTTGTCTTGGATCTTTACATCTCCATCTTTAAGAACTTTTGAAACGACAGCGTGTAAGACATTACTATCGCTCATACGCTCAGTTGCTAACTGGTCTTTTAGTTCAGCTTTGTGGTCCTGATATTTACCCTTAGAAGGGTGGTTGACCATTTGGATTACTTGGTATCCAGCTTTAGTTTTGACAGGTTCTTTAGTGTATTCACCATTCTTAAGTTTAAAGGCAGCATTTTTGAAATTATTGTCAAGACTTGAGTCCATGTTATCGAATGGAGCCATCTTGCCGCCGTCTTTCTTGTTAGCGTCAGTTGAGTACTTCTTAGCTAATTCAGAGAATTTTTGACCGTTTTCTAAGCCAGAAATTACTTTTTCAGCGTCACCTTGATTTTTGGTGGTAATCTCATTAACGGTTACTTTAGGTTGATATTTCTTGAATTGGTTTTGTAAATCTTTGTCAGAAAAACTTGTGTTAGCAATTACAGCTTGCTTTAACAGAAGATTATCCTTGATTTGTTCTTTTAAACTTTTCTCAGTTAAACCTTGTTGACTGAGAAGGGTTTTAAATTGAGAACCATATTGTGATTTGTATTGGTTATATTGGTCATCAACCTGAGATGATTTGACTTTATCACCATATTCTTTGTTAAGAACTTTGTTCAAAATCATAGTTTGGAGAACTGTTTTACCCTGTGGGGTCTTCTTCATACTATTGTAATATTGACTTTCTGTAATTTTACCACCACTCGTGGTAGCAACCGTCTTACTACCACAGGCAACAAGTGAAACACTCAAAAGTAGCCCTGCAACTCCAACGAGCCATTTTTTCTTCATATATTAGCACATCCATTTCTTCAAAATATTGAAGTACTCAAGGCATTCAGTACTCCATTCATTTTTAATATAACATATATTTGATGCAAATTAATGTTTGGTCGAATAATTTAATTGAAATTAAATGTTATTTATTTCGTTAGATAAAAGATCAATTCTAGGCTTTAACTGAAATTGGGCTTCCTTCACGTCGCGATTAAGACCGTCCATTACCGGTCTTGCATCATTTAAAGCTTTCGTGAATTGGTTTAAATTTTTTTTAACTGAACTAGCTGAATGAAAAATGTTTTTAAGGTCGGCAGTGGTTACGTTATCTTTTGGATCAGACTTCTTTTTTAAAAGCAATAAACCAGTAAGCGAGACGCCAACTATTATTCCGGCACCAATTAAGCAAGCGGTCTTTTTTTTCATGAGTTAATCCTCCAATTGTTTGGTAATTGAATCAGCAACTTCTTGGTATTTAGTTTCATCATATTCTTTAGAATTATCAGAAAAGTTAATTGAAAAAGTATCATCTCTACTGTAACGGGGAATTAAGTGAAAGTGAGCATGCGGAACAGATTGATAGGCAATTTTCCCATTATCATTAACGATATTCATTCCTTTGATGTTCGGGTTAGAATTTTTGACTGCACGTGCAATTTCAGGCACTTTCGCAAATACTTTTCCCGCTGTAGCGGAGTCAAAATGAAAAATATCCTGAATATGTTTTTTAGGAATCACCAGAGTGTGACCAGGAGTTGTTTGGGAAATATCTAAGAATGCAAGAATTTCGTCATCTTCATAAACTTTATAACTAGGGATTTCGCCCTTAACAATTTTACAAAAAACGCAATTTGGATCGTAATCAGTCATATAAATCTCTCCCTTCAAGTTAATCCAATTATACACTAACATTACCTGCATAATAAGTGATACCAAGCAATTATGGTATACTGATTACAATAATGAAAAGAAATGAAGGGTAATTATGAGTTTGCAAGTAGAAGACTTGACTGGTGGCTATTCTAGTGTGCCAGTCTTAAAAAATGAGACTTTTGATGTTAATGATGGCGAATTAGTTTCCTTAATTGGTTTAAATGGTGCTGGTAAGTCAACTACCATTAATCATATTATTGGGCTCATGAAACCATTTACTGGAAGCATTAAAGTCAATGGTTTGCAGATTGGTCAAAACATTGAAAAATACAAACAACAAATTGCATATATTCCGGAAATGCCAGTATTATACAAAGAGTTAACTTTAAGGGAACACATTGATACTACTATCATGGCTTATAATTTGGATAAACAGGTAGCGTGGGAGAAAGCTAATCAGTTACTTAAGACTTTTCGGTTGGATAAACGACTTGATTGGTTTCCTGCCAACTTTTCTAAGGGAATGCGGCAGAAGGTGATGATTGTTTGTGCGTTCATTACTAATGCGTCGCTTTATGTAATTGATGAACCATTTTTAGGTCTTGATCCGCTTGCGGTCGATGATCTTTTGCAGTTGATTGAAGAAAAGAAGAGTAAGGGTGCCAGCATTTTAATGTCGACTCATGTGCTCGATACCGCAGAAAAGTATTGTGATCGTTTTGTGTTAATTAACAAAGGCGAGATTCAAACGGAAGGAACGATGGAACAGATTAGAAAAGAGTATCCAAATGATGGGAAGTCACTTTCAGATATTTATCTATCTTTAGCAAGGGATGATAAAAATGAATAAGATTTTCCAAAAAAGGTTAAGCAATCATTTAATCGAAATGACTAAGTACCTTAAATATGTTTTTAATGATTTTTTTGTGATTGCGATTATGTTCTTTGTTGGTGGCCTTGGTTATGCTTACTCTGGGTTTTTAAAGCAATTATCTGGCAATTTATGGTGGGAGCGACCAATTGCGATTTTGATTTTACTAGTTGTGCTTCAACTTGGTGGACTGGCAACTTTAATCAAGTCAGCTGATAAAGTTTTTATGGCTCCTAAGGAATACCAATTTGCTGGTTACTTTAGGGGAGCATTTCTTTATAGTTTGTTTATGGCGTTGCTGATTGATTTAGTAACGTGGTTCATACTGATGCCATTTTTAAGTGTTTCGATTGGCTGGACACTGTCAGAGTTAATCGGGTTGTTAGTTGTAATTTTGCTTTTGAAAACCGGTTGGATGTCATATCAAGTGATCAAACTTTATTTTCAGTTAAATCGACATGTAGTATTAGCCGTTGTAACTGAGTGGGTTATTCCACTTATCATTCTGGTATTAGCATTATACTTTAATGTTTTTGTAGCTGCACTTTTAGCATTAGTTGTGGCTGCGTTGTTAATGTATGTCGCTATTCTAACCAAAAATAAGATCTTAAACTGGAACTATGCAATTGAACATGAAGATTCTCGTATGAATCGGATTTATCACTTTTATAGTTTATTCACCGAAGTCCCCGAACTTTCAGGTCGAATTCACCGCAGAAAATACTTGGATCCAATTTTTAAGTTGTTAAAAAAAGATCAAGGTCACGTCTATTCGAATTTGTATCTTCGATCATTATTAAGAGACAGTGGACCGGGTTCACTATACTTTCGCTTAATAATTATTGCCGTTATTTTGGTATTGATTATTCCTAATCAAATTATTGTTTCGTTAATGACAATTATTTTTGTTTATTTAGTCGGATTTCAATTAATTCCATTTTATGAGCATTTTGAAAGTAATGTGTTTACCCATATTTATCCAGTTAGTCAGAATATCCAGCTGACGGATTTTCGACAGATCATTCAAATTTTACTTTTGTTTGAATGTTTTATCCTTCTGGTTGCAATGTTGATCGCACGGATATCGGTTCCTGTAATCTTAATAACGGTGGTAATTTGGATTGTTGAGGGATATATCTTAACGATTCCCTATTTAAATAAAAAAGTTAAACAAATTAGAAACTGAGGTTAAATGATGAGAGTTAGAAATAAACCGTGGGCAAATCAATTTATTTTAGATCATCCTGAATTAATTATTGATGATCCAGAAAAATATATGGGAAAGTGGGAAACGCGTTTTTCTAGAGACGCCCCAATTTATGTCGAAATTGGTTGTGGTAAAGGGAAATTTATTACTGAGATGGCAGAAAAAAATCCCAATATTAATTTTATTGGGATTGAAATTCAAAAGTCAGTAATTGCAATGGCACTAAAAAAAGTCGTAAATAGTCGTTTGGATAACGTTCAATTGATCCACACTGATGGCGGTTTAGTGAACACCATTTTTAAGAAGGGGGAGGTTTCAAAAATTTTCCTCAACTTTTCTGATCCTTGGCCAAAGAAACGACATACCAAACGGCGACTTACCTCGCCGCGTTTTCTTAAGAGTTATCAAGACGTGCTACCTGACCAAGCTAAACTGGAGTTTAAGACTGATAATCGTGGATTATTTGAGTATTCATTGGTTAGTTTGAATAATTTTGGGATGAAGTTTGAATCCGTTAATCTTGACTTGCATGATAGCGATGCTGCTAAAGATAATGTAGAAACTGAATATGAAGAAAAATTTAAAGAAAAGGGCCCAATCTATAAGATTGTAGCCCAATTTATTGATTAACTAATCGACTTTGTGTTTAAAAGTTGAATGTTATCGAGGTTATTTGTGGTCAAATCGAATGTAAATCCATATGATTTGATGTCATGGTTATCATCGTCTAAAATATTGATTCCGCCAATAAACTGGCCATCTTCGTTCTGATTAAAATCGATCCAGTAACCATACAACTCACTATTATCAAACTTTTTGCTTAGTGTATCGGACAAGTGACGTCTAACCCGATCTTGGTCGCGTTCTTGCTTGAATTTAATAAGTGAATACAACGAAACTCCCGCAATTACGGTTCCAGTAATAAAAGCTAGTTTGTGTTTTATGATAATAAAAAGCATCCCTTCGATTGAATTTGTTGAATTTATTATATAACATTTTTAATACGAGTGGGTTATAATATTAATGTTTAGGAGGGATACTGTGGAACAATTACCAGTGATGAATCTTAACGAATTAAAGCAAAAAATTAAGCAAGGAAAGTATATCCTTTTTTTCTCTGCCACATGGTGTCCAGATTGTGCGTTTATCAAGCCTGCTATGCCAGAAATTGTAAAAGATTTTCCAAACTATGACTTTATTGCAGTTGATCGGGATGAAAATATCGATTTAACTAAGGAAATGAACATTTTTGGAATCCCAAGCTTCGTTGCCTTTGATAATGGTATTGAGACCGGTCGTTTAGTTAATAAAGATCGAAAAACCAAGGAACAAGTAGAAGATTTTATTAAATCTCTTCCACAATAAATTCAGAGGTGAGTTAAATTTGATGATCGCAAGTTATAATCCAAGCCAAATGGATGATGTTTTAGTTGTCATTCTTGGAGAGGGATCGGAACCACAGAAAATATCAAAATCGAATGATATTGTTCAGATTAAAGATAAAAAAGGACACGTAGTTGGCTATAATTTTTTCAATGCCAGTGAGATTTTAAGGAACTTAAAATCAAAGAATGGAAGAGTCGATCTTTCAAGTGGTGATGTTGAAGTTTTAAATGATGCGTTGAAAGAGGCTGGGTTTAATACTTTCTTACCCACTAGTACCGAACCAAAGTTTGTGGTTGGCTACGTTGAAAAAATGGAAGATCATCCGAAGTCTGATCATCTTCACATAACTCAAACAAAAGTCCAGAATGGGAAAACACTGCAACTTGTTAGTGGGTCTCCCAATATGAGACCGGGAATCAAAGTTGTCGTAGCTGAAGTTGGAGCCATGATGCCAAATGGACAAATTATTTGGCCAGGAGAGCTTCGTGGTGTGAAGAGTGATGGAATGATTTGTTCTGGAAGAGAATTAGAGATTCCTAATGCACCGGATAAACCAGGAGCTTTAGTTTTACCCGATTCTTATGAAGTTGGGGAACCATTTGATTTTGATAAAGCAAAAAATCTTTTTGACGAATAGTTTCTATTCGTTTTTTTATACATAATTCTTTAAGGGTGATTAAATTGGAACATTATGATGGACCAGCATTTTATCGTAAATACTTTAATGGGAAAGTTCCCTTTAAGAGTAGCGATAAAAAAGTCAATGATTTTCATGGAACAACTAAAAAGTCAAATCAGGAAATTATCCGTAGTGACGATTCTAATATTAAACAATCAGCCTATCAGTCTCGTTATCAACCAAAGTATCAGAGCGGATTTCAGTTGCGATTTAAAGATGATAAAAAGCACTATGTTGAGTCCCGAAATTCCTTAGTGGAAAGAACCAAAGAATTCACTCCGCGTTCCCGTAACCAAAATAGCAATTTCTATTCCGTTCATCAGTCAGTCGGAAAACCATATCAAGATGCGGCCGTTGAATTGGAGAAGAATGATGATGATTTTGTTCTTTATCTAAATCCTAAAGATCCAACTGCTGTTCCGGATGATGATTTAGATTTATGGGAAAACGACGTTCAACCAATTGTTAAAGAAAATGTAAATAAGAATGAAAACATTGTGGATAACTCTGAGCCTGTGGATAACTCTGAAGATGATAAAGAATCTTCAGCCAGTAAACGTGAATTAGGTCACTCGCTCGCGGATATCTTTAAAGAGGAGAGTGGCTTAGCGGCTAATCTAGCTTTGTTTAGTGATGATAGAAAAGATAATGATGATCAAAACGCATCAGTCACGGTATCAAGTAATCCCCCTTTAAGTGAATCAAATCCACAAGATAAGTTAGATAAGTCAGAAGAATCTGATGAAGTGAGTGATAACGCGAAGACGTCTTCTCCAGTTGATAGTACTGATAAACGTCAAGATGAAGAGAAAGCACCTCTTCGACCAACTAACGAACTTTCTGATTCAAAAAATGAAACCACAATGAAGCATAGGCAATTGTCAGACACTTCAAGCAATCAGGAGGGTCAGACTAATTATCAATTTCCTCGTCGTGACCTACTTAATCCACCAATTTCGACTTCTGATGATGGTTTGAGTGACTGGATTGAAAAGCAAGTTCAAACACTTGATGATACATTAAAGGCGTTTGGAGTGCATGGTCATGTAGTCGATTGGACCGATGGACCGACCGTTACTCAGTTTCAGGTTAAGTTGGAACTTGGTGTTAAAGTAAGCAAAATCACTAATCTAACTGATGATTTAAAGATGGCCCTAGCAGCCAAAGATATTAGAATCGAGGCTCCAATTCCAGGTAAGTCGACGGTTGGAATCGAGATTCCTAATCCAAAGCCTAGACCAGTGATGCTTTCAGAGATTCTAGATTCAAATTCATTTGAATCTAGTCATTCACCGTTAGAAGTAGCATTGGGGATGAGTATTGGGGGTGCTTCTAAGACCGCCGATATTCAAAAAATGCCACATGCTTTGATTGCTGGTGCAACTGGATCTGGAAAGAGTGTGTTCATAAACAGTTTGCTTGTTTCATTGTTGTATCGAAATTCGCCCCGTGATTTAAGGATGATTTTAATTGATCCTAAGGCGGTTGAATTAGCGCCATATAATGGGATTCCACATTTGTTAACTCCAGTTGTTTCAGATCCAAAAGAGGCTTCGGCTGCTTTAAAATGGGTCACTGAGGAAATGGACAACCGTTATGAGCGATTAGCTGCTGCTGGGGTCAGAAATTTAACTCAGTATAATCAAGAAGCACATAAAAATGGTCGTGATGCGGATAAATTGCCACAAATCCTAGTTGTCATTGATGAACTTGCTGATTTGATGATGGTTGCATCAACTGAAGTCCAAGATTATATTGTTAGGATTACACAAAAGGCTCGGGCAGCTGGGATTCACTTGATTGTTGCTACTCAAAGACCGAGCGTTGATATTGTAACGGGGACCATTAAGAATAATATTCCAACGCGAATTGCCTTTATGGTGTCAAGCCAGATTGATTCCAGAACAATCATTGATCAAAGTGGAGCTGAGCGATTACTTGGTAAGGGTGATATGCTTTATCTGGGTAGTGGTGCCAGTCAGCCAGTGCGACTTCAGAGTGCTTTTGTTACTAACCAAGAAGTTGAGCGAGTTTGTGATCAAGTTCGAAGTCAGGAAACACCAAAGTACGAGTTTCAGCCCAAATCATTGCTTAAAAGTGCAGAACAAGCTCAACAACATGATGACTTGTGGAAGTCAGTTTTGAGTTATATCGCAGACGAAGATGGGATTTCAACTTCAAAATTGCAACGAGTGTTTTCCATTGGATACAATCGAGCTGCTAGTATTATTGATGATTTGGAGCAAAATAATTTTATTTCAGGTGAGCATGGCTCTAAACCGCGAGATGTTTATTTGACGAAAAATGAACTTGCTAAATTGAATATTTAAATTTTTAGATTTTCATTACTTTAATTGGTATTATTAAACCAGACAATAAAAAGGGGAATTCCAACTAAATGACTAACATAAATAAAGACACTACTTATTTTTTTGTAGGAATTAAAGGTACCGGAATGAGTGCAATGGCACTTATTCTCCATGATCGCGGTTGTAAGGTCATGGGTTCTGACATTGAAAAATATACCTTTACTCAGCAAGGATTAGAAAATGCTGGGATTAAGATTGAACCATTCAATCCTGATAACATTAAAAAGGGAATGACGATTATTAAAGGGAATTCTTTCCCTGATACGCATCCGGAGATTGAAAGAGCCGAAGAGTTAGGATTAAAAATTTATAGTTATCCTGATTTCTTGGAAGAATTAATTGAGGGGTACACGAGCATCGGAGTATGTGGTGCTCACGGAAAAACCAGTACCACTGGACTACTTTCTCACGTATTAGGCGGGATCGCACCAACTGATTATCTGATTGGTGATGGGTCTGGGAAGGGCACCACTGATGCGCGTTTCTTCGTCTATGAGGCCGACGAGTATCGCCGTCATTTTCTGGCAACTTATCCAGATTATGCCATTATGACCAACATTGATTTTGATCATCCAGATTACTATACCGGAATTGAGGACGTTTTTGACGCCTTTCAAACCTTTGCAAACCAGGTTAAAAAGGCAATTTTTGCTTGGGGCGATGATCAGAATTTACGGAAGTTAAAAGCTTCAGTTCCAATTTATTACTATGGAACTAGTGATGATGACGATTTTCAGGCGGTGGATATTAAGCGAACAACCGCTGGTTCAACTTTTCACGTTAAATATAACGGAAAGGACCTAGGGGAATTCAGTATTCCTTTGTATGGAGAACACAATGTTTTAAACTCATTAGCAGTAATTGCCGTTGCGTATTTTGAAGACGTTAATTTGGACGAAATCAGACGTGAACTTCAAACTTTCAAGGGGGTTAAGCGTCGTTTTTCTCAAGTTAAGGTGGGAGATATGACAATTATTGATGATTACGCACATCATCCGTCTGAGATTAAGGCCACTTTAGATGCCGCTAGACAGGAGTATCCTAATAAGGAGATCATTGCTGTTTTTCAGCCCCATACTTTTAGTCGAACGATTGCCTATCTCGATGATTTTGCTAAAACGTTAAGTAAGGCAGATAAGGTATACGTTACTAAAATTTATAGTTCTCCAAGAGAAAAGTCGGGACACGTTAAGAGCGAGGATTTGGTTAACAAAATTACCAAAGATGGTGGCTTAATTGAGGAAGAAAACATGTCTCCACTGTTGCAATATCACGATGCCGTGGTAATATTTATGGGTGCTGGAGATATTCAAAAGTACGAAAGAGCCTATGAGGAATTGTTAAGTCATTTAAGTAAGAAGGTTAATTAAAGGAGAATAAAAATGAATAATTTTGATGGAGAAAGTGGTCGTCGGGTAGTTGGCGATAATGCTGGACTCAACGCGTTTTTTACTAAAGTATACGGGATTATGGGAATTGCGGTTTTAATTTCTGCTATTTCTGCGTATTTAAGTAGTGTTTTTATGCCAAACATCAGTAGTGGAGCCTCAGGATTAGTAATTTTAATCGTTTGGTTCATAATTTCTTTTGTGATTTCAGGATTTGCACAAAGTAATCCGACGTTAAGCTTTATCGGTTTATTGGTTTTCTCGGTTTTAACAGGGCTCTCACTTAGTTACATTTTCATTGCCTTTAATCTTGGCACCATTGGAGCAGCGTTAGTATCCAGTGCTAGTATTTTCTTGGTAATGAGTGCGATTGGGTTCACTACTCACAGAGATTTAACCAAGTTAAGCACGCAGTTGTTCGCAGCACTAATTGCTTTAATTATTGCGATGGTAATTAACTTATTCTTGAGAAATCCATGGATTGAGCTATTTATTTCAGCCGTTGGGATCATTATTTTTACCGCATTGAGTGCTACTGATACACAAAACTTAAAGAAAATGTACATGCAGTACTCTGGTAACATTAATGTAAACGGACTTGCAATTTCTGGTGCACTTCAGTTGTACCTTGATTTTCTAAACCTATTTACATTTCTTCTTGAGGTCTTTGGTATTTTTGGAAACAATCGAGATTAATAAAAAAAACATGGTCGGATGGCCATGTTTTTTTCGCAATTGAACTGATTATAAGTGTTAAAATAATAGTAATTAATTCTAAAGGAGAATTTTATGGCAGACAAGAAATTATTACTAATTGACGGAAATTCTTTAACGTATAAAGCATTCTTTGCGTTATTTACTTCCTTGGAACGTTTTACCAATGAAGACGGATTGCACACCAGTGCGATCTATGGGTTTAATCGAATGCTAGATGACATTTTAAAGGATGTTCAACCAACGTCAGCTCTTGCCGCTTTTGATGCAGGTAAAACAACCTTTAGAACCAAAATGTACGAAGATTATAAAGCCGGGCGAGCAAAGATGCCTAACGAATTACGGGAACAATTTCCGTTTGTAATGGATCTGCTTCACGATCGGGGTATTAAAGCCTATGAATTAAAAGACTATGAAGCTGACGATATTATTGGAACGCTTTCAAAGAAAGCGGCTGATGAGGGATATCAGGTTACTATCATAACGGGAGACCGTGATCTTACTCAACTTTGTTCGGATAAAGTTACCGTTGCGATCTCAAAGAAGGGTGTGAGTGAAATTGAGAAATACACGCCAGACTTTGTAAAAGAGACAATGGGAATTACTCCTAGACAAATTATTGACGTAAAAGGTCTTCAGGGAGATAACTCAGATAACTATCCGGGTGTTGAAAAAGTTGGTCCAAAGACCGCGATCAAGTTAATTCAAAAATTTGATAGTATTGATAATCTTTATAATCATATCGATGAAGTTTCTGGTAAAAAACTGAAAGAGCATTTGATTAAGGACAAAGACCAGGCTTTTTTGTCTAAAAAATTGGCTACCATTGACAGGGATGCTCCTCTCACAATTTCATTATCGGATTTAAAGTATGATGGTCCCGATAATGATAAGTTAGTTGATTTTTATAAGAAAATGAACATGAAATCCTTCTTAAGAGAAATGGAAGGATCAGAGAATCAGTCAGCTGAGGAACTTCCGGATGTTAAATATACGATTTTAAATAAAGACAACTTAGCCGAGTTAGATCACTTGTCAAAAGATGTTGTCTTTAACATTGAAATGTTGGATGAGAATTACCATACTGCTCCATTTGCTGGCTTTGTTATTGGGGATAAGGATCATTGGTTTGTAAGTAAGGATATTGATCTTCTAGATGATCCGAAAATAAAAGGCATTTTAGAAAATCACGATATTAAAAAAAATGTTTTTGATGCTAAGGCGCAAATTGTGGCCGCCGATCGCGAACATATTCAGTTAAATAACGTTGATTTTGACATGTTATTAGCTTCGTATTTGCTGAATACCCTTGATAATAGTAATGATTTGGCTAAAGTGGCTAATCGGCACGGGTATTATGGAGTTAAACCGGATAGTGAAGTTTATGGAACTGGAAAGAAAAAACAGCTGCCAGAAGATGATGAAACTTTTTTTGCACACATTGTCAGGAAAGCATTGGCAATTAATGATTTAAAAGATAAAATGATTGATGATTTGAAGAAACACAATCAATTAGATTTGTACCGTAATATGGAAGTTCCATTATCTTATGTGCTAAGTGCAATGGAGATTGAAGGGATTACGGTGGACGTAGACACCCTCGAAGCATTGAAGAGTAAATTTACCGAACATTTATCAGAAATTGAACAGTCGATTTATCAAGAGGCTGGAGAAGAATTTAACATCGGGTCACCAAAGCAGTTAGGTGAAATCCTGTTTGATAAATTGAAATTACCAGTTGTGAAAAAGACAAAAACAGGGTATTCTACGTCAGTTGATGTGTTAGAAAAAATCGCGGGTCTGAATCCGATTGTCGATAATGTTCTGGCGTACAGACAATTGTCAAAACTTATTTCAACTTATATTGATGGAATCAAAAAGGACATTTATTCTCGTGATCATAAAGTTCATACCCGTTATCTGCAGACCTTAACTCAAACTGGAAGATTGTCTTCGGTTGATCCTAATCTTCAAAATATTCCAGTTCGAACTGAAGAAGGTCGTAAAATTCGTGAAGCATTTGTTCCTCGTCATAAGGGGTGGCAACTATTTTCATCGGATTATTCTCAAGTTGAATTACGTGTCTTAGCTGCTATTTCTGGAGATAAGAACATGCAGGAAGCTTTTAAAAATGGTGAAGATATTCATGCAGCGACGGCACGACGGATATTTGAACTTCCGAGCAACGAGGATGTTACTCCCGAGTTGAGAAGACAAGCGAAAGCTGTCAATTTTGGCATTGTTTATGGAATTAGTGCTTATGGACTTGCTAAAAACACTGGCATATCACGAAAACGAGCTCAAGCATTTATTGATAAATATTTCAAGGAATATCCAGGGGTCAAAAAATACACCGAAGATAGCGTTAAGTTCGCCGAAGATCATGGGTATGCCGAAACCATCATGAAACGTCGCCGCTACCTGCCAGATATTAATTCTAAGCAATTTCAAAAGCGTTCGTTTGCCGAAAGAACGGCAATGAACTCGCCCATTCAGGGGAGTGCTGCCGATATTGTTAAAGTTGCAATGATCAGAATGCAAAAAGAACTTAAGAAACGCGGTTTAAAGGCCACGATGTTACTGCAAATTCATGATGAACTAATCTTTGAAGCACCAAAAGAAGAGATTCCAACTTTAGAAAAACTAGTTCCAAGTGTTATGGATTCTGCAGTTGATCTGGATGTACCGCTAAAAGTTGAAAGTCATTACGGACCAAATTGGTATGATATAAAAAAATAATGGGGTGTAGGAATGCCTGAGTTACCTGAAGTTGAAACGATAAGAAGAGGGTTAACCAATCTTGTACAGGGTACAAAGATTGTTTCCGTGGATGCTTTGTATCCAAAAATGTTGAATTTGCCAGTAAAAGAATTTGAAGATTTGTTAGCTGGCAAAGATATTTTACAAATTGATCGGAGGGGGAAATACCTCTTAATCCGGCTAAGTGACGACTATACTTTAGTTTCTCACTTACGAATGGAAGGTAAATATGATGTGGTACCTGAGGGTACTGAGAATCAAAAACATACTTACGTTGTTTTTCATTTAAGTGATGGTCGGGAGCTTCGTTACAATGACACAAGAAAATTTGGAAAGATGAATTTAGTTAAGGATTCTCAGGTTTATGATTTGTCAGGATTGAATAAAATTGGACCAGAGCCAACTGAGAAGGATTTAACTTTTGATTATTTAAAGAAGCAACTGCATAAGTCTCACCGAAAAATCAAGGCATTTTTGTTAGATCAATCTAACATTGCTGGGATTGGGAATATTTATGCTGATGAAAGTTTGTGGTTGTCTAAGATTCATCCTGAACAGGCTACTAACTATTTAAGTGATCAGGAAATTGAAACTTTAAGGGAAAACATCATTAAAGAAATTCAGTTAGCCATCAAGGGTCATGGAACAACGGTGTTTACTTATAAAAATGCCTTTGGTGAAGAGGGTAGTTTTCAAAATCATCTTCATGTTTATGGTAAAAAGGGACAACCGTGTGAGCGTTGTGGAACTCCCATTGAAAAAATCAAGGTTGCACAACGAGGTACTAGTTTCTGTCCCCATTGTCAAAAAGTTCATGGTGATCTAAGTGAGTAAAGTTATTGGGTTAACCGGCGGAATTGCAACCGGTAAATCGGCTGCAAGTGATTATTTAGTTACTTTAGGCGTTCCTGCATTAGACTTAGATGCCATGACACATGAGTTAGAAAAGAATAATCATGAGTTAATTCATCAAATTAGTGAGCAGTTTGGCAGTTTGGTGATTAAAAGTAACGGGCAAATTGATCGAAACGTTTTGGGTGGGATGGTTTTTTCGAATCGTGACGGTATGAAAAAGTTAGTCCAAATTGTTAATCCATACCTTTTTCGTGAAGTTAATACTCGGCTAAACAAGTTACACGATCAACGTTTAGTGATTTTAAATGCCCCCACTCTTTTTGAAAATGGATTTCAAATTTTAACTGATGCTAATCTGATGATTACGTGTGATCCAGTTGTTCAATTACAGCGGTTAGTTAGAAGAAATGATATTTCACTGAGTCGTGCTAGTAAAATGATTGGAGCCCAATGGTCACAACCAATAAAGGCACAATTATCTGATTGGTGTATTGATAACTCTGGCACTTTCGATCAGTTGAAGTCGTTGGTCAAAAATTGGTATGATTTTGTAAGTGTTATGTAATTAGTGAAGGTGAAAAAATGCAATGTCCGCGATGTCATCATATCGGTTCAAAGGTTTTGGAAAGTCGTCGGGTCAAAGATGGTGAAAGTATTCGTCGAAGACGGGAATGTGAAGAGTGTGGATTTCGGTTTACGACATTTGAAGTGATTGAATCAAGCCCCTTGTTAGTTGTAAAAAAGAACGGTGATCGAGAAGAATTTAATCGTTCTAAGATTTTGCGTGGAATTGTCAGATCATCTGAAAAGCGTCCAGTTTCGATGGAACAAATGAACCATATTGTTGATAAGGTTGAAAAAATAGCTTATGACGCTGATGATGGTAGCCATGAAGTGGCTAGTCAAACCATTGGTGAGGGTGTTATGAAGGGACTAAAAGAAGTTGACGAAATTGCTTACATTCGGTTTGCAAGTGTTTACCGCCAATTTAAGGATATGTCAGTCTTTTATAATAAACTCAAAGAATTAATGGATGATGAAGACGAAAATAATGAGGATAAGAATAAAGAATGATCAACGGAATTAATCCTAAAACTGATTTTAAAGTTTATCGATCACAGCCCATTAGTGATGTTGAACGTCATTATGTCGATTTGTTGTACATGCCAGTTATTGGTAAAAATGCATATGCCTTATACAATTATTTATGGTTAATTGATGATGAGCAGCACGTTAATTTTGAATTAATGTCTAATCTTGGCATTGATGCCAAGGAACTGGATGACTCGCTCATGAAACTTGAAGGATCGGGCTTGCTTAAGACGTATGTTGATCATTCTTTTGAAATCGACTTGTATGAGTATCAACTTGTACTGCCACTTAATCCTGACCAATTCTTTAGTGATAGTCTTTTGAGTCTGTTATTACTTGAAATGGTTGGTGAAGATCGCTATTTGCAACTTTCAGATGAACTCTTACCAGAACATTTTGATTTTAGTGGGTTAGATGATCAAACACGTAATTTCCTGCAAGTATTTTCAGTTAATAATGAGAAAGTAAATGACCAACCAAGTGTAATTAAGGTAGTTCGAGACAAGACTAATGTAAAAGAAAATTTCTTTGATGATAAACTTTCAAATGATCAGTTTGACTTTAAGTTATTGATGAATATTTTGGATAAGTCCTTTGTCGAAAATGAAAGTGTTAAAAAGTATGAGACACTCTTTAGTAACACCAACCGATTATATGGAATTGGTGAACTTGAGATGGCACAATACATTGAGAAGGCCAGTAACTTGGTTAACAATCGGTTTGACCCAAAAAAGTTCAAGATATTAATTTCTAGGCGAAATCAAATAAACGCCCCAGCAAAAGATCATTCCAATCAAAGCCAAGCTCCTGAGATGAACGAATTACAGAGTAGTCTAACGTCTAAGGAACAACAATTGGCCCAAATTGCTGATTCGTCCGCTCCAGTAGAATTTCTTGATTCTTTAAAGAGTGAAAAGGGTGGTTTTACCACTTCCGCTGAAGAAAGGATTTTATCTGAACTTATTAATCGCAATACTTTGAGTAACGGAGTGATTAATATCCTTGTTTATCACATCTTGATTGACGAGGGAAAACCTACCATCAATAAAAATTTAATTGATACCATTGCAAATGATTGGGCACAAAGAAAAATTAATAGTGCATCGAAAGCGATTGACGATATTAAGCACCGTCAGGAACAGGTTACTGAAAGTAAAAACAAGCGACAAAGAAGATATCGAAGACGTACAAATGTCAAAGAAACATTGCCTGACTGGGCTAAGGAAAATAAAAGTCGGGGTAATGAAAAAATTTCGACTACTCAGCGAAAGCGAATTGCTGAGAAATTAAATTCATTAAATAAAAAGTCTGGGGATGAGTAATCATGAAGAATGTTAGTGATGAGATGAGCCAATTGATGAAAAAGAAAAATTTGAATCATAATTACCAACAGTTAATGAATTCGGTTTATTCTGATCCAGACGTTAAACAATTTTTGAGTGACAATGAGAGTGAATTAAGTGATGATGTTGTGAAACGGTCGGCATCAAAACTGTATGAGTTTGTCAATGAAAAGAAAAAGTTGGAAGAGGGAAACGCTAACTTTGCTAAGGGATACCAACCAACCTTGGTTTTAAGTGACCATTTGATTGACGTTTCGTACGAGCCCACGCAAGCGTTATTAAACAAGCAGAAGCGAGAACAATTTGCGTCACGCATTAAGTCCATTTCAATGCCCAAAGAAATTAAATCAGCAAATTTAAGTGACTATGAACAGACGGCTGAACGAGCTCAAGCTTTGGAAGGAGCACTTGATTTTATTGGGTCATACGAAAATAATCCTCAGCAGTTTCAGAAGGGTTTATACCTATACGGTCCCTTTGGCGTAGGTAAAACTTATTTACTTGGAGCAATTGCCAATCGTTTGGCCTCTGATGGTTATAGTTCGGTCTTGATTCATTTTCCAAGTTTTGCCGTTGAAATTAAAAATGCAATTGGAAACAATCAAGTCGGAGGTAAGCTGGATGAAATTAAAACTGCTCCAATTTTGATGATTGATGATATTGGAGCAGATTCAATGTCATCTTGGATCAGAGACGACATTCTTGGGGTTATTTTAGAGTACCGAATGCAAAATGAGCTTTCCACCTTTTTTAGTTCTAACTTTTCCATGGATCAATTGGAACAAGAGCATTTAAAGGTTAATGCTCAGGGAGATGTGGAACCACTTAAAGCTAAGCGACTGATGGAACGAATTAAGTTTTTATCGAAGCCCGTTGAACTTAATGGTACAAATCGCAGGAATAAATAAGGATTATTCTTGACATGTAACAGGTCGTTGTTTAGACTGTTAGTTGTTAAGGACATGAGTGATTACGAATTTCACAGAGAGGATAGGTTTTCTGGAAACTATCTGTTTGGAGTAACTTACTTACCACCTTTATTAAATGACATTAATAAATAGGTTTTAAACGAGATGTCCATGTAAATGGACGAATTTGGGTGGAACCGCGCTAATGGCGTCCCTAGTATTGATTTACTAGGGATTTTTTTATGAAAGGAATGAGTAAAATGGCTAAATTATCATTTGAGTTTCCAGATGGTAACAAGAAAGAATTTGATTCAGGCGTTACTGCGGCAGATATTGCCAAGTCAATTTCAGTTAGTCTAGCCAAAAAGGCAGTTGCGGCTAAGATTGATGGAAAAGTTGTTGATTTGATGCAACCACTAAAAAATGGTGGCAAGATTGACATTATTACTTCCGGTTCTGATGAGAGTCTTAAAATTCTACGACAAGGTGCTGCTCAGTTACTTGAAACGGCTGTCAAAGAGAAGTATCACGATATTCGCATTGGTGAGATTGCCGCTGATGAAGATGGTTTCTTTGTTGATACTGACAAGGAAGATCGTCAAGTTAGTTCAGATGAACTTGATGAATTAGCTGATAAAATGAAAAAGATCATCAAAAATAACGCTACCGTCGAAAGGGTTTATCTAAGTAAGGATGACGCTTTAAAAGAAGTTGATGGTGATCCTTATCAAGCACAACTAATTGCCAACATTGATTCTGATAATATTCTTTTTTACAGTATCGATGGCGTTAAAACGCTAGCTCAAGGGGTAGTAGCTCCAAGTCTAAAAGATCTAAAACATTTTAAGCTCTTGTCTGTTGCTGGTGCATATTGGGAAGGCAAATCATCAAATCCAATGCTTCAAAGAATTTATGGCACGGCCTTCTTTAAAGCTGATGACCTAGATGAAGATTTGAAGAAGCGTAAAGAGGCTAAAGAGCGTGACCATCGTGTTATTGGGAATAACCTCGACTTATTCTTTGTCGATCCAAAGGTTGGAGCTGGTCTTCCTTACTGGATGCCAAAAGGTGCAACGATTCGTCGTACAATTGAGCGTTATATCACTGATAAAGAGATTGCTCATGGTTACCAACATGTTTATACCCCAGTATTAGCCAATTTGGATTTGTATAAGCAATCTGGTCACTGGGATCACTATCGAGACGACATGTTTCCACCAATGAAGATGGATGATGACGAAATGTTGGAATTACGTCCAATGAACTGCCCATCTCATATTCAGATTTACAATCATCATATTCGTTCTTATAAAGAGCTTCCTCTGCGAATTGCTGAACTAGGAATGATGCATCGTTATGAAAAGTCTGGTGCACTTAGTGGTCTTCAACGAGTTCGTGAAATGACTTTAAATGATGGTCATACGTTTGTTGCTCCTGATCAAATTCAAGAAGAATTCAAAAAAATCTTGAATTTGATGATGGAAGTTTATCATGATTTTGACATTAATAACTATACGTTCAGATTAAGTTATCGTGATCCAAAGAATACGGAAAAGTATTTTGACGATGATGAGATGTGGAACAAAGCGCAAACGATGTTAAAGGGTGCCATGGATGACTTAGGTCTTGATTACGTTGAAGCCGAAGGTGAAGCCGCATTTTACGGTCCTAAGCTTGATGTTCAAACTAAGACGGCTCTGGGAAATGAAGAGACGTTATCTACCATTCAACTGGACTTTATGTTACCGGAACGATTTGATCTTCATTATGTCGGAGAAGATGGTAAGGAACACCGTCCCGTTATGATTCATCGTGGAATTGTTTCTACCATGGAAAGGTTCACCGCTTACTTGATTGAAATGTATAAAGGTGCTTTCCCAACGTGGCTTGCACCTGACCAGATTCAAATCATCCCGGTTAGTGATGAAAAACACGGTGACTATGCTCGTAAATTAAACGAAAAGTTTCGTGCACTAAACTTACGTTCCAATGTCGATGAGCGGGGCGAAAAGATGGGTTATTTGATTCGTGATGCTCAAACCAAGAAGATTCCATATACACTAGTTGTTGGTGATGATGAGATTAAGAATCATACGGTTTCTGTTCGTAAGTATGGTGAAGACGATAGTAAAGATATGTCAATTGATGACTTTATTTCAGAAGTTCTACATGATATTGCTACTTACTCACGTAACGATGAAGAAGAGTCCAAGCCAGTTGACAAAATTAAATAAAGTTGGTATTATTATGTAGTCAAAAGCAGAAGCTTCCCGCTTCTCGCCTGAGTGATTTTGATCGCTGGGCATTCTACGAATGAAAGTCCTAATGTTTTTAGGTGTAGCGGGTGCTCTGTAGCATCCGCTATTTTTCTGCTTAAAATTACCTGGAGGTGAATTACCATAGCAAGAGATAAGATGGTTAACGAGGGTATCCATGCTCGCGAATTGAGACTAATCGGTGCTAATGGAGATCAGTTAGGGATTAAATCTACTAGAGAAGCTTTGTCAATTGCTGAAGAAGCTAACTTGGATTTAGTTGTTGTTGCTCCTAAAGCAAAACCACCCGTAGCCAAGATTATTGATTACGGGAAATATCGTTTTGATCGCCAAAAGAAAGAGCGTGAAGCTCGAAAGCGTCAAAAAACTGTTAGTGTTAAAGAAATTAGGTTAAGTCCGACAATTGATAGTAATGACTTCAATACCAAGCTTAAAAACGCCAAGAAGTTTTTGACTAAGGGCGAACGTGTTCGAGTTTCTATTAGATTTAAGGGACGTGCTATTACCCATAAAAGTATTGGAAGAGACGTCTTAAACAAAATGGCGGAAGCTACTTCTGACGTTGCTGATGTTACTCAACGAGCAAAAATGGATGGCCGAAGTATGTTCTTAATGCTTGCACCAAGTAAGAATGAAAAGAAATAACTCATTTAATTGAGTTATGAATCGATGGGGAGGAATATAATATGCCAAAATTGAAATCAAATCGTGCTGCCGCAAAGCGTTTTAGAAAAACTGCTAATGGTGGTTTAAAGAGTGGTCATGCCTACACTAGTCACCGTTTTCACGGTAAAACTAAGAAGCAACGTAGACATTTACGTGGAACACGTATGATGGCTAAGTCAAACTTGAAGACTTACAAAGAATTACTACAAAAATAAGCGAATAATATAGTTTGTATAGGGGGATTTTAATATGCCACGAGTAAAAGGTGGAACTACCACACGTAATCGTCGTAAGCGTGTTCTTAAATTAGCTAAGGGATACCGCGGTGCTAAGCATCGTCTATTCAAAACTGCTAAAGATCAAGTAATGAAGTCACAGGAATATGCCTTTCGTGACCGTCGTGCCAACAAGGGTAATTTCAGAAAGATCTGGATTGCAAGAATTAACGCAGCCACTAGAAATAATGGATTGAGTTACAGTAAATTCATGCATGGTTTGAAACTTGCTAACATCGATATGAACAGAAAAATGTTAGCTGACTTAGCAGTTAACGATGCTGATGCCTTTTCTGCATTAGCGGAAAAAGCCAAAGCAGCATTAAAATAAGCCTAAAAAACTTTCACCGCTCTTGTTTGGTGGAAGTTTTTTTATCGGATTGGGATGCTCCCAATCTATACATAAATGATTTAAAATAGAAACATCAATTCTTATTTACAGAGAGGTCTATATGCTATCATTATTCAAACCGACTTGGATGGTTAACAATATTTATCAAATTTCCCCAGAAAAACTTGAAAGTTACGGGATTAATGTAATTCTGACCGATTTAGATAATACTCTAATTCCGTGGAATAATCCTGAGGGAACCGTTGAACTACACGATTGGCTCAAAAGAGTTCGTGATCATGGAATTAGGGTGATTGTGGTTTCAAACAATAATCGGGAAAGACTAGAGAAGGCTCTTACTAGTCTTGAGTTGCCATTTATTGCCCGGGCTTTAAAACCACTTACTTTTGGGATTTTAAGGGCCCTTAAAACGTATCGCTTAAAACGAAGCCAGGTAGTAATGGTGGGAGATCAAATTTTAACGGATATATGGGCCGCCAACAATACTAGAATCAGAAGTATTTTGGTAAAGCCATTGGTTACTTCAGATGCGTGGAATACACGGATTAATCGTTTCTTTGAAACGTTTGTATATGCACAATTGATGCGAAAGTACAGTGATTTAAAGTGGAAGGATGATATTGATTAATGGATAATGATGAAAATAATGAACCCTTATATTGCATTGGTTGTGGGGCACAAATTCAAGATACCGATCCGAAACAGGCTGGTTACACGCCTAAATCAGCAATCAAGAAGGGAATTGATTCAGGGAAATTATACTGCCAGCGTTGTTTTAAGCTTCGTCATTATAATCAAATTGAACCAATTAGCATCTCAAATGACGAGTTTGTAAGGTTGTTGAGCGAAATTAGCGACACTGATTCGTTAGTAGTGTACGTCGTGGATGTATTTGATGTAGATGGAAGTATGATTCCTGGGATTCAGCGCTTTGTTGGTAACAATCCGATTATTTTAGTTGGTAACAAATCAGACTTGTTGCCATCGTCGTTCAACCAGAACAAAGTTAAAGATTGGTTACGTCAAATGGCAAATAAGAATGGAATCAGACCCATTGATATTGAGTTAGTATCTGCCAAGACGAATCAATCAGTTGATGATCTGTTAAAAGCCATTTCCAAAAATCAGAAAGGCCGAGATGTCTATGTGGTTGGAGTAACTAACGTTGGCAAATCTACCTTAATTAATCAAATTATCCAACAAAGCACTGGTGAGAAGCAGGTTATTACTACCTCTAAGTTTCCTGGTACTACCCTCGATTTGATCAAAATACCGTTGGAAGAGGGGAAAGAATTGATCGATACACCTGGTGTTGTTCATGAAGATCAGATGGCTCACTATTTAAGTTCTAAAGACTTGAAGTATGTTTCACCGCAAAAGCGGATTAAACCCAGTACTTATCAGTTGGATCCGGGACAGACCTTATTCTTAGGTGCAATTGGTCGGTTTGATTTTATTTCGGGTGAGCGTCATGGCTTTACCGTTTATGCTGACAATAATCTGATGATCCATCGAACGAAATTAACAAATGCTGATGAATTTTTTGAGAAGCATGCCGGTGAGTTATTGACCCCACCGACCGGTAAAGACAACGTCGTTGAGCTAAAACGACATGAATTTAAAATTACTGACAGAAGTGATTTAGTGATTGAAGGACTTGGATGGATTACCGTCCCGAAAGGATCCACGGTTGCTGGATATGCTCCTAAGGGTGTGTCAGTGTTAGTTAGAAAAGCAATGTTTTAGGAGTATTTAATAATGAATTTAAAGGGAAAACAAAAACGATTTTTAAGAGCAAAAGCGAATCATATGCGTCCCATTTTCTCAGTTGGAAAGAATGGACTAGATGAGACTTGGATGAATGAAGTTAAAAATGCAGTTGATCACCGTGAATTAATTAAAATTAATCTTCAACAGTCTGCCGATGTGGATGTGAGGGACGTTAAACAATTCATTGAGAATAACTCGGATATTCAAGTTGTCCAAACGATTGGTAAGACACTTTTATTGTTTAAGGAATCGAGTAAGGACAATTATCGTAAATTATCGATTGAAGTGGCAAATTTGTAGGAGATTGATTGATGCGTAAGAAGGTTGGAATTTTAGGTGGGACTTTTAACCCCATTCACTATGGTCATTTAATTATGGCTGAACAGGCTTTAACCCAATTAAACCTCGATTTAGTTCTATTTATGCCTGATTATTTGCCACCACATGTTGATCACAAGTCCGCAATTGATGCTTCTGATCGGGTTAACATGATTAATTTAGCCATTAGGGATAACACTAATTTTAAAATTGAAATGATTGAAGTAAATCGCAAGGGGAAGAGTTATAGCTATGATACGATTAAGGAATTAACTAAAATTCATCCCGATGTTGATTATTACTTTATCATTGGTGGCGACATGGTCGAATATCTGCCAAAATGGTATCGAATTGATGATCTGATTAAAATGGTTAAATTTATTGGTGTTAATCGTCCGGGTAATTCTGAGTTTTCTAAGTACCCAGTAAGTTTTGTTGACTCACCTGAGATAGCTATTTCATCGTCTTTAATTAGATCACATCTTGAAAAAGGAGAAAGCGTCAGATACTTGTTGCCGGACACGGTGTTACGATACATTAAGGAGCATGACTTATATGAATAAAGAGAAACTTAATTATCAAAAATATTCTAAGTATGATCGTGATCAAATTGTTGCCAAACTAAAGACAACGTTAAAAGAGAAAAGGTTTCAACATTGCTTGCGAGTTGAAGAGACTGCCATTAACTTAGCACGAGAGTTTAAGGTGGACGAAACTCTAGCTGGACTTAGTGGCCTAGTTCATGATTATGCCAAACAACGGCCGGATTCGGAATTTATTGACATTATTAAGTCCCATCATTTGAATCCAGAACTACTTAATTATGGGAATGCTATTTGGCATGGTTACGTGGGTTATCTGATTGTGGAATCAGAACTTGGGATTCATGATAGTCGAATTCTAAACGCGATTAAATACCATACGATCGCATCGCCTGACATGGACAAGGTTGCACAGATTACTTATATGGCTGACTACATTGAACCGGCCCGTGATTTTGATGGAGTTGAGAAAGCTCGTAAGATTACTAATCAAAATTTATGGGATGGTGTTAAATATCAAACTAAAAGTACTATTTCATATTTGGCAAGCAATGGAAAGGCAATTTATCCCGGTGCGATTACAGCTTTTAATGTAATTGTTGCTGGTAAAAAGTAGGGGATTATATGGATAATAATAAGATTTTACAAAATATTGTTGAAACTGCTGATAGTAAACGCGCCCACGATATTGTGGTTTTAGACATTGAAGAATTGTCGTTGGTTGGTCGTTATTTTGTCATTATGGATGCTCCAAGTGTTCGCCAGGTGAAGGCAATCGCAAATGATATTATTGATCGATTGAGTGAGGAACACGTTGAAGTTTTACGGGTCGAGGGGCTAAATACAGGATCTTGGGTATTAATTGACCTCGGTGATATTATTATTCACGTCTTCAAGAGTGAACAACGATCCTTTTACAACTTAGAGAAGCTTTGGTCTGACGCCCCTGATCTTGATATAACTGATTGGGTCAGTGAAGACTGATATGATTTATTCTGAGTTTGCGTCATTTTATGATAAATTATTTGACAATAATCTATATCAAAAGTGGTTTGAGTTTGTAGCTGATAACGTTCCTAAAGAAAAGCATATTTTAGATTTAGCTTGTGGAACTGGTCGCCTTTTGGTTATTTTAAAAAAAGCAGGTTATGCTGTATCTGGAGCGGATTTATCGGATGATATGCTGGCAATCGCAAATGATCATTTAAATGAAAGCCATGTGTTTGACGTGGCGTTAATTAACGCCAATATGTTAGATTTGGATGGTTTACCAAGTTATGGTGCCATTACGTGTTTTGACGATTCGATTTGTTATTTAGAAAATATTGAGCAAGTTAAAACGATGTTTGCTCAGGTTAAAGAGCATCTTTCTAACAATCGTAAATTCTTATTTGATGTGATCACCCCTTATCAGACCGATGTTGTTTATCCTGGCTATATGTTTAACACCAACGATGGTGACCATGCTTTTATGTGGAATACCTTTGTTGGTGATTTTCCTCATTCAGTGGAACACGATCTATCCTTTTTTGATTACAATCGGGATATTAACGGTTTTGATGAATATAATGAAACCCATAAAGAACGAACCTATCCTTTGCTAGAATACACGCAGGCATTGAATGAAGTCGGATTTAATAACATTAAGGTGACGAGTAACTTTGGGAAAGATAAGGTTAAAGATGATACTACCCGTTGGTTCTTTGTATGTAGTGAGGAATAATCCGAATGAAAGCTGTTGGAATAATAACCGAATATGATCCTTTCCATAATGGTCATCTTTATCAATTACAGGAAGCTAAAAGACGAACTGAAGCGGATGTAACGGTAATATTTATGAGTGGTAATTGGACTCAGAGAGGTGAGCCCGCTATCTATGATAAATGGATCCGCACTCAGATGGCTTTAGATAATGGAGTTGATTTAGTAATTGAACTTCCAATATCGGATGCGGTTCAACCTGCCAGTATTTTTGCAGCTCGGTCGATGAAACTTGTAGAAGCTTTGGGCTGTTCTTACTTATCGTTTGGTAGTGAGCACAGTGACTGGGATTTTACGAAGTTGGCATCCGTTGATGTTCATTCGTCTGATAATTTTCATGATTATAATTTTTCCTATCCAAAATTATTTCAACGAACAATTAAAGAACAGAGTGGAATTGATTTAATTAAACCAAATGATACACTTGCGTATTGGTATGCAAAGGCCAATCAGAAGTTGGGTTCGCCTTTAAAGCTAGTTCCGGTTAAGCGGTACAGTAGTGAGCATAATAGTGGAGAGTTGAGTGGAAAAATTGCGAGTGGCAAAGCTATTCGCGCTTCAATTAAATCACATGATCGTCGTTACCAAAAGTTCATTCCCAATTCTTCTGTCGTCCTAGACAACGAAAAGCCGGTTTTCTGGTCAGACTTTTGGCCTTTTTTACGTTATGAATTGACTCAGAGTTCGATAGCTGATTTAAATCAAATTTATCAGATGACTGAAGGATTAGAGAATCGTCTAAAGCAAATGGCGGTCAAAGACACAACCTATCAGGCGTTTATTAAAGATGTTAAGACAAAACGTTATACCTACACTAGGATTCAAAGACTGTTGGTCTATACGTTATTTAAAATAAAGAAAACACAAATGACCAGTTATAATCCGGTTGTCCGAGTTTTGGGAATGAACAATATTGGGAGAAGTTATCTGAATCAAGTTAAAAAAGCAATCCCGTATCCGGTCGTTGATCGAATTGGAAAAGAAGAATTTAATAATACGTTAGAATTTGAATGCCGTTCTGGAATTCTTTATGGAATGATCAATGGTCGAATGCAAGATAAATTTACTTATCCCATTGTCATTTAGAAGACCGTGCTATCAAGGATAGGACCTTGACAATGAATTTTATGGTATGTATAATTAGTCGTGTTGCATTGGAGGTTAAATTATGAAGTGGTCATTTGAAAAACTACTAGGATATAAGAAAGAACCGTTTACAACCCATGAGACAGTGGATTTAAAAGACGATTTAATGAATCGATATCCGAAAAGTATTCTTGATGCCACTTCCTTTGACGTTGATGTATCTGCTACTCCTGACAACGGAGATGTGATTATAGATGCTCACGTCAAAGGTAGTGTAACAGTTCCTTCTTCACGATCGTTAACCCCAGTTAAGTTACCCATGGATTTTAACATTAGTGAGATTTATGTGTTAACTGAAACTGCGCTAAATCGATATGATAATGAAGAAGTAGTGTTAGTTGTTGGTGATGACTTGATGATTGATTTTGATAAAGCAGTTGCCGATAACATAATTGTCAATATTCCGATGCAAGTTCTTTCACCAGAAGAGCAGAAGGGCAAAGCAATGCCTGAAGGAAATGACTGGGAAGTTATTTCTGAAGATGATTTTAATCGACAGGTGGAAGAAGATAAAAATGTTGATCCACGTCTTGCAAAATTAAAGGATTTCAAACCTTCAGACGATGACAAGACTTAAAAATTCACTAGTGGAAATCAAATTAAGAGGAGGTTGTGAATAATGGCTGTACCAAAGAGAAAAACTTCTAAAGCAAGAAGAAACATGCGTCGTTCGCATGACAGTTTATCAGTTCCTGGCATGAGCCCATGTCCTAACTGTGGCGAACTACGTAAGTCACATTTTGTATGTCCTAACTGTGGTTACTATGACGGTAAAGAAGTAATTGCTAAAAAGGGTTAATTTAAATAAAGAACTTCAAAAACACCATGGGTTTTTGAAGTTCTTTTTTTGTACTAAAAAACCGACAATTTAATTGTCGGTTTTATTTACTCGTTATGATTATGATGCTGTTGTTTGCCAGCATTACGTTTTCGGTTGTTTTCGTGTTCGATCTCAGTCTCGGATTCTCCGGATTTAGAAACTGTATTTTTGGAGCTGGTTGTTGAACTTGGTTCGGCTCCCGTCTCAATCTCTTCTTCTAATTCCTTTGGAATGACAACTTTGGGAGGGTTCTTTTTGGCTTTTTCATTAATTTGTTTTCTGATTCGTGGACGGGACAAATTGATGATAAAGGTCTGAACGCAGGCAAATAATCCACCAATAAAGAAGTAAATTCCTAATCCAGCTGGTGATGAAAGGGTAACAAATAGAATCATGATCGGACTGATTAACATCATAATTGCCATTTGTTTTTTCTGTTCTTTAGGAATCCCAACGGTTGAAAGATATCCCTGAAGTGCATAAGCCAGAAACGAAAAGACGGCTAATAGGATGCTTGACTGGCCTAGTTTAATTCCCATAAAGACAGTATGAGAAACTTCAGGTGAGTAACGAATAGCTGCATACAGAGCAGCAAACACTGGCAACTGGATCAATAATGGCAAGCATCCAATCCCACCTGTCATACTGATTCCGTTGTCTTTATAGAGTTGCATCATCTGCTGATTTAAGGCAACCTGCTGTTCTTTAGTCGTTGCTTTTTTTAGAAGTTGTTGAATCTTGGTCATTTGTGGTTTAACCAAATTCATTTTTTCCTGTTGAATAGTAGATTTTTTCATCTGACTAATCATCATTGGTAAAAGCAAGGTTCTAACAATTACGGTAATCGCAATCAAGGCCCATCCATAGCCACCAACGTATTGTGCTAGCCAATCCATCACGTGTTGCCCGGGAATGGCTAAATAATGATAAACGAATCCAAAGGGACGTCCCTTTGAATCGGTTCTTACACATCCAGTTAAAAAAATGCCAACCATGGCAATAAAACTGAATAAACCTAGTTTCTTAATTTTTTTCATTTAGTTAACTCCTAACTTTTAAGTAACATGTTACATACTAACCTAATAAGAATATTTCAGCAATTTCAAGTTAGATTTTAATTGAAAATGAATTTGGAACTTTTGGAAGTTTAATTGACTGTGTTTTAATGTTTTTGATCTTAGCAAAACTATTAGGCGAAGTTTTAATTGAATGAATAAAATCGTCTAACTCCGATTTATTCCCATTTGCGATGATTAAAACGGTTCCGTTGGGCATGTTTTGGATATTTCCAGTAATAGAATACTGATCTGCGATTTTTTTAGTACTATATCGAAATCCAACGCCTTGGACAAGTCCTGAAACGATTATTTTGACTGACTGATTGTTTGACAAAATGATTCTCCTTAAAAGCGTTTACCGTAACTGTGATATTATAAGAACAACAATATCAATTCTAATTCATTTTAAGGGGAATATAAATGGAAAGAATTAATTCTAAACAAAACCAAACCATTAAAAATATTAAAAAATTACATACCGGTAAAGGAAGAAAAAAGAGTGGGGAGTATTTAATTGAAAGTTGGCATCTGGTATCCGAAGCAATGAATTATCTTAAAGCAGATCAGTTGGTAACCATCTTAGCCACCGAAGATCAATATTTGGCTCATGGAGATGATCTTTCTGGTAAAAATATCATTGTTATATCAGATGAAGTTGCTACTGAATTAAGTGATACTTCGACAACTCAAGGAATTTTTGCTGTATGTAAGATTGAAGAACCAAAGATTGATGTTGCTAAAGTTAGCGGAGCTTGGCTTCTGCTCGATAACGTTCAAGATCCCGGTAATATCGGAACGATGGTAAGGACAGCGGATGCCGCAGGCTTTTCGGGAGTGATTTTTGGTGACGGAACTTCTAGTGAATATAACGGGAAGGTTTTACGCGCTATGCAGGGAAGTCAGTTTCATCTTCCGATTATTAAAATGAATCTAGAACATGCCATTGAGATGTTTAAGAAGCTAAAAATTAAGGTATATGGGACAGAACTTAATCCCAGTGCCATTAACTATCGAGATGTTTCTTCTAAAAATGATTTCGCTTTAATTATGGGTAATGAGGGAAATGGAATGAGCCCTGACTTACTAAAATTAACTGATGATAATTTGTATATTCCCATTGAGGGGAAAGCTGAATCTTTAAATGTAGCAATTGCGGCTGCTGTTATCATGTTTCGAATCAAAAATTAAATTGTTTCTTAAAGTGAGTCCTTATTATTGAATGGAACTTATCTAATTGGGTAGAATTAAGCTAGAGACAGATTGGAGTAATGTAGTATGGAAACAGAATCGTGGAAAGATGACCCTGAATATGTTTCAATCATTTCTGATTTGTTAGAAAGTCCGCAAATTCAAAAATTAGGTGATTACACCCAACATCACCATTCGACTAGATTGAAGCATTCAATTGCGGTGTCTTATGAGAGTTATAAAATTGCTAAGAAAATGAATTTAGATTATCGAGCGGCTGCTCGTGGCGGATTATTGCATGATCTATTCTATTATGATTGGCGAACCACTAAGTTTGATTTAGGTTCACATGCATATATTCATCCCCGTGTTGCTCTAAGAAACGCCAAGAAGATCACTGATATCACTCCTAAGGAACAGGATATTATTCTAAAACATATGTGGGGATTGACCCTTGCAAGACCCAAATACATGGAAAGTGTGATCGTTTCACTTGTTGATGATTATTCGGCAGTTGATGAATTTTTCTCACCAATGAAGAAAAAAGTTAAGGGATTATTAAAAAGATAAGTTAGGAGGATATGAAGATGGATTTAACTGATAAAGAAATCATTCATTTGTGTCCTAAATTTCAAGTAGCTTTTCAAATTCTAGGGAAAAAATGGAACGGTTTAATCATTGAATCATTTTTGTTAGCTGGACCACTTCGATTTCGCGAATTAGCCAATAAGGTTGAGGAATGTAGTGATCGTGTACTGACCGAACGCTTAAAAGAGTTGGCTAAAGTGGGAATCGTAGAAAGACAATCTGATAAAAACTCTGGAGTCGTCTATTATCAGTTGACTTCTAAGGGTGAAGAACTTCGTCCAATTATGAAAGCGGTTCATGGATGGTCTGATAAGTGGTGTGATCCTGATCATGCTTGACCAGTGATAAAAATTGCTATAATATTTATTTAAATACAATGATAAAAGAAGTAGTAGACCGACGAACACAGAGAGTTCATGTTAGCTGAAATTGGACGTTACGGTTGAATTCGCTTTTTGATGTTAGCATTGAATATTAAAATGTTCGGT
Organism: Fructilactobacillus sp. X2R1C3; assembly: GCF_059901425.1. Classification (NCBI taxonomy): domain Bacteria; kingdom Bacillati; phylum Bacillota; class Bacilli; order Lactobacillales; family Lactobacillaceae; genus Fructilactobacillus; species Fructilactobacillus sp. X2R1C3. The sequence continues at coordinate 287,723 of NZ_JBWXUW010000002.1, read as the reverse complement.
CGATGTCGTTATTCATCATTATAAGTGCACACTTTAGTGTGAATTTGGGTGGTAACGCGATGCTTCGTCCCTTTTTTGGGGATGGAGCTTTTTTTTATGGAATTGGAGGTTAGTATGGCTTTAAAAGAAGATTTAGAACAAATTAAATCTAGTGGGTTGCAGGATATTGAGGCTACTAGTGATAGTAAAGCTTTAAATGATTTGAAGGTGCAACTTTTAGGGAAAAAGGGCTCAATCACTAAGGCTCTTCATGGAATATCATCACTTCCAGTCGAAGAAAGACCAAAGATTGGTAGCTTGGCTAATAAAGTTAGAGACGAACTTTCAAAAAAGATCGACGCCAAAAGATTGGAATTAGATCAAGCCGCTTTAAACCAAAAGTTAAAGGATGAAAAGATTGACGTCACCCTTCCAGGTAACTCAGTTCCAAAGGGACATCCTCACGTTATTCAACAAATTATTGATGAGATTGATGATATTTTTATTGGAATGGGGTACCAGGTTCTTTCAGGTCCGGAAGTAGAAGAAGAAGTTTATAATTTTGAAATGATGAATCTTCCGAAAAATCATCCCGCGAGAGACATGCAGGATACTTTTTATATTACCAAGGATATTTTAATGAGAACTCATACTTCACCAATGCAGGCACGAGCACTTCAAAAACATGATTTTTCTAAAGGACCCTTAAAGATGGTTTCTCCGGGTGTAGTTTATAGACGTGATACCGATGATCCAACTCATTCTCACCAATTTCATCAGGTAGAGGGAATTGTGATTGATAAGCACATTACGATGGCTGATTTAAAGGGAACCCTTGAGGTAATGACACACAAATTGTTTGGGGATAAATTTAAAGTCCGTCTCAGACCAAGCTACTTTCCGTTTACTGAACCTTCAGTTGAAGCAGATATTACCTGTTTTAATTGTAATGGAAAGGGTTGCGATGTATGTAAGAATACTGGTTGGATTGAGGTCCTTGGTGCAGGAATGGTTCATCCTAACGTTTTAAAGATGGCTGGAGTTGATAGTAGTGTATATGGCGGATTTGCCTTTGGTGTTGGTCCCGACCGGTTTGCAATGTTGAAATACGGCGTGGACGATATTCGAGACTTTTATCTTAATGATCTACGATTCTTGTCACAGTTTGATTAAGGGAGGAAATAAATTTGCTGATATCTTATGAATGGTTGAAAGACTACGTTCAAATTAAGCTTTCTCCAAAAGAACTAGCTAATAAAATTGAAAAAACGTCAGTTGAAGTTGACTCCGTTTTTAAGCGGAGTGATGGATTAAAGAAAATCGTGGTTGGGAAAATCTTGTCCATTAAGGATCACCCCGATGCAGATCACCTTCACATTACGCAGGTTGATGTCGGGGAACAGGAACCGATTCAGATTGTTTGTGGTGCACCAAACGTTCAGGTAGGTAAGAAGGTTATTGTTGCTTTATCTGGAGCGCGAATTGCTAATAACGTTAAAATTAAGAAGTCCAAAATGCGTGGAGTTGAATCAAACGGTATGCTCTGTGCCTTAGATGAGATCGGGTTTGATAAGTCATTGGTTCCTGATGAATGGAAAGACGGAATCTATTTTTTACCGGATAATGCCCGGATTGGTGACGAGGTTTATAACTATTTGGGAATGAATGAATCGTTAATTGATTTGGACGTCACTCCTAATCGTGGAGACATGTTAAGTGTTCGTGGAACCGCTTATGATTTGGGTGCGGTATTTAATGAACCAGTTGACTTTATCGAACATGCTAGCGCTCCAACTGGAACACACGACAGCAAGGAATTTGTTTCAGCAAAGGCTGATACTAATTTAGCGCCAATTTATAAGCTTAAAGTTGTTAAGGGCGTAAACGTGAAACCTAGTCCACTTTGGCTTCAAATTAAATTATGGAATTCGGGCATTAAACCAATCAATAATGTCGTTGATATTACTAATTTTGTTATGACAAAGGTCGGACAGCCAATGCATGCCTATGATCTTGACAAATTAAAAACTAATAAAGTTGAGGTTAGAAATGCCAAAGATGGTGAGTCAATTACTACTCTAGATGGCAATGACCGTAAATTAACCAACACGGATGTTGTTGTTGCGGCTGACCAGCCAATTGCTTTAGCAGGATTAATGGGTGGAAAGAATTCGGAAGTTACTTCTGACACTAAGAATATTTTATTAGAGGCAGGAGTTTTTGATCCGGTTAAAACCAGAAAGATGGCACAAAAGCAACTTTTACACACGGATGCTTCACAACGTTTTGAACGAGGGATTGACCACGGAAATGTTGAGCAAGCACTTGAGTATGCTTCAGGAATGACCCAAGATCTAGCTCTTGGTCAATCTCAGCAGGGAGTTGTTAGCGGGAGCGATGTTGAAGTTAAGCCACAGGTGATTTCAATTTCAACTCCTCACATTAATCACGTTCTTGGAACTAATCTCAGTAACGAAGAAATCATTTCAATCTTTAAACGTTTAGGATTTTCAGTTGATGCATCTGGGAACGATCTAACGGTTACAGTTCCCACTAGATGTTGGGACATTAAAATTGATGCTGACCTAATTGAAGAGGTTGCCAGAATATATGGATATGACAGTATTCCGTCAACATTACCAATCACCCAAACGACTGAAGGTGGACTGACACCAAAGCAATTAATGATCCGAAGATCAAGGGAGACACTTGAGGGACTTGGATTAACACATGCTATGTCATACTCGTTAACTACAAAAGACAAAGCAAAGATGTTTATGTTAAATGGTAGTCATGAGACTAATTTGCAGTGGCCAATGACAGAAGATCATGCCGTTTTACGCATGAATTTAATTTCAGGATTATTGGATGATGTGGCATATAACCAGGCTCGAAACGTGCTTAATGTGCCACTTTATGAGCAGGGTCGTGTCTTTTATAAGCAAACTTCTGATCAGATAAGACCGGACGAAGTGGAACATATTGCTGGAGCCATTTCTGGATCGCTAGTTGCTTCAAGTTGGGACCAGAAAGCTAAGTCAGTTGATTTTTATCAAATTAAGGGAATTCTTGAAAAATACTTAGAGAGTCTTTCCCTAAAGGGTGACGTTACTTATGTTGCGACTGATAAAATTCTCGAAATGCATCCGGGTAGAACGGCGCTTGTTAAACTAGATGATCACATCATCGGTTTTGTCGGAGAAGTTCATCCAGAAGTCGCTAAGCAATTTAAGATTAAAGAAACCTATGTTTTTGAACTGGACCTTGATTATTTAAATGCAGCTCCTAAGTCTGGGCAACAATACCAAAAGGTTGGTCAGTACCCTGCCGTTCATCGAGATATTGCTATGTTAGTGGATCGTACCATTACTAATGAGGACATATATGATGTAATTATTAGAAGAGGTGGCGCCTACTTACAAAATGCTACCGTATTTGACGTATATCAGGGGCAAAATGTGCCTGAAGGCAAAAAATCAATTGCATATTCATTGACTTTTGAAGATCCTAACGCCACTTTGAAAGACGAGACTGTTGATAAAGCGGTCGATAAAATTCAAAAACGTTTGACCGATGAATTAAGCGCTGAGATTAGATAAAGGTGGATTCATAATGAGTGAGAGAAAAGGGCATTTGAGTGGCTTTATTTCAAAAATTAAAGCCAGTTCATTTGGGAAGAAAATTATTTATTCCGTAATTGCGATTATTGTGATTTTAGTAATTGCAATTGCGTTATTTGGACATCACTATTTTAAAACTTCACTTCAACCACTGGATCCGCATGATAATGAGGTGACTCAAGTTGACATTCCAAGAGGGGCTTCTACCAAAAAGATTGGGGCAATCTTACAAAAGTCAGAGGTAGTCAAAAGTGGGATGGTATTTAATTATTATGTAAAATCACATAACATTACTAATTTTAAGTCAGGATATTATCAATTAAAGCCGTCGATGTCCTTAGATACAATTGCTAGGAGTTTACAAAAGGGTGGAAGTTTTGAACCCGTTCAAAGTACTGATGGTAAAGTTACCGTTCCAGAAGGAGCCAACATCGATCAAATTGGGAATATTGTGGCTAAAAATACTGACTTTTCTAAGGCAGAGTTTATTTCCTTGATGAAAAATCGTAATTTCTTTGATGAAATGGCCAAGGATTATCCAGAATTACTTGGATCCGCTAAAGATGCCAAGGGGACCCGTTATCTTTTTGAAGGGTACCTTTATCCAGCGACATATCCCGTCCCTAAACATTCGTCGTTGAAGATGATGGTCAGTTTAATGCTCGCTAAAAGCAATCAAATGTATGGTCCATATTATCAAAGAATGAAAGATCAAAAGCTGACGGTTCAACAAACTTTAACGTTAGCTTCTTTGATTGAACGTGAAGGTGTAGGTCAAAATGATCGTAATAAAATGGCTGGTGTGTTAAGAAATCGCATTGATAAAAATATGCCACTTCAATCGGATGTAGCCGTTTTGTATGCACTTCACCGAAACTCAAAGACACTTTCAAAACGTGATTTAATGGTTAATTCCAAATATAATCTTTATGTTAATAAAGGATTTGGTCCTGGACCATTTGATAATCCCTCGATAAGCTCAGTTCAAGCCGTGCTATATCCAACTGATATGTCTAAAGGATATTTATATTTTTTGGCCGATCCGAAAACTAAAAAGATTTATTACGCTAAAACCCTAAAAGAACAACAAAATAACATTAAAACTCACATGGATCGATAGTGGAGGATTAAAATAGTGAAAAACAAAAAAAGACCCGTAATTATTGGAGTTACTGGAGGTTCTAGTAGTGGCAAAACTACGGTAAGTAGGTCAATTTTGAATCGCTTGCTGGGACATTCAATTGCAATCTTGCAGCAAGATTCTTACTATAAGGATCAATCCAATATGACAATGGATGAAAGAAGACAGGTTAACTACGATCATCCGTTAGCTTTTGACACTGATTTAATGGTTAAGCAATTGAAGCAGCTGTTAAACTATGAATCAATTGAGAAACCGGTCTATGATTATTCTAAATTCACCAGGAGTGGTGAAGCTGTCACTCAAGAACCACGCGATGTAATTATCGTTGAGGGGATTTTAATTCTTGATGATAAAAGACTCCGGGACTTGATGGATATTAAAGTTTATGTAGATACTGATGCTGATATTCGCGTCATTAGACGGATTGAGCGAGATACTAAAGAACGTGGTCGAACGCTTGATTCGGTAATTCAACAATATTTAGCAACCGTTCGCCCCATGCATCTCCAATTTGTTGAACCCACGAAACGATATGCTGATATAATTATTCCAGAGGGTGGCAAAAATCAAGTAGCAATTGACTTACTAGTTACTAAAATTCAGTCAATTTTAAATGACGTTGGTGACGATCCGATTAGTAATGCAATTGATACGACAATATAATTAAGTTGCCAAACTTTAATTTAAATGGTATTTTAATTTTGAATAAAATAGTGAGGTGTAAGAATGGCTGAAGATGAAATGTACCCGATGACTGAAGAGGGGAAAGAAAAGCTCGAAACTGAATTAAAAGATTTAAAGGTCAATCAAAGACCAAAGATTGTTGATCGAATTAAAGTCGCTAGAAGTTACGGCGATCTATCTGAAAACTCTGAATATGAGTCTGCCAAAAACGAACAAAGTATGTTAGAGAGCAGAATTGCTACGGTAGAGCATATGTTACAATATGCTCAAGTGGTTGATAAAGAAGAGACCGACGAAGATGAAGTGACCGTTGGGAAAGAAATTCAGTTTAAGGAGTTACCTGATGAAGAACCAGAGACATTTACAATTGTCGGAGCTGCTGAAGCTGACCCGATGAGTGGGAAAATCTCAAATGATTCTCCAATTGCACAGGCTTTGCTTGGCCATAAAGTAGGAGAAAATGTTGATATTGATATTCCTGCTGGTGTAATGCATGTCAAGATATTATCAGTTAAATAATAATTTTAATTTAAAATAGGACAATCGTCTCAAGTGACGATTGTCCTATTTATTATATCTTTTTTTAAACCAACTTCTAAAAATTAAGGTGATAAGTGTCAAAGCACTAATGATTATTCCTATATTTAAGAATGGTGGCCAATATGAAAGTTGAATGTGCTTCATTCCTTTTCCAGTTTTAAGTGCAATGAAGTAATGATCCCATTTCGTGATTGGATGTTTCTTTCCGTTTATTTTGGCACTCCAGCCCTTCGAGTACGGGATGCTTGAAGCAATTACTGAATTAGAACCGTTTGTTTTTATATCAGCCTTTACCGTTCGTGCGTTTGGACTGGATATTTTTTTGGTTCCTGATTGAAGTTTTCGATCGGTTTGCTTAAATAAAGAATTATTTAGCTGGTATAAAGTAAAGTTTTCTAACCAAAGTGATGACTTTTTCAAGCTGATTTTCACTTTAATCTTTTTGTTTTTTGCGTTATTGGCAATGTTAATGACCTTAATCGAATTAGATTCAGGATTAAGTGATAGTTGGTTACCGTCAACTGACAAATCACAGTTACTGTTATTTAACGCTGTTCCCATCGTCAAATAGTAAGAGTCGTTAGTTTTTGGCTTAAACGTGAGATCAAGCGAGGCTGGCTCTAAGACGTTGACTTTGTTGAAGATGGTGCCAGTAAGTTGATTGTGTTTGGTAACGTTATTGTATTTAACGTGATCGAAGTTACTGCTCGAAAAGAGGTGACTTTGGACATGGTTGTTGCCCGTTAGATTTGACCATAACTGTGCTTGGTATTGGATGGGATCTGGACTAGCAGCATTTTTGTGGATTGATTGGCTACTGGCTCTAAACATCATTGGCAACGCATACTGGTTTTCGTATATTGAGAATCCCTCAGATGATCCCATGTTTTTGTATGAGTTTTGGTCATATCGTTCTGGGAACTCTCTAATACCTGGAACGTCAACTGAAGCAGTGTAGGGACGAGCTAGATGGTATTTCATTGAAAGCAGGGCATCTGAAACCATGGTCCCACTGGAATATTCAATTACACCATCGCCATTTGGCTGGCCAATCTTTCCAATTAGATCAGACATTTTAGGATTCATGACGGATGAAAATAGGGAAGCACCATAAAAATTAAAGTTAAATGGGTCGTTTTTAGTTCGGGAAAAGTCCTTGCTGATTCGATATGGGCCATCTAAAGAATGACGTTTCAGGTAAGTTGTGACATGATCTAATTTGTTTACGTAACCACGGTATTCTGAATTACTTAAGTATGAGATGTTGTTTAAAGAGAGAATGAGATTAATGGTAATGCCAAAGACAATTAGTGAAAAAATACCAGCATTAAACCATTTCTCTTTTCTAAAGTTGGTTAATAAAACGATGATGGCGGCTAAAATCATAAGTCCTTCAATCACAATTGTGAACCATTTGAGGTAGTTATATTGAGGCATTCTAATGGTGGTATAAGCGACCATTAGTGCAAGCAATAAAATTATGAGCCACGTTCTAATTTGCTTAAAACTAATTGCCTGAATGTGCGATAAGTTAACTAAAGCGACCATGATGAACCAAAAACATATTACAAACGAAAAACGATAGGGGTACCAGATTGGAAACTGAAATGCGTGCCAAAATAAGTCGAGTGGCTGAAAACACGTTGATAACAGTAAAAAGATGGTCATTACCAAAGTTAAAACTCGAGTTCTTTTGGGAAAGGTTTTATTAACAAAAAAGAACAAAAATAGTACTAAAATCGTTTCTGAAATAAAAAGGTTTGGTAAGCCCTTGGGCATTTGGTCAAAATTAAAAGCACCAGGAGCAAATTTAGTTACTAAGTCAAGCATTGGATATTCAAATTTAAAGTTTAATTTATCAGAAAATCCCTGTCCTTTGGAGTTAATTAGTGAGTAGATAGTAGGCAGAAGAATAAAAGCAGCTAATCCCACCGAAATTAATCCATTTACGACTAGTCGCAAAAAGCCAACAAACATATCTTTGGTATTTGAAACATGGACGGCTAAATAGTAGATAGTTAGCGCAACGATAAAAATTGTGATCATGTATGCCATGTAGTAGTTGATGATCAACATAGCTGTGTATGACGTAATGAATAGTAACTTTTGGTCGTTTTTTAAGAGTTTAACTAAGCCAAGCACGATTAAAGGAAGTAAAATCATGGCATCAAGCCAAATGATATTTAGATTATTGGCAACCATCCAACCGTTTAACGCATATGCAGTTGCAAATGATGACAGTATGAGTGAAGAATTCGTAAGGTGAAGTTCGCGAACTAGAATGGCAAAGGTTAAACCAGATAGGCCAATCTTTAAAAGCAGCAGGATGAGAACTCCTGATGGTAGGGATGCGTTATTAAAAAAGAGTAAGATGAGGTTCAACGGGCTCATTAGATAGTAAGCCCAAGTCCCGATCATTTCATTCCCTAATCCGTTAGAAAATGAATAAAGAATTGATGACGGATGGTGCAAGAGAGCTCTTCTAAAATATGCAAAAAAATCAACGTACTGTTGTCCTAAATCAACCGTTAGAATCGTATTATTTCCGAAGGGTGCCATATTGCGATATGCTGCGTATAATGCCATAATAACTAGTGGTATAAAAAAGCTTAGGATTAATGCAAAGTTTTTAGATAGGCTCTTTTTTATTTTTTGGTTAAGCATTTAATTACCTCATTAATTTATAAAGCAATGAATTATAATAAGACTAGGTTTGCCGTTTTTCTAATAAATAGAGTATCATATATAAATTAAGAAAAACGCTATAAATGATGAATTCGAGTTATTAATTAGTTAAGGAGCGTTAGCATCGTGAGAAACTTTTTTGATCGGTTATTCAGAAGAAGGAGTCGGGACTCAAGTCGACGAAACGGTAATTCTAAAATTCCATTTCGACTGAATTTTATCTTCGCAATTGTTGGAATATTATTTGCCGTTTTAGTATTTCGATTAGCATACATGCAGATTTTTCAAGGATCAGTTTATAAATCTGATGTTAATCAGAGCGACAATTCAGTTAAGTATGGTAATGTTCCGCGTGGGATGATCTATGACTCAACTGGAAAGGTTTTAGTTGGTAATAAAACCCATCGTGCCATCACCTATACTAAGGGACTAAGCGTAATGCCCCAGGAAATTTATAATGATGCGAATAAGCTTGGGAGTTACATCACTATTCCAACCAAAGGTCTTACTAAAAAACAAGTTGGTGAGTACTATTTGGCTGATAAGACTAACCTGGAAAACGCTACTAAAGAAGTTCCTAATGGAACAAAGTTAGCCCCACAAGCAGCCTACAATAAAGCCCTCGATATGATCCAGGATGGAAAAATTGTGAAGGTTACTCCTCAAATGAAGAACGCTGCTGCCATTTTTACGGAAATGAGTGGAGCTTATCAATTATCAACTACTAACATTAAAACCGATGGTGTAAGTAACAAAGAAATTGCTGAAGTTGGTGAACATGCTTCTGAAATGCCTGGAGTTCAGGTTGGAACAAGTTGGTCTCGTGATTACCCATCTGGAAATGAAATTCAAAGTATTGTTGGAAATGTTTCATCCAGTAAAACTGGTTTACCTTCTGATCGGGTTAATGAACTTTTAGCGGAAGGGTATTCAAGAAATGATTCAGTTGGACAAAGTAATTTGGAACAACAATATGAGCCTATTCTACGTGGTTCTAAGTCCCAGACCGAAGTTAAAGTTGGTGGGGATAACAAGATTGTTAAGGAAGTTAAGAAGTATCCAGGTCAACGAGGCCAGAATCTTCAGTTGTCCATTAACTCTAAATTTCAAAATAAACTCCAAGATTTAGTTAAGGGTGCAGAGTCTGGTGGCGTTGGTGATTCAACGGGAGCTTACGCCGTTGTTATGAACCCAAAGACTGGTGCGGTAATTGGAATGGCTGGTGTTAACCGTGATCCTAAGACTGGTAAAGTGACACCAAACGAGTTAGGCACCATCAACAGTGCCATTGTCATGGGATCGGTTGTTAAGGGTGCAATGGTTTCAGGCGCCTTGATGGATAAGGTTATTACACCGAATAACAGTACAATGGAAGATATGCCAATTGATATTGGTGGAGCTAAGAAGAGTTCCTGGTTTAACAAAAATGGTGAGGCCAATATGCCGGTTAACGCCCAGGGTGCTCTAGAGGTTTCTTCTAACTCTTACATGATGCAACTTGCCATGAAAGAAGGCGGCTTCAGGTATAAGGCTGGTGGATCACTCAATATGAGTCCTAACATTTTTAACATTGAACGAAATTACTTCAATCAATTTGGCTTAGGTGTTAAGACTGGGATTGATCTACCGGGTGAAACCGCTGGAATTCAAGGGCCATCAACGTTTGCTAATATTGGTAAATCTTTGGATGAATCATTTGGTAACTATGACTCGTACACTACGATTCAATTAGCCCAATATATGTCCACGATTGCTAATGGCGGATACCGTTTGAAGCCACATGTAGTTCAAAATGTAAGATCAACCAATACCAAGAATGGACAACTTGGAGCCATTCAAAATACGACCATGCCAACGGTGTTAAATGAGATTCCAATGACACAACAAGAACGAAACGTTGTCACGCAGGGATTGTATCAGGTGGTTCATGGTACCAATAAATATAAAACCGGTGGAGATTTATCAAGCTTATCTCCCGAAGTGTCTGCTAAGACCGGTACTGCTCAAACATTCTACAATGGTAAGCCAACTGTTACGTTGAGTTTGGCATCTTATGCACCATCAAAAGATCCACAGGTCGTGGTTGCTTTGGCCATTCCTAATCTTCCTGTTAATGCAGAAAGTAATAACTTGAATCTTGCTAAACAAATTTATCAAGCATACTGGGATGATGTTCAAAATAAGCCATAAAGTGCTGTTAAGTAAAATTACTTAACATTATTTAAATGAGACTGGATATATAGTGCTAAAGATGTTAATATTATGATTGTTGAATTAGTTATAAAAAACGAATATGTTTGGAGGTATTTGACATGCGTGTTCATATCACTTTGGAATGTACTGAATGCCACGAACGCAATTACTTATCAACTAAGAGTCGTAGAAATAATCCCGATCGCTTAGAATTAGAAAAGTATTGCCCACGTGATAGAAAAGTTACTTTACATCGCGAAACAAAATAAGATTTTGGGTTTTTACCCAAAATCTTTTTTATTATAAAATTAACGGGTTATGTAAATGAATAAAAATGAAGTTAGAGAATTAATTTTAAAAAGAATGAAGGATGCTAAACCATTTGATCAATTTTTTTATGGGTTGTATGGAGCGCTTTTTGACCTTCAAGAATGGCAGAACGCCAAGGTGGTCGCCACAACCATGAATACTGTCATCGAGATTCCCACAGCTCCGATTATTTTTGCGGCTTTAAGCGAGGGGAAAAAAGTGGTGGTTCCTCGGACACTTCCTAAACACCAAATGGAGTTTATTGAGATTAGTCACAATTTAACATTTCAAAAGACTAAGTTTGGGATTTGGGAGCCCGCCGATGGAAAGCGGGTCTCCGGTGATTCGATTGATTTGATGGTGGTTCCAGGAGTTGCCTTTAATCCTGATAGCAATCAGAGAATTGGTTATGGGGCGGGATTTTATGATCGTTATTTATCTCGATTTGATGGTTATAAGGTTTCATTGGCCCAAAAAGTCCAAATCGTTTCTGAGTTAGATTGGAAACCGGATCCGTTTGATGTTAGATTAGATCGGATTATTTTTTAGAGGGTTTATAATGATCAAACAAAAACTTAAAAAAGTCAATAATTATCCCTGGGTAACGTATGTACTACTGTTCATAATGATAGTTGTGTATTTGATGATGACTATAAGTGGTGGTTCAGAGAACACCGTTAATCTACTGAAATTTGGTGCGCAATATAACCCCTTAGTAAAAGATGGTCAGTGGTGGCGCCTAATTACTCCCATTTTTGTTCATATTGGTTTTCAACATATCTTAATTAATGGGATCACCTTATATTATTTGGGAAAATTAATTGAACCGATCGTTGGTCATTTAAGATATTTCGTCATTTTTATGGTCGCAGGATTTTGCGGGAATTTAATGAGTTTTGCGTTTGGAAGTGGGATTTCGGCAGGATCCAGTACCGCTATTTTTGGATTATTTGGGGCCTTTTTAATGATTGCTTTTCAATATCGTGGTGATGCATTTGTCAGAAGTACTGCAAAGACGTTTATTCTTTTTGTGGTAATTAATCTTGTATTTGATATTTTTACGCCTGGGATTGATATTTTTGGTCATATTGGCGGATTCATTGGTGGTTACCTGATTAGTTTTGTTGTAGGATTAAAGCACAATATCAATTTAAATAAAATTATGAGATTATTTTATGCAACCGCTTTAATTATTGGTATAATAATAATGTACTATTTAGGTTCTGTTCGTTGACACGTTGTACATAGTTAATTTAGGATGATGATTAAAATGACAACTCTATATGATGTTCAACAACTGTTAAAAAAATTTGGAATATATGTATATGTCGGCAAACGACTCTGGGATATTGAAGTAATGGCCTTAGAACTTGACCATCTTCATGATGCTCATGTAGTTAGTGATCGAGAGTTTACATCCGCAAAACTAGTATTAACACGTGAACACAGGATTGAAGAGAAAAACTTAAAATCTAAAAATGAGACGGGAGGTCTATAGAATGGCAAAGAATTTGATTGGAATTGACTTAGGTGGTACCACTACTAAAATGGCTTTTTTGGACGAAAATGGTGAGGTTCTTGATAAGTGGAGAGTGCTTACTGATACAAGCGACAAGGGTGCTCACATCGTTGAGAACATTGTTAAGTCAATCAACAAACATATCGAGGATTCTGACAAAACCATTAATGATTTTGTTGGAATTGGAATGGGAACACCAGGAACTGTAAACCGTGAGAAGGGGACAGTTTCTGAAGCTTTTAACCTTAACTGGAAAGATGAACAACCAGTTCGAGAATTGATTCAGAATGGGGTTGGATTACCATTTCAATTAGACAATGATGCCAATGTGGCTTCCTTAGGTGAGTACTGGAAGGGTGCAGGTAGTACTGAAGATGACGTGGTTTTTGTTACGCTAGGAACTGGTGTCGGTGGCGGAGTGATTGCCAACGGTAAACTCCTTCACGGGGTCAATGGTGGGGCCGGTGAAGTTGGACACATTGCTGTTCAACCAAATGGTTACCTTTGTACCTGTGGAAAGAAAGGTTGTTTAGAGCAGTACGCTTCAGCAACTGGAATCGTTCACGTTGCTAAGGATATGTCTAAAGATTTTAAGGGACATTCACGTCTAAAGGATCTTGAAAATACTGATGAAAAAATCACTTCAAAAATGGTTTTTTATCTGGCAGATAATGGCGATATCTTTGCTAACCAGGTTGTGGATAAGATTTGTTTTTACCTTGGACTAGCCTTATCCGATATTGGAAATACTTTGAACCCAGCAAGTATCATTATTGGTGGTGGAGTTTCGAATGCTGGAAACACTTTGCTTCAACCAACTACTAGATATTTCCAGGAAAATGCGTTTCCATCAATTAGAGATTCAACTAAAATTAAATTAGCTCAGTTGGGTAATGATGCTGGGGTAATTGGTGCAGCTTCGTTAGCATTACAATTTAGATAAAAGTATTGGAGAGATTTTAATTGAGTAGTGTGATAGTTTCAGTTCTTTATTTTTTGATCACTCTAGGAGTGGTTCTGTTAATTTGGTGGTTATACCATGAATTTACTATTTTAATGGCCAAACGTTATTGTAAGTTTTTAAATGAAGATGAATTTCAAAGTGGAATTCGTAAATCGCAAGTGATTGACTTACGTGAGAGTAAAGCTTTTAATGATGGTCACATTCTTGGTGCAAGAAACATGCCATATTCAACTTTTCGAAGTTTTTATCAGGAACTGAGACCGGATCTACCAGTTTATTTGTACGATCAGAATAAAACTTTGAGTATGAAAGCTGCCAAGTTCCTTCACAAAAAGGGTTTTAAGAATATTTCAATTCTTAACGAAGGTTACCAGCGATGGGATGGCAAAATTAAAAAGGGTTAAATAAAAAGAGAACTCGATTGAGTTCTCTTTTTATTATTAATAATTAACTTAAATGAGCTGAATGACTTTTTCTGTTTGCTCTTTTACGGTTTTCATTAATTTTGGACTCTTGTTCCTCCATTGGTTGAACCACCGTTTTTTTGAATGAAAGCCAAACTCCTGCAGCGACTCCAATACATGCTGCAACTCCCGTAGTAAATCCTTGTGTAAATTTACTCATAGTCATTGCCTCCTTTTTTATTATCTACTTGTCTATTATGCGTTATTTGCGCTAATATATCCAGTATAGAACATCATTAATTAGGTGAATTTATGAACAAATTATTAGCGATTGTCGGTCCAACAGCAGTTGGAAAAACCGACTTATCAATTAAAATTGCAAAACAGTTTAATGGGGAAATTATTTCTGGCGACTCAATGCAGGTTTACCGTCATTTGGATATTGGTACTGCTAAGATTTCTCGAATGGAGCAGCAGGGGATTCCTCATTATTTAATAAACATCATTGATGTTAACGAACAATATTCAGTGGCTGATTTTGTTAAGTCGGCGCGAAAATTGATCGATGAGATTACAAATCGTGGTCATCTTCCAATCATCGTTGGCGGGACAGGCTTTTATCTTAATTCACTATTAAAGGGGTTAAATTTAGGAAGCAAGCATGACCCGGCGGTTAGGGAAAAACTTACTCAAGAGCTTAATGATCTCGGTCAGCTCAAGATGTGGGATAAATTAAACCAAGTTGATTCCGTAACAGCATCGAAAACCCCTCCTGAAAATACCCGACGGATTCTTCGAGCTTTAGAAGTCTACTTGGTTAGTGGGAAGCCAATTTCCAAGCAGAATAATCAGGGACAGCAGTATGATGAATTGATTGTGGGACTTAATACGCGTCGTGATGTCCTATACCAGCGGATTAATCAACGAGTAGACAAGATGATGGAGGACGGGTTAATTAAAGAAAATAAGTGGCTTTTTGAAAATGGTGGGAGTAAAATTCCTGCTAGTAAGGGAATTGGGTATCGAGAATTCATCCCTTATTTCAATGGTAACGAAAGTTTGGATCGAGTAGTAGAAGATGTTAAGCAAGACTCAAGACACTACGCTAAGAGACAACTAACGTGGTTTAGAAACAAGATGGACGTTACTTGGTATGATTTAGTTCAACATCCCGAAGAAATTACTCAAATTGAACAGCAAATTAAGGAGTGGCAAAACAATAATGGATATTAACAAAATGGTTTCGGACACAATCAACTTATATCGGCAGTTAGATGCTAAGAATCAAACAATTTGGAAACCCGGAACTCATGTTTCAAGTTCTTATGTTTCTTTAGACATTCACTTTTCTGAATTGGCTAAAAATTCTGGGATGCTTAAAACGGACATCACTAGTTCTGAGAATAATCGTGACAACCAGCTCGAAAGTTACATTAGGACTTTCAGGGATTTTTTGCTAATTGCTAACCTACAAAGTTGGGTGGATGTGATTACTGTGGATGATGAGATGTTAAATAAATTATTAGGAATGAAAAAGACTGACGACCTTAATTCTTTGTATTTGTCGATGCTGAATATGTTACTAAAGAGTTATTATGAAAAAAGCAAGATTGGATATAAGCACGCTTGGACTTTATTCTTAAAGTTCGGCATTGTTGATTTAGGCTTTAGTCCAGATACAATCACCGATAAATTTAATAATCTACTGCAAGATGATTTAAAGCTGGTTTTAAATGATCATTAAATCAAGCAATGTACTAAAAACCATTGACTTATAGTTCGATATTCAATATAATTATTCTTGTTGTTTGAGTTTATGTCGCAGTAGCTCAGCTGGATAGAGCAACGGTCTTCTAAACCGTAGGTCGAGCGTTCGAATCGCTCCTGCGACATCTCGAAAAAAGGGCACACGCTTAATATCTGGCGTGTCCTTTTTTATTTGACTTATAACATTAATTTTTATATACTTATGATGTTGTAATTGTGGACTTCCACAGCTACAACCGCTCAGTTTGAGTTTTAAAGCCCAGTGGGCACTTAATACTGGCGAGTCTAAGCAAATTATAAGGAGGTGCACTACATGTACGCAATTATTGAAACAGGTGGCAAGCAATACAAAGTTTCTGAAGGTGAAGCCATCTTTGTTGAAAAACTTGATGCTAACGAAGGTGACAAGGTTACTTTTGATGATGTTGTCTTTGTTAGTGGCAAAACCCCTAAGGTTGGTTCACCATTAGTTGATGGTGCTTCAGTCGAAGGAAAAGTTGATAAGCAAGGTAAGGGTAAGAAGATCCGTATCTTTAGATACAAACCTAAAAAGGGTGCTCAATCAAAGAAGGGTCATAGACAACCTTATACTAAGGTTACTATCAACAAGATTAACGCTTAAGCCGTATGATTAAAGCTACATTTGATTTAAATCATAATTTAATAGCTGGATTTAAAGTGACTGGTCACGCTGATTCTGGGGAGTATGGACATGATATCGTCTGTGCAGCAGTATCAGCGTTAGCAATTTCTTCTGTGAATGGTTTAATTACCGTTTGTGACATTGATCCATATGTAGAACAGGATGAGAAAAATGGAGGATATCTCCAAGTTAAGATTCCTAGTGAACATTTGAATGATGTTAAGGTCCAAACGTTACTTGAAAGCTTTATGAATGGACTTATGGATATTTCAAAACAGTATTCGAATTACGTTGAAGTAAAATAACACTTTTAATTTGGAGGTGTAAACGCATGTTAAAAATGAATCTACAATTTTTCTCTCACCATAAAACCGGTGGTTCATCATCTAACGGCCGTGACTCAGCTGGACGTCGTTTAGGGACTAAAGCTGCTGATGGTTCATCAGTAACAACTGGTACAATCTTATACCGTCAACGTGGAACTCATATTTACCCAGGTAAGAACGTTAAACGTGGTGGAGATGACACATTATTTGCTTTAGTTGATGGAATTGTTCGTTTCGAACGTTTAGGTCGTGACAAACGTCAAGTTTCTGTTTACCCTGAAGCAGAAGTAGCAACTAAGTAAATCCAAAGAGGCCTAGCGTTAACGCAGGGGTCTCTTTTTTTATCAATATCGTAACTTGCTTTTACGTGATCGATATTGATATGATAGGAACATAAATATGTGGGAGGCATGAAAATGTCAATTTCAATTGTAAAAGTAAAAAATGGTATGACCATTCAAGCTGACAATAACATCTGGAAGATTGTTAGTTTTCAACACGTAAAGCCCGGTAAGGGTGGAGCATTTGTTCGTACTAAGTTAAAGAATTTAAGAACGGGAGCCGTTCAGGAAAAGACTTTCAGAGCTAGTGCTAAAGTTGAGAAAGCTAACATTGAAACCAAAAAGATGCAATACCTCTATGATGATGGTAGTGGCCTTGTCTTTATGGACATGGATAATTATGAACAACTAACGATTCCAAGAGAGCAAGTTAAAGAAGAAATGAACTACTTACAAGAGAATATGGAAGTTCAAGTTATTCAGTATGGCGGTGAAACTCTGGGAGTTGAAGTGCCAAAGACGGTCACACTTGAAGTAGCAGATACTGAACCTGGAATTAAGGGTGATACTGCTTCCGGTGGATCTAAACCTGCTACTATGACCACTGGTTTAACGCTTCAAGTTCCATTCTTTGTAAATAAGGGTGATAAGTTAGTGATCAATACTGATGACGGTACTTACATTTCTCGGGCATAATGGTCAGAAAGATCTGATTGTTTAGCCAATTGGGGGTTATATTATGGCAGCAGACGAAAGTTTCATTACACTCGACAATAAGAAATCAGACCTAGGTTCGATTAAAATTGCACCTCGTGTGATTGAGGTCATTGCTGGAATTGCGGCCGTGCAAGTTGAAGGTGTTAACCGGATGCGTGGTAGTTTTTCTTCCAGTGTTAACGAATTATTTGGAAGAAAAGAGCGCGGTAAGGGTATCAGATTAGCAATTGAAAATGGCAAATTGAATGTTGATATTTTTGTATACCTAAATTACGGGGTTTCGGTTCCTAAAGTTGCTTTAGAGATCCAAAACCAAGTAAAACAACAGTTGTTGTTTATGACTGACCTTCGTATCGGTTCCGTAAATGTTCACGTTGAAGGAATGATTCCTCCAAAGAGTACTGGTAAAGTTGATACTGATAAATTATTCGATAATGAGGATAAAAAGTGAAAATAAGTCGACATCAAATTAGAGAGTTAGCTTTTCAAACCCTATTTGCGATGGAAAGTAATGATGCTGTTGAACCAAGTGAATTTTTTGATTATCTTACAAATGAAGATGTAAAGGCACCAGAATATTACTTGGAAATTGTTAATGGGGTAAGAGAGCATAAAAGTGAACTTGATAAGATCATCACGGATCACTTAGCGAATAAATGGTCGATTGATCGAATTAGTAAAGCTGACCTGATTATCTTAAGAATTGCGCTGTATGAAATTAAGTATGAAGAAGCCACGCCAAATAAGGTTGCCATTAATGAGGCTTTAGAATTAGCTAAAAAGTTTTGTGATGATAAGTCACGAAACTTTATTAATGGCGTTTTAGATAGTGCGATTGAAAAATAAGAACCCGTGATGGGTTCTTATTTTTTTACATTTAGCTAGAACAAAAATAATATGCTAGAATTGTACTAATAATAATGTATCGGGAGATGTTTTCGTGGTTAGCATAATTGATGGCAGAAAGGTTGCAAAAGACCTGAACTTAAAAACAAAAAAGCGAGTTTTTCAACTAAAACAAGCTGGAATTACTCCAGGATTAGCAGTAGTAATCGTTGGAAATGACCAGGCAAGTCAAAGATATGTTCGAAGCAAAGAAAAAAAGGCAACCGAGTTAGGCATCTATTCCGTTAAGAAAGCTTTACCTGAATCAACCACGCAAGACGAATTGATCCAAATTGTGAGAAGTTTGAATGAGAACCCTAGAATCAATGGAATCTTAGTTCAATCGCCACTTCCTGATCATATTGACGAAGACAAAGTGATTGAGGCAATTGATCCTACAAAAGATGTGGATGGTTTTCATCCCGTTAATGTCGGCAAGTTGTTTCTTAATCTTAAAGAGAATTACCCGGTTGCATGTACCCCAAAGGGCATTATGACTTTACTATCGGAGTACCATATTGACTTAGATGGTAAAAACGTTGTGATTGTTGGCCGTAGTTCAATTGTTGGAAAGCCAATGTTAGCGTTGATGCTTAACGCGAATGCAACTGTGATTGACGTTCATAGTCACACTGACGATGTTTCAAAGTATACGAAGCAAGCGGATGTAGTTATTTCAGCGGTCGGCAAGTATGCCATATTAAATGATGATGATTTTAAACCAGGTGCCGTTGTCATTGATGTTGGCCAAAATATGGATGAGAATGGTAAATTGGCTGGCGACGTCGAATACAAGTCAAAAAGTGACAATATCGAATATATCACTCCGGTGCCGGGAGGCGTTGGACCAATGACAATCGCAACCTTGATGCAACAAACGGTTGATATGTGTGAATGGAGCAAAAAGAGTGGCAAGTAAATATTTGACTGTATCGGCTTTGACACAGTATATTAAAAAGAAATTTGATGTTGATCCATACCTAGGACGAGTTTATCTTACCGGTGAAATTTCCAATTTTCGTTTGCGACCAACTCATCAATATTTTAGTTTAAAGGATGATAACTCAAAAATTAACGTTACCATGTTTAAATCGGCCTTCTCTAAGATTAAATTCATGCCAGAGGAGGGAATGAAAGTCCTTGTTACTGGACACGTTTCCGTGTATGAAAAAACGGGAATGTATCAGTTTTATATTGACCACATGGAACCGGATGGAGTGGGTCAACTTTATGAAGCTTACGAACAGTTAAAAAATAAACTAGCCAAAGAGGGCTTGTTTGAAGGAATTCATAAAAAACCGCTTCCGATGTATCCCAAGAAAATTGCCGTAGTCACCTCTCAAAGTGGTGCAGTCATTAAGGACATCATTACGACCGTTAGACGGAGATTCCCGATTGCTCAAATTGTCCTGTTTCCAGCGGCTGTTCAAGGTGAGAATGCAGCGAGTGAGATTGCTCATCAAATTAATCGAGTCAACGAAATTGGCGGCTTCGATACTCTCATTATTGGTCGTGGTGGTGGTTCTATTGAGGATTTATGGCCCTTTAATGAAGAAATTGTCGCAAGAGCTATTTATAATAGTGAGATTCCGGTGATTTCATCAGTTGGACATGAAACTGATACAACGATTGCTGATTTAGTTTCTGACAAACGAGCAGCAACTCCGACGGCAGCTGCTGAGTTGGCGGTTCCTGTGCTTAGTGATGTAATTCTTGATTTAAAGACTAAACAGACTAGGATTTATAACGCCATGGATAACATTCTGGGCCGTTCGAGGTCACAATACGATAAAGTGATGAATTCTTACGTTTTTAACCAGCCCGAACGTCTTTATGAATCCTATGTCCAGCAATTAGATACTTTAAATACCAAGCTGGGTACTAACATGAAAGATTTACTAAATCATTATCATAATCAACTTCAAGCTTATTTAGAACAACTAAAATTAAATTCACCGGTTCATAGCATCAATGCGAACCAAAAACAGGTTAATTATTATCTTGAATCGATGAAGAAGTCCGTTCAAGGAATTTTGGAAACAAAACGGAATCAGTTAAATTCAAACGTCAGTGCACTCGACCATCTAAGCCCACTACGTTTAATGAGTTCTGGGTATGGGATGGTTACAAACGATCATGATAAATTAGTTAAGTCAGCTAAGGATTTAAAAAAGGATGAACACATTCGGATTCAGTTCAGTGATGGAAGTGCTAGTGCAACCGTTGATCATGTTGGACTTAAAGGAGACAATAAATAATGGCAGATAAAAAACCAACTTTTGAAGAAAATATGGATAAATTAGAAGGAATCGTTAATCAACTTGAACAGGGAGACGTACCTTTAGAAAAAGCTCTTTCAGAATTTAAAGATGGAGTTCAGTTAAGTAACGAAATGCAAAAGACACTTTCAAATGCACAAAAAACGCTTACTAAAATGATGGATGACAGTGATAATGAAGTCCCGTTTGATCGTGATCAGCAAAGTGGAGACAGTGATGACACCCAATAAACAAATTCTCTCAGAATTTAAAACTGAATATATTCCGAGAATCGATCAAATGTTAGAAACAAACATTGATAAGTCGAGTTCGGTGAAATTAATTGTCGATGCCATGAAATATTCCTTGATGGCTGGTGGAAAACGGTTACGGCCGTTACTGACGTTAGCCACCCTAAAAACTTTAAATTATAAAATTGATGACACCACCATTAAAACCAGCTCTGCGGTTGAATTAGTTCATACCTATTCCTTAATTCATGATGATCTACCCGCCATGGATAATGATGATTATCGTCGTGGTCAACTCTCCAATCATAAAAAATTTGGCGCTGATATTGCAACCCTAGCTGGGGACGGATTGCTGACGTTAGCGTTTAACTGGATTGCTAGAGCTGATTTGTCAGCCGTAAAAAGAGTTCAATTGATTCAGTTATTATCCCACGCTGCTGGTCCAGACGGAATGGTAGCTGGTCAAACTGTAGATGTCAGTTCAGATAACCAACATTTGAATCTGGATGAATTAATGCATTTACATAGAAACAAGACCGGTGAACTGTTTCATTATTGTGTTATGGCTGGGGCGACCATTGCTGATGCTGATCAAGCAAGTCAGAAATGTTTGTCTGAGTTTGCTTGGAATTTTGGACTAGCTTTTCAAATTTTTGATGATATTAAAGATGCTCCCGACCGTGAAAATCAGGATGATGTTGATAAAAATACGTATGTAAATTTGTTAGGAATTAGTGGAGCAATTCAGAAATTAAACGAGACTATTAATAAAAGTCAAGAGGCGCTGAGTAAGTTACCGGATGAATTTTCACCCGATTTGTTAGATTCATTTTTATCTTATTTTGTGATGAAAAAGTGAGGTTGTAATGGCAAAGGATAAAGAACGGGTTGATGTATTACTTGTCAAGCAGGGATTGTTTGATACACGCGAAAAGGCAAAAAGAGCCGTTATGGCTGGCGAAGTACTCGGAAAAAATGAACAACGCATGGATAAACCAGGTGTGAAGATTCCAGTTGAGACCAAGTTACATTTAAAAGGAAATGCGCTTCCCTTTGTCAGTCGGGGTGGATTAAAATTAGCAAAAGCACTCAAAAGTTTTAACATTAGTGTTCGTGATAAAATCGTTTTGGACATCGGATCCTCCACCGGTGGATTTACGGATGTAATGTTACAAAATGGAGCTAAATTGAGTTACGCCTTAGATGTTGGGACAAATCAATTAGTTTGGAAGCTTAGAAACGACCCTCGTGTTGTTGTAATGGAGAATACTAATTTTCGGTACAGTAAACCAGAGGATTTTACCCTTGGTGAGCCCAGTTTTGCTTCGATTGACGTTTCTTTTATTTCACTTAAATTGATTTTAAAACCACTAAAAGCAATTTTAGCGGAACATGGTGAAGTCGTGGCTTTGATTAAGCCGCAGTTTGAGGCTGGTCGTGGAAACGTTGGTAAGCATGGCATTGTAAGGGACAAAAACGTGCATAAACAGGTGATTAATAACGTCATTCAGTTTGCGACTGAGGCTGGCTTTTCTGTTTTAGGACTTGATTTTTCTCCCATCAAGGGTGGCGAGGGAAATATTGAATTCTTGATTCATCTAAAATCATCTGATGATCCTGAAGTAGAAAATGATGTTTCGGTTGAAGGTGCTATGGATCGGGCTTACAAAAGTTTAAATAATTAAGAAGGTGAGAAGTTGTTACAGGAGATTTCAATCAAAGACTTTGCGATTATCGATCAATTGGAAGTTAATTTTTACACGGGGATGACAGTCCTGTCAGGAGAAACTGGTGCCGGAAAGTCGATTATTATTGATGCCGTTGGTCTACTTGCTGGTGGTAGGGGATCGTCTCACTTTATTAGAAAGGGTGCTAATAAATCAATTTTACAGGGAATGTTTGCCATTCCTAAGGATGGTCTTACTGCTCATGTTTTGGATAAATTTGGGATCGAACATGATGATGATACGGTAATTTTACAGCGTGAATTATATCGTAACGGTCGCAACGTATGTCGCATCAATGGTATGTTGGTGAATACAAATACGCTAAAAAAAGTTGGCGAAACTTTGGTTGATATTTATGGGCAAAATGAACATCAAGCGCTGATGCAACCTGATAAGCACATTGGTTTACTTGATGAATTTGCTGGCGACAGCCTCAAACCTACGCTTAAGCTTTATCAGGAACAGTATAAAAAATACCTTAAATTAAAGAAAGAATTAAATCATAAAAATAAAAATGAAAAAGAATGGGCTCAACGCATTGATATGCTTAAGTACCAGGTAAATGAAATTGAAACGGCTGATTTAACGGATGGCGAAGAGGAAGATCTGATAGCCGAAAGGGATCGTTTAAATAATTTTCAGGCCATTAGCGATAGTCTAGGAAGAAGTTTTAATGATATTAATGGTGACGAAAGTATTAGCCCAATTGATATGATCGGGGATGCCATGAACGCTCTTGAAGATTTAGAACGGTTAGATGATGAGTTCAAGTCAATTTCTGAGAATGTTAAAAATGCCTATTATACGTTGCAAGATGCTGCTGGAGAGATTAGTAATCAGATGGATAATTTGGAGTTTGACCCTGATCGATTGAACGAAGTTGAACAACGCCTAAATACTATTTTTGAGTTAAAACGAAAATACGGTGATTCGATTAAACAGATTTTAAAGTATTACGATAAAATCTCTGGCGAATTAACCGATATGGAGACGGATGAAAAGAGTGGCAATAATTTAGAAGAACGCTTCAATGCTTCCGTCAAAGAATTAAATAAACTTGGGAAAAAATTAAGTGACATTAGACATCAGCAAGCTGAAAAGTTAACGGCTGAAATTCATCAACAATTAGCTGATTTGTACATGGATAAAACGCAGTTCGAAGTTCGTTTTTCTAATTTACCTAAAGATACTTTTAATCGAAATGGAATTGAAGAAGTTGAGTTTTACATCCGAACAAATCCAGGTGAGGACATGGCACCCTTATCCAAAATTGCCTCAGGTGGTGAACTGTCTCGAATTATGTTAGCTCTTAAAACGATCTTTTCCCGCGTCCAAGGAGTAACTTCAATCGTGTTTGACGAGGTAGATACTGGGGTTTCGGGAAGAGTGGCTCAAGCAATTGCCGATAAAATTAGTGCAATTGGTAAGAAGTCACAGGTTTTGTGTATTACCCACCTACCACAGGTGGCGGCCATGGCTGATAATCATGATTTCATCTCGAAGCATGTTGATTCTAATAATCGAACGGAGACTTCGGTTCAGCCCTTATCAGGTGAGCAACGTGTTAAAGAACTTGCTAGAATGTTAGCAGGAACCACAGTTACTAAGTTAACCATGGAACATGCCTCTGAACTTTTAAACTTGGCCAACCAACAAAAGAGACAAAAAATGAAATAAGCTTCATTTTATCTCTTGTTGATTAATTGATTTATAAATTGCATAATATATATAAAGAAGTTACGAAAAAGGAGCGGTTTAAGTGAGTGAAAGAGGAATGTTAATTGTTCTTTCTGGTCCAAGTGGAGTGGGAAAGGGAACGGTTAGAAAAGCCCTTTTCAATGAGCCTGATGTCGATTTTAAGTATTCAATCTCAATGACTACCAGAAAGCCCCGTGAGGGAGAGGTTAACGGGGTTGATTATTACTTTGTTTCAAAAACGCAATTTGAACAGAATATTAAAAATGGCAAAATGCTTGAGTATGCTAAGTATGTTGACAATTACTATGGCACCCCGTTACAATACGTTAACGAGACATTAGATTCAGGAAGAGATGTTTTTCTGGAAATTGAAGTTAATGGTGCCATGCAGGTTCGTGCTAACTGCCCAGACGGAGTTTTTATTTTCCTGACTCCACCTGACATTGATTCACTTAGGGATCGTTTGGTTGGTCGTGGGACTGATGATATTGAAGTTATCAACAAACGGATCGAAAAAGCTTCTAAGGAAATCCGAATGATGCAAAACTATGATTATGCAGTTGTGAATGATAAGGTTTCGAATGCGGTAGACCGAATTAAAACAATTGTTAAAAGCGAGCGTTTAAAGGTAAAGCGCGTTATGCCAAATTATCTTAATAAATTAGGAGATGAAATTTAATGTTTATTTATCCACCACTTGAAGATTTGTTGCAACACGTTGATTCAAGATATTCACTCGTTATGTTAGCTAGCAAAAGAGCTGAAGAACTTGATCAAGGTGCGAAGCCATTGCTTCCCCATTATAAGTCAGTAAAATCAGTTGGAATGGCGTTGGAAGAAATTGCTGCCGGCGTGTTAACCATTGCTCCAAAAAGTAAGTAAGAAAGG
This sequence comes from Fructilactobacillus sp. X2R1C3, assembly GCF_059901425.1. NCBI lineage: Bacteria > Bacillati > Bacillota > Bacilli > Lactobacillales > Lactobacillaceae > Fructilactobacillus > Fructilactobacillus sp. X2R1C3. The sequence continues at coordinate 262,241 of NZ_JBWXUW010000002.1, read as the reverse complement.
ACTTTTGTGATGAATCTCATCACAGGGTCTTTTTTTATTAAATGAATAATAAGGGATGTGTAGTATAATTAATAAGAAATACTTTGGAGGGTATAATTTTGTTAAACGGGAAGCGAATTGTCTTATTTGTATCTGGTAGCGTTGCTGCTTATAAGGCAGTTTATTTATTGAGACTTTTAAAAAAGAATGGTGCTAGTGTCAAAGTAGTAATGACATCGTTTGCCAAACGATTTGTTTCGAAATTAACTTTTCAAGTTTTATCGAAAAATGACGTCTATGATGATCAAAGTTATTTTGATGATTCAACTACGATTAATCATATTGGGCTAGCTAAATGGGCCGATTTAGCGATTGTTGCCCCAGCTACGGCTGATTTTATTTCTAAAACAGCGAATGGGATTGCAGATGATTTTGCAAGTACGACTATGTTAGCCATGGACTGCCCTAAGTATTTTGCGCCAGCAATGAATGACGTCATGTTAAAAAATCCAGCTACCCAAAGAAATATTCAAAGATTAAAAGATGATGGTATCGAATTTATTGAGCCACAAGTTGGTCCACTAGCCGAAGGATATTCAGCCCTAGGTCGACTTGCTGAACCAGAAGAAATTTATCAGTTTGTGGTTAGTCGATTAAGTGATCATGATAACCAACCTCTTTCTGGTGTTAATGTATTAGTAACTGCTGGTGGAACTAGAGAACCAATTGATCCGGTTAGATACTTATCAAATAATTCATCAGGAAAGATGGGATATGCAATTGCTGAGGTTGCTAAAAAGATGGGAGCCAATGTGACACTTGTAAGTGCCAACAGTCAGTGCCAGATTCCAGATGGTGTGAAAGTTATCAAAGTTAGTTCTGCTGATCAACTGGAACACCAGGTGCAACGCTTATTTTCAGATAATCAGGTTTTGATTATGGCTGCTGCGGTTAGTGATTTTAAACCTGCTCATGCGGAAAAACAAAAAATCAAGAAGGATCAAGACCATGATTCTTTAGATCTTCATCTAATTAAGAACGATGATATTGTTGCAAAAGTGGCAAAACAGAAGGGGCCTAATCAGTTGGTAGTTGGTTTTGCGGCCGAGACCAATGATCCCCTAAAAAATGCTAATCAAAAGTTAAAGAAAAAGAAATTAGACCTAGTGGTATTAAATGATGTTTCCAATTCATTAATTGGTTTTAATAGTGACGATAATCAGGTTTCAATCATCTCAAAAGATGGTTTGGTCAAAAAGACAGGAGTGGAATCTAAATTAAAAGTTGCTAGTGAAGTGTTAAATGTCGTTGTTGACCTTTTATAGTTAATCTGTAATATACAAGAATGGAAAGAAGGGGTAATTTGAAAATTGCAAAAGTGATTGTTGATGTTCCGACCATGCAAACAAATGTACCCTATTCATACTTAATTCCTACTGGATTAGAAGATCAACTGAAACGAGGCATGAGGGTCATTGTTCCATTTGGGAATGGAAATAGAAAAGTTGAAGGTTTTGTCGTTGATATTACAGATGAGAAACCGGACCAGATTAATCAACTCAAAAAGATTGATAGTACCATGGATTTAAGTCCAGTGTTGAACGACGAAATGATTGAACTTTCTAAGTGGTTGGCTGATACAACTTATTCTTTTCGAATTAGTTGTCTTTTGACCATGCTGCCTAATGCGATGAAAGCAAGATATACAACCTACGTAAAAGCAACTGGAAATCTTGCCGATCAAGAGCTTAATGATAAGTTTAAAGACCAGAGTATGGTTCCGTTTGACACGGAGCATTTTAATAGTACTGAGATGGGGAAACTTGCTAAGTTACGTAAGAACAATGAAATCCAAGTGATTTACAAAGTTCAAAATGAAGCCAAAAAGAAAACGGAAACGGCCATTTTAAATCAATTAAGTGATTTTGGTCAGGCAAAAAAACAACTTCGTAAGAATGCCACTTCTCAATTAAACTTACTTTCTGTCTTAGAGCACCATACTGATCAACCAATTATTCAGACCCACCTCGTTAATGATCTTAAAATATCTAATTCGGCGATTAACAGTTTTGAAAAGAAGAATTGGATAAAAAAAGTTCAGGTTGAGAAATATCGTGACCCATACAAACATGATATTAAAATTGATCAACCAAAAAAGTTGACAATTGATCAAGCACATGCTGTCCGTGAAATTGATCGTTCCATTGAAGCTCATCAAAATGAGACCTACCTACTTGAAGGAGTAACTGGATCAGGTAAGACTGAGGTTTATCTTCAATCCATCCAAAAGGCTCTAGATTTAGGTGAGACGGCGTTAATGTTAGTTCCGGAGATTTCTTTAACTCCCCAGATGGTTAATCGAGTTAAAAATCGGTTTGGTAATCAAGTCGCTGTGATTCATAGTGGTCTGTCAACTGGAGAAAAGTATGATGAGTGGCGTAGAATAAATAATGGAAGTGCAAAGGTGGTAGTAGGAGCAAGATCAGCAGTTTTTGCTCCTCTTTCTGATATTGGGATTATTATTCTTGATGAGGAACACGATACAAGTTACAAGCAGGATGATAATCCACGTTATCACACGCGGGATGTTGCCATTTGGCGTGGCAATTATCATCATTGCCCGGTCATACTTGGGAGTGCAACGCCTTCTCTAGAGTCAAGGGCGCGAGCGGGAAAGGGAGTTTATAAATTTCTACGGCTTCCCGATCGTATTAATCGGAGGCGTTTACCAGAAGTTTTAGTTGTTGATATGACTAAAGAAGAAGAGACTCATGACGGAATCTTTTCGCACCAATTACTCAGTGCGATTAGGCAAAGAATTGAGAAGCACGAGCAAGTAGTGTTAATGCTTAATCGTCGTGGATTCTCGTCTTTTCTGATGTGTCGTGATTGTGGCTACGTTTTAAAATGTCCCAACTGTGATATTTCTTTGACACTTCACATGGATTCTCATACGATGAAGTGTCATTATTGCGGGTTTGAGGAACCAATCCCTAAGTATTGTCCCAACTGTCACAGTAAAAATATTCGTTACTTTGGTACTGGAACTGAAAAGGTAGAGCGACAATTACATGAACTCATTTCAAAAGCACGGGTGATCAGGATGGATGTTGATACAACCCGAAAAAAAGGTTCTCATGAGAAGTTACTTCGTGAATTTGGTGAACATCGTGCTGATGTTTTACTAGGAACGCAGATGATTGCTAAGGGACTGGATTTTCCGAATGTAACTTTGGTGGGGGTATTAAATGCTGATACCGGGTTGGATTTACCTGATTTTCGGTCCAGTGAACGAACGTTTGATTTGTTAACTCAAGTTTCTGGGCGAGCTGGACGAGCTGATAAGGACGGAGAGGTCATTATTCAGACCTATAATCCCGATAATTATGTGATTCAATTAGCTAAAGACCAGGATTATGAAGCATTTTATCAAAAAGAAATGCAATTAAGACATTTAGCTGATTATTCTCCGTACTTCTTTACCATTAAAGTGTCAATTAGTTCACTAAATGAGAGACAGGCGGCTAATGAATCGTATGAGGTTGCTAATTATCTTAAAAAGTCGCTTAATCAAGCCACCATTATTTTGGGGCCAACGCCTAGGCCGATTGCTCGAATGAAAAAACGTTATTATTTCCAAATCATTATTAAGTACAAACGTGACTTAAAGCTCAATGAAAGCTTAAAGCATGTTTTACAAGTATCACAAAAAGAAGTCAGAAAGGGTTTACGGATCGGAATTGATCCAGAACCAGTCAGTTTTATGTAGGTGAATTATTATGAAATCAATTGTATTTATGGGAACTCCTGAATTTAGTGTTCCAATCCTAAAAGCTTTAAATCAGAATTACAAAGTGTTGGCAGTAGTAACCCAGCCAGATCGACCGGTGGGACGAAAACATCAAATTGAAGAATCGCCGGTTAAAAAAGCTAGTCAAGATTTGGGGTTACCGGTATTACAACCACAAAAATTAGGTGGAAGTCCCGAAATGGAAGAAATTATTCAAATGAAGCCAGATTTTATTATTACTGCTGCATTTGGCCAATTTTTGCCGACTAAATTGCTTGAAGCAGCGCAAATTGCGGATATCAATGTTCATGGATCTTTACTGCCGAAATATCGTGGTGGGGCTCCGGTTCAATATGCCATTATGAATGGAGATAAAGAAACCGGAATTTCGATCATGTACATGGTCAAAAAGATGGATGCTGGTGACGTTTTAGCTCAACAATCTGTGAAGATTGAAAACACCGATGATACTGATAGTATGTTTAAAAAGTTGAGTTTAGTGGGACGTGACCTTCTCTTAAAGACTTTAAAAGAAGTTATTAATGGAACTGCACATCCCCAAGCACAGGATGAAAAACAAGTTGTGTTTTCGCCAAACATTAAGCGAGAACAAGAAGAGTTAGATTTTACCCAACCTGCTCGTTTGGTTGATGCAAAAGTCAGAGCGTTAAGACCTGATCCAACTGCATTTATAATGGTGAATGGGAAACCAAATAAGATTTGGAAAACAACGGTTATTGATGAGCAGACTGATTTAGATCCTGGTAAGGTGGTTAGTAAAGATAAACACCATTTAAAAATTGCTGCTGGGAACGGGACGGTTTTAGGAATTGAAGAAATTCAACCGTCTGGGAAGCCAAAAAAGTCAATTACCGAATATTTGAACGGTAACCAGAAATTAGAAATTGGAGATCAGTTTATTGACAGAAAATAACTCAAGTAATCCACGATACTTAGCCGTAAAAACACTAGAGCGTGTTCATGGCGGTGCGTATTCTAATCTTCAAATCAACAATGTGATTGATTCTAGCACGATGAGTCCCAAAGATATTTCCCTGTATACTAACATTGTTTATGGTGTGATTCAGCATCGGCTGACGTTAGCTTATTATGTTGACCATTTAGTAAAAAGGTCTGACAAACTTGATGGTTGGGTCAAAGAATTACTGTATACGGCAATTTATCAAATGCAGTATTTAGACAAAATACCAGATCGTGCGATTTTTGATGAATCAATTAAGATTGCCAAAAAGCGTGGGCATGATGGCATTAGACGACTTGTTACCGGAGTTCTTCATCACATCCAACGAAATGGATTACTACCAATTGATGAAACTAAAGACACTGCTACCTATGACTCGATCTTTTATAGTGTTCCGCTGTGGATTGTAAAACAACTTAATGAGCAGCTTGGTATGAATAAGACGGTTGATATACTTAAAAGTATTAATCAGCCAGCTAAGCAATCAGTCCGGGTAAACCATCGTAAGATTTCTGATGATGATTTAAAGGAAAAATTTGTTCATGAGGGATACGAGGTTAATAGTAGTGAGGTAGCTGATCATGCGCTTATCTTATCTGGTAAAAATGCTAGTAGTAGTCCGTTGTTTAAAGAGGGTTTGTTTACGATTCAGGACGAAAGTGCCATGTTGCCGGTTCAATCTATGAACATTAAAAATGATGACTATGTGCTAGATGCTTGTGCGGCTCCCGGTGGTAAAACCACGCAAATTGCTGAATATTTGACTACTGGTAAGGTTGAAGCTTTAGATCTTCATCGTAAAAAATTAACCAAGATTGAGCAAAATGCGTCCCGAATGGGTGTGAAAGATAATATTGAAGTTCATGCCATTGACGCTCGTAATGTTTCTAAATTGTTTGGTGAAAGTACTTTTGATAAAATCCTGGTTGATGCTCCCTGTTCGGGACTTGGTTTGATGAGGCGTAAACCAGAGATTCGATACGATAAGACACTTGATGACGTTTTACATCTTGTAAAGATTCAAACTGAAATTTTGAATGCTGCGGCACCAACACTTAAAGTGGGTGGACAGTTGGTATTTAGTACATGTACCATCATGAATCAAGAGAATAGTGAGAATGTCAGCAGGTTTTTAGATCAGCACCAAAACTTTAAACCGGTTTGGGTCAAGACAAGAAAAAACCTAAAGCCAAATCGTGATACAGATGCTTTAAAAATTTATCCAGATGACTATGATTCTGATGGCTTCTTTATTGCGGGCTTTCAGAGGATTCAATAGGAGATTAATGTGAGAAAAGGCAAGATTTATCAATCCTTGAGTGGGTTCTATGATGTTGAGTCCGATGAAAAAATGTACCGGACGAGAGCACGAGGGAACTTTAGGAAAAGAAATATTAAGCCCATCGTTGGCGACCTGGTAGAGTTTGATGAAACTAATGTGAACGAGGGCTACATTTTAAGGGTTTTACCACGCTTTAATCAATTAGTCAGACCACCAGTTGCTAATACTGATCAGGCAATTGTAGTTAATTCAGCCATTGAACCTGCTTTTTCTTTCTCACTATTAGATAAGCAACTGGTGGCTCTCGAAAAGCAGAAGATTATTCCGATTATTTATCTTAGTAAAACTGACTTGTTAACGTCAAAAGCGCAGGTTGATTTTTTTAAAACGGTTGCGGCTGATTATAGAAAAATTGGTTATGAAGTTGTGTTGCCTGATAAAAAAGATGATGTAAAGGCAGTGAGCGATGTTTCGAAGTTACTTCCTCACAAACAATCAATCGTAATGGGTCAGACGGGGTCCGGCAAATCGACGCTGCTTAACGAAATTGACCCTAAGTTAAAGCTTAAAACTGGAGTCGTATCTAAGTCTTTAAGCCGAGGGAAGCATACTACTAGGAAGGTGTCTTTACTAACGGTAAATGGCGGCTTGATTGCTGACACGCCGGGCTTCTCTTCTTTTGATACTTTGGAAATTAAGTCAAATGAATTAAAAAATTATTTTCCGGAATTTGTACGTGCTTCAGCCAACTGTAAGTTTCGTGAATGTCTGCATGTTAATGAACCTGGTTGTGCCGTGAAAGCCGGGGTTGAAAGTGGTACAATTCTATCGAGCAGGTATGATGATTATCTGCAAGAATATCATTTATTAAAAGCACAAAAACCAATGTATAATAAGAAAAGAGGAAATTAAACATGATTAAAGTTGCTCCTTCAATTTTAAGTGCGGATTACGTAAACCTACAAAAAGACATTGAAAAAGTCGATAAGGGTGGTGCCGAATTACTACATATCGATGTTATGGATGGGATGTTTGTTCCGGCGATTGCCTATGGTCCAGGCTGGGTCAAAGAGATTCGTCCCATTACTGGATTAACACTTGACTGTCATTTAATGATTGAGAATCCTGAAAGATATATTGATACTTTTGCTGATGCTAACGCAGATATTATTGGGGTTCATGTTGAATCAACTCCTCATATTCATCGTGCCCTTCAAATGATTAAAGATAAAAATGTTAGAGCTGAAGTCGTAATTAACCCGGGAACCCCAGTGGAGATGATTAAGCCAGTCTTGTACATGGTTGATCAAGTTCTTGTTATGACTGTTAATCCCGGATTTGGTGGTCAAAAGTTTATTCCTGAAACGATTAGTAAGGTTAGAAAATTAAATAAATTACGTGAGGAAAATGATTCATATTCCTATGACATTGAAATTGATGGTGGAGTTAACAATAAGACGGTAGTTGACGCCTATAAAGCTGGTGCAAACGTCGCCGTAGCCGGTTCATATGTTTTTGATGCAGAAGATCCTGCCGCTCGTATCCAGGCCCTTAAGGATGCTACTAATTTTTAATTATGAATAAAGTAAATGTCGTTGTTGGTGGACCAATTGAGTTATGGCCAGCTAACTTAAAGACTAAAAAAATAAAGGGTCCTTTCATTGGGGTTGATCGAGGAAGCCTACGGTTAATCGAATTGGGCATTATTCCTGAATACGCTGTTGGTGACTTCGATTCGGTTTCAGATTCGGAATTTAAAATAATATTACAAAATGCTAAGCACGTTATTCGGGTTGATCCGGTAAAGGATGAGACTGATACTGAATTGGGTATCAGGACCGCTGGCAAATATTTTCCTAAGAATGAGATCGATATTTATGGCTTTTCGGGCGGGCGTCTTGATCACTTGCTGACCAATTTTTTGATGGTCTTAAAGCCAAATATTAAACCCTATCTTTCAAAGCTGAGACTCATTGATAGTCAAAATGTAATCCGATATTTTCTAAGTGGGTCGCATCATATTAAGAAAATCACTGGAATGAAATATTTAGACTTTTGTCCGCTGTTGCCAATGCATTTAACGCTCAGTGATGAAAGATATCAATTAAATCATCATTGGGTGGGGTATCCAACTTCTTATTCAAGTAATGAATTTATTGGAGATAGTGCTTCATTTGCTTTTGATGAGGGAGTATTGATGGTGATTCAAAGCCGAGACTAAAAAAGCAGTACAACCACTGAATGGTTGTACTGCTTTTTTAATTAATTAATTAAAATAATACTGATTATACTCTAGTAATCTTACCAGATTTTAAAGTTCTGGCACTAACCCAAACACGTTTGGGTTTACCATCAACTAAGATGCGTACCTTTTGTAAGTTTGGCTTCCAACTTCTTCTTGATGAGTTTAAAGCGTGAGAACGACGGTTACCAAAATGAGTTCTCTTACCATTAATTTGATCCTTAGCCATAATATCCCTCCTTACTCTGGAATTCTTTTATATTCAATAGTCCACTTAAATAATCTACCATAATACCGTCATAAATGCAAAGTTTCTTTCAAGTAAATGTCCTTGACACCATGATTCATATTTTTGTTTTATAATGGGGTGTGGTAACATTAGATATCGTTATGAGCTCGAAAAGATAAGGGGATGCAAACGATGGCTGTAAAGTTAAACACTCAATATGGATCAATTGATATTGATAATGATGTAATTGCTACAGTAGTCGGCGGTGCCGCAACCGATAATTATGGAGTTGTTGGCATGGCTAGCAAAAACCAATTTAAAGATAATATGAATGAAATTCTTCGAAAGGATAGTTACTCAAAGGGAGTAGTTGTCAGAGAAGTTAACAAGAAAGTTCAAGTTGATGTCAACGTTATTGTGAGTTATGGAACCAAGATCTCTGAAGTTTCTCGTAATGTTCAGTCAAAAGTTAAATATAATTTGGAAACAATGCTAGGGATTAATGCAGATTCAGTAAACGTAATTGTTCAGGGCGTTAAGGTTATTAACGACTAGTGGTTTGAGTATAAGGAGGATTTGATAATAGTGTCATTAACTAAGATTACTACTAAAGAGTTCGACCAAATGGTTCAAGCTGCCGCGGTCGTTCTTAATAATAATACGGATTTTATTAATTCGTTAAATGTTTTCCCAGTTCCAGACGGAGACACTGGAACGAACATGAGTTTGTCATTATCAAGTGGAGAAAGTTACATCGATAAGTCAAATGATGATACGATTGGCGGTAAGGCTTCTGCACTTGCTAAGGGGCTATTAATGGGAGCTCGAGGTAACTCTGGTGTCATTATGTCTCAGATTTTCCGTGGTTTTGCAAAAAACGTTGAAGGTAAAAAGGATCTTGATGCTAAAGAATTTGCAGATGCTATTATCGCTGGAGCTAAAACTGCTTATAGTTCGGTCATGAAGCCCACTGAAGGGACGATTTTAACTGTAGTCAGACTAGCTGCTAAAGCTGGTGAAAGTACTGCTTCAAATACTGACGATGTTGTAAAGGTAATGGACTCAATTCTTGATGCTTCTGAGAAAGCTCTTAAAAAAACCCCAGATCTTCTCCCAGTATTAAAGCAGGTGGGTGTGGTAGATTCTGGTGGACAAGGATTGGTATTTGTTTTTCAAGCTTTTGATGATGTTTTAAATGGTCGAAAGATTGAAGATAAAGGCGAACATCAACCTAATTCTGAAGAAATGAACGAAATGATTGATGTTGAGCACCATAAGAGTGCTCAGGGTAAATTAAACCCAGCAGACATTGTTTATGGGTATTGTACCCAAATTATGGTTCGAATTGGGAGGGGAAAGCAGGTTACCCAGAAATTCGACTACGATACTTTTTATAACTATCTGGCCAAATTAGGGGACTCACTTTTGGTCATTAATGATGATGAAGTGGTTCGAGTTCACGTTCACACGGAGCATCCTGGCAAGGTCTTGTCGTGGGGACAACAATTTGGTGACTTAGCAACCGTTAAAGTTGATAACATGCGTTTGCAACAAGAATCAATCATGGAAAGCGATGAAAAAGCTCAAAAGACCGATGATTTAAAGGAAGAAAAAGAGCATAAAAAGCCGCGTGACTTAGCAATTATTGCGGTGGTTGCGGGTGCAGGCTTAGAGAAGCTCTTTAAGAGCTTAGGAGTAACTAACATTATTAGTGGCGGGCAAACGATGAACCCTAGTACGCAAGATATTGTTGATGCTGTTAATAACAGCAATGCTAAAAAAGCGATCGTTCTCCCTAACAATAAGAATATTTTTCTCTCGGCGGAGCAAGCCCAGGAAATTACAGACATTCCAATGGAAGTTGTCCACACCAAGACCATCCCACAAGGATTAACAGCAATGTTCTCGTTTGATCCTGATAGTACTTTTAAAGAAAATCAGACCCAGATGGACAACTCTTTAGATACCGTTAAGAGTGGCCAAGTGACGACCGCCGTTCGTGATACAAAGATTAATGGAATGGACATTAAAAAGGGTAGTTACATGGGGATTATTGATGGAGACATTCAGGTCCTTGGTTCTTCTTTGGATGATGCAGCTATTAAGATGCTGAAAAAAATGTTAGATGTTGATAGCGAAAACGTTACGATTATCTTTGGAAAAGACGCTGATCAGGATGATGCTGATAAAGTTTCGAATGCTGCTTTATCAGTGGACGATGAATTAGAAGTTGAGACTCATGAGGGTGATCAACCAGTTTATCCGTTGATTATTTCCGTTGAATAGGTAATATTATATAGATAGATACTTAATAAGACTGCTAGTCCCTGTGGATTAACAGTCTTTTTAGGAGGTGAATTTGATGAGTGGGTTAGATGACCATGTGGAAACGCTTAGAGGAGTCGGTCCCAAAAAAGTTGAAGCTCTAAATGATTTGGGGATTGTGACCATTTATGATTTACTGACATACTTTCCATTTCGTTATGAAGATTTTCGAACTAAAGATCTTTCTGAAATTTCTGATCAGCAGGTGGTCACTCTGAAAGGTAAGGTTGCTATCAATCCTACGGTTAATTTTTTTGGAAGACGTAGAAGTCGTTTAACTATTAAGTTACTAGTTGGTAATGATGTGATTCCGGTGTCCTTTTTTAATCAGCCGTGGCTAAAGAAACAGGTTGAAGCCGGGGATGAAATTTTAATTTACGGAAAGTTTGATGCAAATAAAAAATCAATATCCGGAATTAAAATTTTGAAATCTGGTGATGGCGAAAAATTTGGTTCAATTTATCCCGCTAACCATAAGATTACCCAGAATACCATTCGCCAATTGGTAACCGAAGCCTATGATCAGTACCAAGATCAAATTGAAGATTTCATTCCCAATTGGGTTTTAAAAAAGTATAAATTAGAAAATTTAAAAAGTGTCATTTCTAACATGCACTTTCCAAAAAATCAAAGAGCAGCAGCACTTGCACGTAGAACTGCAAAGTTTGATGAATTTTTCTTGTTTCAAATGCGAATGCAAACTTTAAAACACCAGAAAAATCAAGCCCCTAATTCTTCGCTAACCATTAATCGTGCTAAATTACAGACGTTTATGAGTTCCCTTCCATACGAATTAACCTTGGCACAAAAAAAGGTTATTTCAGAAATTTTATCTGATCTAAAGCGTCCATATCAGATGAATCGGCTTTTACAGGGTGATGTCGGGAGCGGAAAAACGGTTGTGGCTGCTATTGCAATTTATGCTGCAGTTCTTTCGGGAAAGCAAGCTGTAATAATGGCTCCCACTGAAATTTTAGCCGAGCAACATGCGGACGGACTTGCTGAACTTTTTAAGGATACTAGTGTTAACATCGGACTATTGACTGGTGATACCTCTAGAGCGGCACGAAATGAACTTTTACCCCGTATTAAAAGTGGCGAGATTAACTTGGTGGTGGGTACTCATGCGTTGTTTCAAAAAGAGGTTAAATACCATAATCTAGGATTAGCCGTCATTGATGAGCAGCATCGTTTTGGAGTCAACCAAAGAAAAGCCATGCGAGAAAAGGGTAAATCAACGAACGTGTTATCGATGACTGCTACCCCCATTCCACGAACTTTATCGATAACGGCGTATGGTGAGATGGATGTCTCGGTCATCGATGAGTTACCAGGTGGGAGAAAGCCAATTAAAACGGCTTGGATTAAGAATCAACAGGTTGATGCAATGCTTAATTTTGTCAAAAAGCGTTTAAATAATGGGGAACAAGTTTACGTGGTAGTCCCACTTATCGGTGAATCTGAAGCAGTGGATATGAGAAACGTGACTGATACATACCAAAACTTTCAGCACGAACTTGGAGGTAAATACACGGTTGGCTTGCTCCATGGTCAAATGAATGATGAAGACAAAAATAAAGTAATGGATGCTTTTAAAACTAATAAGGTACAAGTTCTAGTTTCTACCACCGTAATTGAAGTCGGAGTTGACGTTTCCAACGCAAGTACTATTGTGATTTATGATGCTGACCACTTTGGGTTGGCTCAACTTCATCAACTTCGGGGTCGTGTGGGGCGAGGAGACCAGCAAGCTTATTGTATTTTAATTGCTGACCCTAAAAATGAGACTGGTAGAAAACGAATGAATGTGATGTGTTCGTCAACTGATGGTTTCTTTATTTCACAAAAAGATTTAGAATTAAGAGGTCCTGGGGACATTCTCGGTAAAAATCAGTCTGGGATGCCAACTTTTAAAGTTGGAGATCCCATTTCTGACATTAATATTTTGAGCACAGCGCAGACTGTTGCAAAAGAAATTGTTGATGATGTTAACTGGGAACAAGAACCACAAAATCGAAAGTTAGTAAAAAGACTTAAATCTTTAAATCAAGATGTTAAGTTTGATTAAGGAGCTTTGCTTATAATGATAAAAATTGCTGTTGATGCAATGGGTGGCGATAACGCACCTGATGAAATTGTCAGAGGGATTGAGCTTGCTCGTGATGAAATGGATCACGTGGAGTTTCAACTCTTTGGTGATTCTGATAAAATCAATTCCTTGTTAAATAACAAAGAAAATATCAAAGTGATTCAATCGGATGAAGTTATTAAAATGGAAGATGAACCCGTTAAAGCGGTAAAAGAAAAAAAGGGGTCAAGTCTGGTCATGGCTGCTCGAGCTGTTAAAGTTGGAACAGCTGATGCGTTTTATTCCTGTGGGAATACTGGTGCCATTCTAGTTGCCGGTTTATTGATAATTGGTCGAATCAAAGGAATTGATCGTCCGGGACTGGTCACTACTTTGCCAGTAATTGATAACGATACTGGTTTCACATTAATTGATTGTGGAGCAAATGCTGATGCTAAGGTTGTTAATGTTTATCAGTATGCGCTACTAGGTAAATATTATGCTGAAAGAGTGTTAAAGATTAAAAATCCACGGGTTGGGTTGATCAATAATGGCACTGAGTCTGACAAGGGAAATAAGATTCATCAAAAAATGTATCGCGCTTTAAGAAAAAATGATGACATTAATTTTATTGGTAACATTGAATCACGAGGATTGCTGGATGGTGTTACCGATGTAGCGGTAACCGATGGCTTTACTGGCAATGCAGTTTTAAAGAGTATTGAGGGAACTGCACTGTCAATGATTAATATGCTAAAAGACGGTATTGTAAATGGCGGAGTTAAGTCCAAAGTGGGCGCTTTATTACTCAAGGATACTTTAAGAAAGATTGCCCACAAGATGGATTACACTAAGTACGGTGGTGCCGTTTTACTTGGATTAAAAGCCCCGGTGGTTAAGAGCCATGGTAGTAGCCAGGCTAAGACAGTTAGAAATACGATTGTTCAAATTCAGCAAATTATTAATTCTAATTTTGTTGATTCAGTGAAAGATTATTTTTCTAATCATACTGATGAAATGGATAGTATTAAAAATAGTGAGCAGTAGGAGGGATCACTGATGGATAGAGAAACAGTATTTAAAAAAGTAGCAGAAATCACCTCAAGTCGTTTTAAGGTTCCGGTTGATAAGGTAACGAATGACTTAAACTTTACTAATGATTTAGGCGCTGATTTTATTGATATGGCGGGCTTTATCGTTGAATTAGAGGATGAATTTGGTGATGTTTTCACCAGTGAAAATACTGAGAATATCAGTGATGTCGGCGATCTAGTAAATGTAATTATGCGAGATATTGATCCAAAAACGAAAAAACACATTGCAAAGAAATAGATGATTCGTTGTTATGACGGGTCATTTTTTATTATGCAATTATCGTAATTTAGGCATTAATGATATAATTAAAAGAAAAAATGTTACCTTTGGAGGAAATAGAATTGCAAAAGCAGTTTGATGACTTGTTAAAAGACAAGTTTAATATTAAGTTTAACGATGAAGCACTTTTAGATGAAGCAATGACTCAAGCATCATACGTAAACGAGCATCCCGGTCAAGGATTAAAATTTTATGAACGTCTGGAGTTTTTGGGGGATGCCGTCTATCAATTGGTGGTTTCAGACTACATCTTTAGACGTTTTCCTGAATTACCACAAGGTCGACTTACTAGATTAAGGGCTGCGATGGTTAATGAGCATAGCTTTAGCCGTTTTGCCCGTGAATGTCATTTTGACAAGTATATCCGACTCGGTAAGGGTGAAGAAAAGGCTAATGCTAGACAACGTGACTCACTTCTATGTGATATTTTTGAATCATTTATTGGAGCCGTGTATCTTGACCAAGGAATGGAAACGGTTAAGCATTTTTGTCAGATTGTGATCTTTCCCAAACTTGATGAGGGTTGGTTTGACGAATTCTTTGATCATAAAACTGAATTACAGGAAGTCGTTCAAGAAAATGGCCCAGTTGATTTAGATTACGAATTAGTTAGTGAAGATGGTCCTGATAATGACCGTAAGTTTAAAGTCGCGGTAAAAGTTAACGGAAAAAAAATGGGAGTCGGTTTAGGCCACTCCAAGAAGGATGCTGAACAGAAAGCGGCAAAGAAAGCACTCAATGAACTGGGAGTAAGCACAAGTATTAAGTAAATGAGGCATTAAGGTGAAGTTAAAATCAATTGAGATTGCAGGATTTAAATCTTTTGCAGACAAAACCACAATTGACTTTCATGATGGGCTTACTGGAATTGTTGGTCCAAATGGTAGCGGAAAAAGTAATGTCATCGAGGCGATTCGTTGGGTTTTAGGTGAGCAGTCTGCCAAAACTCTACGTGGTAAAAAAATGTTAGACGTCATTTTCTCTGGGTCCAAAGGGCGCAGAGCTCTTAGTCGTGCCGAGGTAAGCATTTATTTTGATAATTCTGATCATTTTTTAGATTCGAATTACACCGAAATAAAAATCACACGTAAAGTTTATCGAAATGGCGATAGTTCTTATTCAATCAATGATAAAGATTGCCGATTGAAGGATATTAATAATCTTTTTATGGATACTGGATTGGGTGAAGGTTCTCTTTCCATTATTTCGCAAGGGAATGTTGACGAAATTCTTAATGATGATGCTGAAAAAAGGCGATCAATTATTGAGACAGCTGCTGGAGTTTACCGATATAAAAAACAAAAGGTGGAAACTGAACAAAAGTTAGCTGATACTCAAGGAAATTTGGATCGAATCTCAGATATTATTAACGAATTGGACAAACAAATCGGGCCCCTAAAGGACCAAAGTGATGCTGCTTCGCTCTATTTAGATAAGAAAAAGTATCTTGATCAATTAAAGTATTCTAAATTAGTGATTAAGATTAAAAATCATGAAGACGCAAAATTGAATCTGGAAAATGAACTAAAAAAGCAAGACACTACTTTTACTAATTTAAAAATAAAAGTTAAGGAAGTTAAAGAACGCAAACGTGGGTTAACGAATAAGATTAAAAGCTTAAGTCAAAAGCGTGAACAACTTCAAAGTCAACTTTTAAGTGACACTAAATCACTCGAATCAGCTCATAGTGATCAGCAGTTATCTCAGCAACGACGTGAATTTAAGCAACAAAAGATTAAAGACTTGGAAAGTAAAGTAAGTGATTTAAAAAAGCAACTTGAAAACGTCAAAGATAATATTACTGACAACCAAGGTCAAATTAGTAAAAAGCAGGCTCTCATTTCCAACTATTCTCATAAGATGAAGCAGCTTGAAACGGCTCCTATTCAACAAAATTTATTGGAAAAGCAAACAGAACTTGAAAATACAAGAAATGATTACATAGATTTGATGCAGTCATTAGCCAATGCCAAGAATAATTTAAAGTTAACGCAAAAATTATCCCAGCGTAGTGATAGTGAGGTAAAAGAGAAGTACCAGCGGATTAATGCAATTGAGGATCAAAGCAACCTTTTAAAGCAAGAAATTACTTCAGAAGAGACCGAATTATCGAAACTTCAAGACGATCAAAAGCAAATGGTGGATGATTTAAAGCAAGTTGATAAGAGGTTGTCAGATTCAAGTGATAAAGAAAAAGAATTAAAGGCCAGCTGGTATGCTGCATTGCGTGTTTTTCAGGAGACTAAAACGGAACGAGACAGCATTAAGTCAATCTTGGGAAATCATAATTCGCTTTATCGCGGAACGCGAAACTTATTAAAAAACAAAGCAAATTTAGTCGGAATTAAAGGAACGGTGAGTGATTTTATTGAAGTTCCTGATCGTTATGTGCTAGCCATTGAGACAGCACTAGGAAGCCAGGTTCAGCAGGTTATCACCGAGAACGTTAAAGACGCTAGAGAAGCAATTCACTATTTAAGTGAGAAGAAACTGGGAAGAGTTACGTTCTTACCTATGAATGCCGTTAATGAACGTTATTTATCCTCTAATGTGTTAAATGAAGTAAAATCGATTTCTGGCTTTGTTGGAATTGCTTCGGACCTAGTCAAAATGCCATCTAATATGACACGAGTTAAGAATCACCTGTTGGGTGGTACGATAATTGCGATTGATTTAAAAAGTGCTACAAAGATCAGTAAGACAATTGGTCATAAGGCTAAAGTGGTAACTTTAGATGGAGATGTCGTTAATGCTGGAGGTGCAATCACTGGTGGTTCTAATAAAAACCAGTCGACTGGCTTATTAAGTCAAAAAGAAAAATTGGTCCACTTAAATCAGCAAGTTGAAGAAATGGGTCAGAAGATGAACGCTGATGAGGAGACTATCAAAGAATTCCAAAATCAACACAAAATAGCTCAAGATAAGCACGATAAACTTCGCCAAAAATTAAATGAATTAAAAGGAGAAATTCAAGCCAAGCAAAAAAGCATTAGTATGAATCAAAGTAGTTTAAAGGAGTCTCAAAGAAGTGCTGATGCAATTCGATTACAATTAAAAAACACAACCGGTGATGATGACGTAAATGAGGTTGCTCTCTCTCATAAGATTAGTGATTTAAAGATGCAAATTAAGCAAAATCAGTCCAAGAATACCTCAGTTAAAAGTCAGATTGAAAAACTTACGCGAGATATTAACGAAAATAATATCAAATCATCTGAAATTAAAGAAAAGTTGATTCGCTTAAAAGAACAAAATAGTCAACTCAAGTCCAGTGAGAAAAGTCTTTTAAAACAAAGGTTGAATTTTGAAACTCAATTAAAAAGTTTAGTCAATAGTATAAACGGACTTAAGCAATCAATTAATCAAGAAGTGGTGGCAGTAAAAACTAATATTCCCGAACTAGAACAACAAATCCAAAGTGTTAAGCGGGATGTCAACGACCTTAATTCAAAAATTGATAAGTTTAACCAAGATGATCAAAAATATGATCAGCAAGTTTCCGATCTTCAGGATCGTTTAATTTCTCAAACAGAAATAGTTCAAAAGCTAGAATCAAATTTAAAAACAGCTGTAGATAACCTGGATTCTGAGCATTATCAACGCGATAACATGATTAAAGGAACTAGCTCAATGAAGAAGTTGGAACTTGAATTACCCGAAATTGATTCATTGATTAAATCAATCCAATCTGAAATTGATGAGTTGGGTCCGATTAACGTTAATTCAATTGATGCCTATGCAGAAGTAAAGGATCGTTACGAATTTATGAATCATCAACTTGATGATTTAATTGAAGCTAAGGGACAATTGATTGGGATAATGAACGAAATGGATCAAACGGTAAAAGTTAAATTTAGCGAAACTTATGATAAAATTGCAACTGCGTTTAGTCATATTTTTCGCAATATTTTTGGTGGTGGGGAAGCCAAGCTAAAAATGGATGACCCACATCATTTACTTACAACTGGGATTGATATCCTAGTAAAACCGCCCGGAAAGAAATACCGTAATCTTAATTTACTTTCTGGTGGTGAAAAAGCTCTAACGGCTTTGGCACTGCTTTTTTCGGTTCTTGAGGTAAAACCAGTTCCGTTTGTAATATTGGATGAAGCTGAATCTGCTCTTGACCCTGCCAATGTCGATCGTTTTGCGCGTTATATGCAGAGTTTAAAGAATAATACACAATTTATTGTAATTACTCACAGAAAGGAAACAATGGTCTACGCTGATCATCTTTATGGAGTTACGATGCAAGATTCAGGTGTGTCTAAGGTTGTTTCGGTCAACTTGGATGAATTTAAAAAGCTAGGAGAATGATTATGGGTTTATTTGATATTTTTAAAAGTAAGAAGAAGGAATCTGACGACAAAGAGAACGAGACCAAGCAGTCTAAAAGAGAAAATGAGAAAGAAAAAGACGCTGACAGTGGCGAAACTTCGGATCAAGGAAACCATACTCAACAATCTAAAGAAAATGAAGATATTCAGGAAAATGATGGGTCAAACGAGAGTGAAACCGAAGTAGCTGGTGAGTCTAAAGAACCAGAAGAACAAACGCAAACATCAAAAGATGGTGTTCAAAAAACTGATGATAACAAGTCAGTTGAAGAAAGCCAGTCTGTGGCTGATACAGATCATTCTTCTAATAAAAAGGAGGATGTCAAAGAGTCTACTGATGATGTAACTAAGCAGCCTGAATCAACTGAAAAAGCATACGAACATGGTTTGGCAAAGTCACGGTCTTCGTTTGGACAAAAATTAAATGCGCTATTTGCTAATTTTCGCTCAGTTGATGATGATTTTTTTGATGATTTAGAAGATACGCTGGTCGAATCTGATGTTGGATTTGAAACCGCAATTCAACTAACTGATGAACTAAAAAATGAAGTTAAATTAAAAAATGCCAAGAAACCAAAAGAAGTTCAAAATCTAATCGTCCAAAAGATGATCGATTTGTATGATGCACCAAGTGATGAAGATAGTTCAATTAAATTATCTCAAACTGGCCCAACCGTGATTTTATTTGTTGGTGTCAATGGAGTTGGAAAAACGACGACCATTGGTAAGATGGCTAATAATTTTAAAAAGCAAAATAAAAAGGTGCTTTTAGCTGCTGCTGATACATTTAGAGCGGGCGCCATTGAACAGTTGGATGAATGGGCCAAACGTGATGGTGTTGATATTGTTAAAAAGTCCGCTGGTAGTGATCCAGCTTCGGTTGTTTTTGAAGCAGTAGATAAAGCCAAAAAAGAAAATTATGATGTTTTATTTGTTGATACAGCCGGAAGATTGCAAAACAAAGTTAATTTAATGAATGAACTTGCTAAGATTGATAAGGTCATTAAGCGTGAAATCCCAGACGCACCTCAAGAAGTGTTGCTGGTGATTGATGCAACTACTGGTCAAAATGCTTTAAATCAAGCCAAAATGTTCAATCAGATCACTGACATTACGGGAATTGTTTTAACAAAGCTTGATGGAACTGCCAAGGGTGGAATTGTAATTGCAATCAAAAATAAGCTTAATATTCCGGTAAAGTTCGTTGGACTGGGAGAAACGGTTAATGATTTGCGTAAATTTGATTCTAAGAGCTTTATTGACGGGTTATTTAAAGGATTAATTCAAGACAATTAGTGGTGATGCAAGATGGACATTAAAAAGAATAATCGGATAAATGCTTTGTATGATTTTTATGGTGAATTACTCACTAAGAAACAGGCAGAGTACATTCAAGAATACTATGCAGATGATTTTTCGTTAGGTGAGATTTCAGAAAATTTCAATATTAGTCGCCAAGCGGTTTATGATAACATTAAAAGAACTGAGCAAATTCTCGAAGATTACGAAGGAAAAATGCATCTATATCAATTATTTGTATTACGCAATCAGCAAACCGATGAGATTAGAGATTACGTTAAAAAGCACTATCCAAATGATGAACACTTAAATGCGTTGGTGAATCATTTAGAGATTACGGAAGAAAATTAGGGGTGAAAAGATGGCTTTCGAAGGTTTAACCGATCGATTACAAAAAGCTTTTAAAAACTTAAGAGGAAAAGGCAAGGTTAGCGAATCTGATTTACGTGAAACGATGCGTGAAATTAGATTGGCATTACTAGAAGCGGACGTTAACTTTAAGGTGGTTCGTCAGTTTGTAAAGAAGGTTCAGGAAAAAACTAAGGGAGCTGACGTCCTTGAAGGACTAAATCCAGCCCAACAAATTGTTAAGATCGTTAACGATGAACTGACTAACATGATGGGGGAATCCGCCACTCCACTAGTTAAATCAGACAAGATTCCTACCATCATTATGATGGTAGGACTTCAAGGAGCAGGTAAAACTACTTCAGCTGGTAAATTAGCTAAAAGGCTTAAATCTGAAGATAATGCGCGTCCATTAATGATTGCTGCCGATGTTTATCGTCCAGCCGCAATTGAACAGTTAGAAAAGGTTGGCGAACAGGTTGATGTTCCAGTATTTCAGGAGGGAACGGACGTTGACCCAGTACAAATTGTTCAAGATGGTTTAAAGGAAGCTAGCAAGAATAATAACGATTATGTGTTAATTGATACGGCCGGTCGGCTTCAAATTGACGAAAACCTGATGGATGAATTAAAGAATATTAAACAGGTGGCCAATCCAAATGATATTCTTTTAGTTGTTGATGCTATGACAGGTCAAAATGCCGTTGATACGGCGGTCGGATTTAACGATGCTTTAGATATTACCGGTGTTATTCTAACAAAGTTAGACGGAGACACTCGTGGTGGAGCTGCTTTGTCAATCAGGGCTGTGACTGACAAACCAATTATGTTTGTTGGTCAAGGTGAAAAATTAGATGATTTGGACGTATTTCACCCAGATCGAATGGCTTCTCGAATTTTGGGAATGGGAGACATGCTCTCATTCATCGAAAAGACTCAGAAAGAGTATGATGAAAATCAAGCTAAGGAATTAACCGAAAAAATCAAGGAAAATTCTTTTGATTTTGATGATTTTGTTGATCAATTAGAACAAATTCAAAAGATGGGTCCAATTCAAGATTTAGTTAAAATGATTCCAGGAATGGCCAATAATCCGGCATTAAAGAATTTAAACGTTAATCCAAAAGATTTAGACCACATTAAAGCGATTATCTATTCAATGACTGATGAGGAACGTTCCAACCCCGATGTTTTAAATCCCTCTAGAAGGCGCCGAATTGCTCGTGGATCGGCTCAACCGATTCAACAAGTCAACCGACTCATTAAACAATTTGATCAAATGAAGAAAATGATGAACAAAGTGTCTAACGGAAATATGTCGGGGTTGTCAAACATGATGGATTCTGCTGGGATGGGCGGAGGAATGACTGGTAAATTGTCGAACCTCGCCATGAAGCGGATGAGTCGCAAGATCAAAAAGGATAAAAAGAAGCGACGAAAAAATAAAAAAAGACATTAATTTCAGACTGTAAAGAAAAAGACCTTTACATCACTAATATTTATTGGTAATATTAGTAACTGTTAAGAAAACTATTAGGAGGTGTATTTATGTCATTAAAAATTAGATTAAGAAGAATGGGTTCAAAGAAGCGTCCATTTTACCGTATCGTGGTTGCTGACTCACGTAGTCCTCGTGACGGTCGTTTTATCGAAAATGTTGGTACTTACAATCCATTAACTGAACCTGATCAAGTAACTTTAAAAGAAGAATCAATCATGGACTGGTTGGAAAAAGGTGCTAAACCTTCTGATACTGTTCGTAATATTTTGTCAGATGCAGGTATTATGAAACAATTACATGATGCCAAATTAGCAGCTAAGAAATAAGTGATCGATTATGGTTAATTTTGATAACTTAATTAAAACAATCGTTAAGCCATTAGTTAAATATCCTGATGATATTAGTATTAGTCATCAGGATACTGATCAATTTAGCGAATATATATTGTCTACCAATCCTAATGACGTTGGACGCATTATTGGAAAAAAGGGTCGAGTTGCTCAGACTATTCGAACCATAATTTATAGTGTTCATGTTAATGATGGAAAACGAATTAAACTCGTTATTGATGATGGCAAAGATTAGCTCTTAGATAAAACTCGTTTTTATTTAAGAGTTTTTTTATAGAAATAGGTGAACTATGGATTACTTAGAAATTGGGAAATTAGTAAATACTCAGGGAATTAAAGGTGAAGTACGAATAAAGCCTACTACTGATTTTATTAATCAACGCTTTAAAGTTGGTAATCTTGTTTATGTATTCCCCAAAGACGGAAGAATGGAAGAATTGAAGATTGACGGGGTTAGAAGTCATAAGGGATTTATTCTGTTACATTTTTCTGGTCGCGATTCCATAAATGACGTTGAATATCTTAAGCCCGCTATCCTAAAAATTACGTCGGAGCAAAGAAAAGATACTGACTTACAACCAGGCGAATATTTCTATCAACAAATTATTGGCATGGATGTTATCGATAAAGATGATAATAAAATTGGTGTAATAAAAGATATTATGGATATGCCTGCCAATGATGTTTGGGTTGTGAGACGTAAGAATAAAGATGATTTGTTACTTCCAAAAATTGATTCGGTCGTAAAAAAAGTGGATATTCCTAATCATAAAGTAGTCGTTGAGTTGATGGAGGGAATGTAGTTACGATGAAGATCGATATATTGAGCCTTTTCCCGAATATTTTAAAGGGCCCTTTGAGTGAATCCATTATCGGTAAAGCAATTGAAAAAGGAATCATAAATATTGATATTACTAATTTTCGTGATTTTTCGACTAATAAACATCATAACGTGGATGATACTCCGTTTGGTGGAGGAGCTGGGATGTTACTTAAGCCTCAACCAATGCTTGATGCTTTTGCTCACGTTCAAAAAGTTTCTGAGAGCCAGGGGTATTCATCTGGCAGGGTCATTTTAACCGATCCGGCAGGGAAAAGATTTGATGAAAACGATGCTGCAAATCTTGCCAAAGAGGACCATTTAACCTTTTTGTGTGGTCACTATGAGGGGTTTGATGAACGAATTAAATCCGTAGTAACTGACGAATTTTCAATTGGTGATTTTGTCCTGACGGGTGGTGAATTACCTGCGTTAGTAATGATTGATGCGACCGTTCGACTCATTAAGGGTGTCCTTGGTAATCAAGAGTCAGCTCCAGGAGATTCTTTTTCAAGTGGATTACTTGAATATCCTCAATACACGCGACCAGCCGATTTTAGAGGACTAAAGGTCCCTCCCGTTTTAACTAGTGGTGACCATCAAAAGATTGATGATTGGCGAAAAAAGGAATCTCTTCGAAAAACGTATCTGAGACGACCCGATCTGATTAATTACAGCAAACTGTCAAAAAGGCAAAAGGAACTGCTTTCAGACGTAAAAATTAAAGAAGAAGATCAGTAAGTATTGAGTTTTAAGACTAATATGTTATAATTTTAAGTAGTCTTTTATGGCTAAATAAAACGGTATTCCGCTGTCGAGAAGATAAGAATGCTAGTTAGGAGAAATGATTATGCGTCAAAATAAATTGATTGATAAGATCAATAGTGATCAACTTCGTTCAGATATTCCTGAATTTCGTGTCGGTGATACCGTTACAGTTTCCGTAAAGGTTGTTGAAGGTAGTAACGAACGTATTCAGAAGTTTACTGGTGTTGTAATTAAACGTCACGGTTCAGGCATTCAAGCTACTTACACAGTAAGAAGAATTGCCAGTGGAGTTGGGGTTGAGAGAATCTTCCCATTACATTCACCACGAATTGCTAAGATTGATGTTGTTAGACGTGGTTCAGTTCGTCGTGCTAAGTTGTATTACTTACGTGATCGTTCTGGTAAGGCTGCTCGTATTAAAGAAGCAAGTCGTAAGCATTAATTTTATGTAAAAAAAAGAGTTCGCATTGCGAACTCTTTTTTTATTGGTCATCAACTTCTTTAGCAGTTTTAGTACCTCTTCGACTGTTGTATTCATACATTAACCAACCAACCAGTGCAAAAGCCAATGGCCCTACAATGGTCCAGAAGGCCGTGGTGTAATCGTGAGTCAGGATTGGTTGAATAGCAGTAAAACCAATTCCTAACACTAGGACAACCAAGATAATGGTTACCATGATGTTAGTAGCAATTCGATTCTTATAAAAGACAAAGGGACGAGGAACATTCTTTAGTTTCTTGAAGAATGGGAAAGCTCCAACTAAGAATAAGTATGGGAAAGTTGTCGAAATATTAGCCATGTCAGTTAAAATTAAGTAAAATTGTTGAGCATTATTTCCGCTGAAAGAAATGACAAAGATAACGGCAACAACGACAAATGCTTGGATCCACATTGCAAACCCTGGCATACCATGTTTGTTTAATTTAACTACTTTTTTAGGCCATAAATCTGGATTGGATCCCTCAATAAATGATTTGATTGGGGAATATATCAGAACAAAGAAAGAACCTAAGTATGGAATAAACATCCCTAAACCGGCTACTCGGGCCATGAAGCGACCAAATTCCATTGCTGATCCGGCAGAAAAGCCAAGGGTTTTAGCGAAAACATAACCTAGGTTATTCATTAAAACGTAAGTGATGTTACCCAGGTTGACCGAACCCTTTCCGACGACTTCATGCCAGTTAGCTGTAATACCAACCAAAAAAATGGATCCAGAATAGATGACTGCCATGATGATTGCGGCAATGATGACCCCACGAGGAAAAGTCTTCGTAGGATTTTTGACCTTATCAACAACTCCACCAATTGACTCCATTCCTCCATACGCAAAAATCGCATAAACAACAAATGACATGATTGCGATTGGGGTGACAAATAATGGATTAGGGGATTGAATGAAACTTTTAGCGCCATTGACTGGTTCAGCAAGTTGGCCCTTATTTAAGACCCAAACAATTACTGATAAGATAGCAAAGATCAGTGGCAAAGCAATTGATAACACTCCCCCGATGTTTGCAATCTTAGCAATTGAATCAAAACCATGAGTCGCACACAAAGTAATAATTAAAATCCAGGCAATCCCGAGGATTCCAATTGTTTGCATTGGGGTAAAAATTCCAAACAAATGCCATGTTTGGGTTTTATCCGTTCCAAAAATAATGTTAGAAAATGGAATCCAGACCTTAGAAGAAGTCGAGATCATCCAAATGATCCATGATGATAACCAGATAAAGGTTCCAATGAAGGCTAGGCGTTCACCAATTGACTCTTTAAGCCAGGAATAAATTCCACCTTTAGCACTACTGAAAGTTGAACCATATTCGGCAAACATTAATGAAACTGGCAAGAAAAATACTAGTGCTCCAAATATGTACCAGATAATACTGGCGTAGCCCATTTGATCATAGGCGACGGTCGTATTACCAAAGCCAAATATCGCAGTGAGTATCATTAAAACTAAAGACATTAAGCCTAATTTACTTTGCTTTTTCCCTTTAGACATGAAGTCACTCTCCTTGATTAAATTTAATGGAAATACTAATAAAGTATACTCTCTTTTTTTATAGATTTAAATCTTGGTGATAGTTGAGAGGAGAGAAGTCCGTTGAGTTAGTAATCAAGTATTGCCCAAGGTTCTTAAAGCTACGCAAAGCGAGCTTACTTGCCTTAGAACTGGCTTCATTAGCAAGCTGAGTTAGTTCAGTTGAATCCAAGCCGTCGGACTCTTGTTCTACCTGTTGTAAAATTTGTTCGTATTGTTCGATTAAATTTTGTTGCACGTTTTTAAGTTTGTCACCGAATTCAAGGTAGTGTGGGTCAACTAAGATTCCAACTAGCTTGAAGATCCAGTAAGCCGATTTAGGATCAAAATTCATCTTGACATGGTACTTATATGCTTCAGGAGTATCGGAAATTCCCTCAAGAAATGGGACGTAAGTACTCTGTGCTGCTACACCCATAGCAAGCCAGTGAATTCCACCAATTTCAATTGGTAGATTAGGTTTGATTTGGAGCACGTGTGATTCTTGGGTTTTTGCCAAACTAACGGGACGAAATCGAGTTCGATCAGCTTCTGTGCCTGCACCAATTGGATCGAACTGAGTTCCTTGATAGTGTGAACTGAGCAACTTTTGGGCATCGAGCGCCGATATTAATTCTTCACTTTTCCTTGTAAATGGGAGGTTTTGAGAAGTGGGATCCTGCTTAATTTCTGGGTTAAACATTTTTTGCCCGTACCAAACCCGAGGGGTGTTGTAGTAAGTGTCAGATAGGTCGTGGGTTCCAAAAATGTGTCTAAAGTTAAAACCAGAACGGTCCGGATTTAAGTTGTGTTTTGATACAAAGTCCCTGATTTCTGGTGACCACATGAAGTGATTACTATCTTGAAAATTAACTTCTTCAATGGCCATTTGATTAGCAACGATGGCATACCCATCGTCAGGAATCCTTTCAGCGATCCATTGGTGTCCCGAACCAATTTCTAAGTACCAAACTTCTTCTTTATCAGACATAAGGACTCCATTGTTTTCACTGGCCCCATATTTTTCAACAATGTTACCAAGACGTTTGACGGCTTCTTTTGCGGAATGGACATAAGGCAAGACGACGGTTACCATGGCTTCTTCGCCGATTCCATTTTTTACAAGGGGATCATAACCTAGAACACGTGGGTTAGCGTACGTACTTTCAGTTGCGCTCATAGCAACCCCATATTCGTTAATGCCATCCTCTTCAAATAAACCATCTTGGTCTGTCCATTCAGGAGTAGCAGTGTATTTCCCTCGCGTCTTGGGTAGTGGCATCTTGAAGCCGTTGTCAGTTGATTTGAATTCTTGATTATCCTTATATTCTTTATGTTCATGGACAACAAATCGTTTTGGCCATGATGCTTTAGCATCTTCATTGCGACCAATTAAAGTGCTGCCATCAACCGTGGCATCTTTTCCAACTAAAATGCTGGTACATGCAGAATATTCATTAAAACTTGTCATTTAGATTGCCTCCTATTAAATCACATGTAAGTATTCTACCATATTGCCTTGGTTATGGTATAATTTGACGTTTGGTATGCTAAATTACTTAGAGTATAATTATGGTATGTCATTAATTTGGAAAAACGAGGAGCAGTATGAGTAACGAGCAGTACATAATGTCAATTGATGAGGGAACTACCTCAGCGCGCGCAATTTTGTTTAATCATGACGGCCAGATTGTGGGAAAAGCACAACGGGAGTTTAAACAATATTTTCCTAATCCAGGATGGGTGGAACAAGATCCGGTTGAAATCTGGAATGCAGTTGAAGCAGTGATTTCTGAAGTATTGATTAACTCTGAAGTCCCTCCCTATAAAGTTCGAAGTATCGGGATTACTAATCAACGTGAGACGACTATAATTTGGGATAAACGAAGTGGAAAACCCATCTACAATGCTGTGGTGTGGCAATCAAAACAGACCAGTGAAATTGCTGATCAGTTGATAACTGACGGTTACGCTGATTTAATTCACCAGAAGACGGGACTGATTGTTGATTCTTATTTTGCTGGTACAAAAATTAGGTGGATTTTAGATCATGTAAAGGGATCTCAGAAACGAGCGGAGAATGGGGATTTGTTATTTGGAACCGTTGATTCATGGTTATTATGGAATCTGACCGGCGGAACCGTTCATGCTACTGACTATACTAATGCTAGTAGGACAATGTTATATAATATTAACGACTTGAAGTGGGATGATGATCTGTTAAAGCTCTTCAATATTCCTAAGAAAATGTTACCTAAGGTGAAACCATCGTCACATCTCTTTGGATATACGAAAGGATATTCATTTTTAGGGGTACAGATTCCAATTGCCGGAATTGCCGGTGACCAACAAGCATCATTATTTGGACAATTAGCGTTACAACCCGGAATGACAAAGAATACTTATGGAACGGGTGCCTTTATTATGATGAATACTGGAAAAATGCCAAAGTTTTCTAGTAATGGATTGTTGACCACGATTGCCTATGGGTTGAATGGCGAAGTCAAATACGCTTTAGAAGGTAGTATTTTTGTGGCTGGATCGGCAATTCAATGGTTAAAGGATGAGATGGGTTTAATTTCATCGGCTAAAGCGTCTGAGCAAATGGCTTATGACGCCAAAACGAGTGACGGAGTTTTCGTGGTGCCAGCGTTTACTGGACTAGGTGCGCCATATTGGGATCAGGAAATCCGCGGATCAATTTTTGGCTTGACTTCATCAACGACGCGTAATCAATTAGTTCGTGCGACCATTGAATCATTGGGATTTCAAACCAAGGACGTTCTTGATACGATGGTAGAAGAGACTAAGATTCCGGTTAAGTCACTAGTAGTAGATGGTGGAGCTGCTAAAAATGATTACTTAATGCAATTTCAAGCCGACATTTTAAATGATCAAATTGAACGGTCATTAATTTCGGAGACCACGGCACAGGGAGCAGCTTATCTGGCTGGTTTGGCAGTTGGATTTTGGAAGGATATTGATGAGATTAAAAGAAGTAAGCGTGTTGGTACTTTTTTTGAATCACATATGAGTGGCGATGAAAGAAAAAAATTATACGAGGGATGGAAGATGGCGGTGAGAGCTGCCAAGCAATTTGAATAATAAGGACTATCAGTATGAAATTACCTGAAGATTTTAAAAGTAAATATCATGATCTATTAAAAGATGATTATCAAAGTTTTATTGATTCTTTTGATGAAGATTCTTACAATGCCTTTCGAACCAATCCACTCAAAACTAAAGCTGAGGTTCATTTGGATATGGCAAATCCAATTTCCTATACCCAAAATGGTTATTATGGGAAAGTGAGCGGGAAAACCGTCGAGCATCAGAGTGGTTACATTTACAGTCAGGAACCATCCGCCATGTACGTAGCAGAGGTGGTTGATCCTAGTGTGGGAGACAAAGTATTAGACTTGTGTGCCGCCCCAGGAGGAAAGTCGACTCATTTGGCGGGCATGATGAAAAACAAGGGCTTGCTTGTGTCAAATGAAATTGACAGGAGCCGAGCCAAGGTTCTAGTTGAAAATCTTGAACGGTTTGGTGTGTGGGATCCGTTAATTTTGAATGAAGATCCGCATACCCTGTCCAAGCATTTTCCAAGGTATTTTGATAAGATCTTGATTGACGCACCATGTTCGGGTGAGGGAATGTTTAGAAAAAATCATGACGCAACAAAATACTGGTCAATTGATTATCCGAAAGAGTGTGCTGTGCGGCAAAAAGACATTGTAAGAGAAGCCGTTAAGATGTTAAAGCCAGGTGGACAACTAGTTTATTCAACATGTACCTTTTCACCAGAAGAAGACGAACAGATAATTGCCTGGATCTTAGCTAATTATGATTTTCGGACTCTTCCGATTAAGAAATATGATGGAATGATCGACGGAAAGCCGGAATGGGCGGATGGAAACGAAGAGTTAACTAAAACGGTTCGCTTATTTCCCAACTTATTTAAAGGTGATGGGCATTTTATTGCCAAGTTGCAGAGTACAGATGTTGGAAAATCCAAAAAGATTAAGCATCAAAGAAGTAACGTCTCAAGTAGTATAAAAAAAGAGTGGAAAGAGTTCTGTAACCTTAATTTTAAGGGTGACTTTTTGACAAAGGATCTTCTAGAATTTGGTAGTGCCCTTTATTCATTTAATCCAGCCATCCCCGATTTAGATGGCTTGAAAGTGATGCGACCCGGAACGCCACTTGGAACGATTAAAAAGAATCGAATCGAACCTTCGTATGCATTGGCATTGGCAATTAATCCTAATGATGTAAAGAACGTCGTTAAAATTACTGATCAACAGTGGCAGAGTTATGTCCATGGTGACACCATTACCGTGGATCCCAACTTAAAGAAGGGATGGTACTTAATTCAATGTCGGGGAATGAGTGTTGGATTTGGTAAAGTTGTGAACGGGACGTTAAAAAACTTTTTTCCTAAGGGATTAAGGTTTAAACCATGAGAAAAGACAAAGACCTTCGTTTTCTAAACGAAGGTCTTTTTTATTTGCGTTGATTTAAGTAATTTTGTAGTTCTGGACCAATTACTGATTCACATTGACGCAGTTCATTAATATTGTGTGCACCCAGTGCGGTGAAAATGGACTTAATTCCAATAATCCAATCGTTAATCATTTTCACGGTTTCATCTTCACCGTCATCAATTAGTTTCACCAAAATCTGACTTGCAATTCCAACGGCGTCGGCTCCCAAATACAGTGATTTGACGATTTCCATGGGATTAGTGATACCACCAGTCGCTACGATGTTCATGTAAGGAACTTTTTGAGCTTCAAAGAGTGATTGTACCGTGGTAATCCCCCAGTTTTTAAAATAATTCATTTCTTTTTGATGACGACGGAAGTTCTCAATTTGAGCAAAGTTCGTCCCGCCACGACCACCAATATTTACGGATCGAATCCCGAGGTTAAAAAGAGTTTGAATGGAATTAGAACTCATTCCAAAGCCAACTTCCTTGATAATTACTGGAACATTCATGTTTTGTGCGATATTTGCAATATTGGATAACCAATTAAAGGAGTCTGATCCCTCAGGCATCACAAGTTCTTGAACCGCATTAACGTGGATTTCTAAAGCATCAGCTTGAAGAATATCAATTGCTCGTTGTGCTTCCTTAAGGGTTACGTCGGCTCCGACGTTAGCGAAAATAAGACCGTCCGGATTTTGACTTCTGATAATTGAAAATGTATCGATTAATTCTGGATGCTTGATTGCTACACTTTCTGATCCCGAAGCCATTGCGATTCCGCATCGTTTGGAGATAGCGGCTAGATGATAATTTAGTTTTTTGGTGTATTCACTGCCACCAGTCATTGCTTCGATGTAGAAGGGAATCTTTAATGAAATTGATCCTAATTTGGTTGAGATATCTGCATCTTGAAGGGTCATTTCAGGAAAAGTGACTGGCATAAAATGGACTTGATCAAATCCTGCTTCTGATTCCGTGTGGTGAAATTTTTTAGCAAGTGAGACGTGTTCATCCTTTCGATGTGACTGTTGGTTAGTCATTGGTTTCTCCTAATTCGTGTGAATATTAAGGTCTAGTAACTTGATTCCGTGTCGATTCCAATCGTTAACAAGATCATCGATGTCACTGTCTTTATTGATAATGACGATTCCACAATCTCCGCCACCAGCTCCCGAAGTTTTGGCTGCTCCACCAAAATGATCGGCAATGTCAATTAATTCTTTTAGCTTGGGTGTCTCAATTTCAACGTTAGCAAATTCACCGAGTTTTAAAAGGAGTTTGCGGTTATTTTCAATGTTTTTTTGGATCATTTCTAGATTAGAACTTTTAAAGCCATTAACAATATTTAAGACACACTCCTGACTAAAGTGAAGAAAGTCTTGATAAAGTTCAGAATTTCTGGCTTTTTTTAATTCCACCCGATCAACTAGATTGGAAGTTGAGGCAGGGGAACCAGACCATCCAATTAATAGTTGGAGATTATCGGGAGCTGTTAATGGCATAATCTTTAAATTAGGCCACTTTAAGTCTAATAATTCTACTAAGTCGACGTCTTTACGGGCGTTGGCTAACCACTGGCGGTCAAATGAATGGTAAGCAATCCAACCACCGAATACACTAGCAGCTACATCGCCTAACGAACCATTTCCTTGAACTTCAAAATGAGCAATTGCGGCTAACTTGAAGAGTTGCATCGTCGAAAGGTCAATATCGTAAAATTCGCATAAGGCTTTAACGGTTGCAACCGTGACGGCAGCTGAGGAACCTAATCCGTATTTACGTCCGTCGGCACTATCGAGTTCACTATTTACGATGATATCGTATGTTTTTAAACTTTTATCGAGAGTTTCAACGTATTCTTCAGTTACTTTAATTGCTGAAATGATGTACTGAAAAGGATTATCACGATTATCAAAGACCATGCGATGGCCTAATCTCTTCCAATGTAGCATATTTTCATCGTACTGTTTTGAATAGATGCTCCCAAAATCGGAACTTGCTTTAATGCCGACCCTAACGAAGCGGTCACATGCAGCGATGATAGCAGGATAGCCGGTCTCAACTACTGCATATTCACCAGCTACGTACAATTTACCCGGTGCTTTTGCGGAAATCATGTAATTAATTACTCCCTTAATTTAAATATTCGATTCCAGGACCTGGAGTGGTAGCAACCACGTTTGATGATCCAAAAGTGCTTTTAAAGCGATTTACAACTTGGTTTAAATTATCATGTTGGACTAACACTTTTACATTTGGACCAGCGTCAATTGTAAAGTAACAACTGATGCCATTGTTTCTTAATTCGTGAACAATTTGAATTGCTTTAAGTGTATCTCCATTAAAATATGTAAAAGCTGGATCGGAACTGAACGTGAGAGCATGCATTTTCATGGCATTTTCCTCAGCAGTGTGGCCCATTAAGTCGAAGTCATGAGTACGAATTGCTTTTCTCATCGTGGTCATGTCATGACTAGTAACTTTTTTCCATGCTTGATAGTAAGGGGAAGTGGACTTAGAAATTTTCATGCCTTCTCTACTAGAAATCTTTTTTTCGTTTCGATTAGTAATAACAGCTACTAGGTTAACGTCCCAATCAATGTCTTCTTCAATCGGAATGGCGAAGGAAGTTTCGTCACTATGACCCTTTTCCCATTTGACGAAACCGCCAAAAATAGAGCGCGTTGCTGAACCTGATCCTCGTCTAGCGAGCCTGGAAAGATCTTTTTTAGAAAGATTCATTCCAATGGCCTTACTAGAAGCAGCAGCTAGAGCAGCAAAGCCTGAAGCAGATGAAGCAAGCCCAGCGGCAGTGGGGATGTTGTTATTGGTCTTAACGTGGGCGTAAACGTTAGCGTTGGCTTTTTTTCGGACGATGTCAAGAAAACTAACAATCCTTTTTCCTTCCGAATCGGTCATTAGATGATTGTTAAAGATGATTTGATCAGAATTTAAAGATGGGTCAAAGCAAACCTCAGTATCGGTATAGAAATCATTCAAAGTTAAAGACAGGCTACTATCTTCTGGAATAATGAGTTGACTATTGGCCTTTCCCCAGTATTTGATTAGTGCAATATTAGTATGAGCACGAGCCTTCTGGGTTCCATAGATATTAGTATTGTCGGACATAATAAATCTCCTTACTTCATTTCATTTAGTGATTGAACCCAAACTCCTTGTGCTCCATTTTGTTTAAGGGTTGTCTTGATTTTTTGTGTGGTGATTTTAGAGTCTGACAGGGCAATAATGCATCCACCAAGTCCACTTCCAGTTAGTTTAGCACCGAGGGCACCGGCTTGATTAGCGGCATTTACCAAGGTATTAATTTCCGTTGAACTAACTCCTAATTTTGAAAGATCATTTTGGGCCAGATTCATTAATCGGCCAGTTTGTTTGAGTTGATTAGATGTCAGAGAATGTTTAGCTGCTTCAGCTAAATCTCCAAGGTCGTTAATTAAATCATTCGTATTTTGAAAGTTACTGTCCATTTCATCTCTTACCATTGAAACCGCTGTGGAAGTATTACTTGAAATGCCAGTATCAGCAATGATGAGAGTTCCTGTGCTTGAAACGGGGAAATCATAAAACTGACCCTTTTCAAATAAGATGGGATTAGGTGCGCTGACGGTTTTAGCGTCAATTCCACTTGGATTACCATGAGTTATCTTTTCCTCTACATCGGTAAATTTCTTAAGCTGGTTGGCGTTTAATTGATGATTAAAGAAATGAAAAAAGGCTCTGGTAACTGCACTAGCGGTTGCAGCGGATGAACCCATCCCTCTCCCCAAAGGAATTGCACTATCGATTTTGATATCAATTGGGATGTTATCGGGATTTAATGATTGGTTAAGACGATTAATAAGTGTCTGTAATCCATTCATTGAAGAGGGTAAAGCATTTATTGGTCCATGGTAGTATTTACTGAATAATTGATTGTTACCATTGGGACTAATGGTCGTTTTCACTTTAATTTGTGGCACAGGAAAAACAATCGCAGGCTTTTGGTAGACGGCGCTGTGCTCACCTAAAAAAATTATTTTTGCATGACTCAACCCGGTTGCAGTCGTGTTCATATTTCAATCGCTCACTTTCCAAACATACCTATTTTATCATAATTTAGAACATGACCAATATATTTTAGAATACTTTACTAATGATTAAATATTGGTTTATATAAAAATTAAGATAAATGTAGTAATATTGTAGTGAAGTTAGTTTTAAAGGTAGGTGAGACAGGTGCCGAGGAATACAAAATATGCAGTCGTTGACATGGAGACAACTGGAACGGATGTCTCTAATGGTGACCAAATTATTCAATTTAGTTGTACTTTTGTTCAAGGTGGTCAAGTGGTCGATTCCTACTCCACATATGTTAATAATGGTGAGGCGATTCCCAAAGATATCACTCACTTAACTGGCATTAACGCTCAGACGATTAAAGGTGCACCAACGTTTGATCAAGTTGCTCCCCATATTTATAAAATACTGAGTGGTACTGTCTTTGTTGCCCATAACGTTAATTTTGATTTTCCGTTTTTAAATGCTGAATTAGAAAGAGTGGGTTATCCCGAGCTAGATATTAAAGCCATTGATACGGTCACATTGAGTCAAATCTTCTTTCCGGAATTGACGGGATATCGATTAAAGGACTTAAGTCATCATTTTGGGATTTCACACACCCATCCGCATTCCTCTAAAAGTGATGCTGATGCGACTGCTCACTTACTGTTAACAATCATGAAGAAGATTGAGAAATTACCCTTAGTGACAATTCAGTCTATTCTTAAGGTTCATCCTGATCTTCCTAGAGATACGGTTCAATTTATTGAAGCTCGCGAAAAGATTAAAAGAAAACATTTGCGTGATCTGGATTCACAGTATGTAGTTGTAAACGGAGTTGCCCTAAAAAATCAGACGTCATCTTATTCAATCTCAGAACACAATTTGACAAAGTATCCGAAGACTAAGAAACAGAAAGAACGTCAATTTATGGGGAAGTTAGATTGGCGAAGTTCACAAAGCAAAATGATGAACTTAATTTATAATAATTATCATGATAAAGAAAAACCCACCTATAATTTACTGATTGAAGCGCCAACTGGAAGTGGAAAGACCCTTGGCTATCTGGTTCCGATGGCTTATTTGGTTAATGAAGGTGAACAGCTAGTGGTCAGCACTTCTACCAACGGACTTCAGGAGCAGTTGTATTCTACAATTAAAAATCAACTGGAACCGTTACTTAACACGAGTTTTGATGTTGCCATGTTAAAGGGCGTCAATCATTATATTAATCTGGAACGGTTTAGCAAAACACTTCAGTTTCACGATAAGTCTAAACAGTCACAATTCATGAAAGCACGAATCTTGGTCTGGCTCACTGAAACAAGCACGGGTGATCTTGACGAATTAAATCTTCCCAATGAAGTTCCCTTTATTGATCAAATTAATTATCAAAATTCTCATGTGGAGACGGATAAGAAGAACTCCTTTCTAGATGTTGACTTCTTACTTGCTCAATTGAAGCGGGTGGAACGTGCTGATATTGTTATCGTTAACCATAATTATCTTTTTGAGAATAGTCGTCAATTAAGTAGTTACATGACTTCAAAGCCGTACTTAGTGGTTGACGAAGCTCATAAGCTTGCTGACGTTGCGTTTGCATCGCAAGAAAAAGTTGTCAAATTCAATACTTTAAAGAAAAATATTGGAAGAGTTAAAAATGATTTATTTCAAACCCACGGGTTAAATTTAAATGAAATCTTTTCTGACGATATTGATGAGTTAAATCGACTTAATGGGTTAGATTCCCAGCTAGATGCTATTTTTGATACGAATCAGTTGATTTTACAGGATTTTAGGGTTAAATTCATGAAGCCCGTTACCACCCGGCGTTCTGAGTCTTCGATTAGTGCGAAAGAACTACTTCAATTTGTGAAAGCCCATCAGGGTCAAATAAACCATTTGACTCATATTAACGTAAAATTAGAAAAATTTATAAATGCTTTCAAAAAGTTAGTTAAGAAGGAAAAGAATCGTTGGACTATTTCTGATCGAGCTTTGATTGAGAAGTTTGAACGTCATTTACTTACAATTACTGATTACATTGATAGTGTTAATGTGGATCAAGTTAAGCAAAGGGTTAGTGAGCGATCCTCTTTTTACTGGATCTATTATACAGAGGATCTAGATCCTAATCATGTCATTCTAATGACTGGCGATTTTGCTTCCAAAAATAAGTTAAAGGAAAATATCTATCATTATTTTAAGCCAGCAATTTTTACTGGTTCGACGTTGTTTACATCAAAAAAGTCACAGTATATTTTTGATCAGCTTGACTTAAGTCGGAGTGATACAAGAATGAAACGGTTAAAATCTTCTTTTGATTATTCCAAGCAAACTGAAATGATGATTTCTGAAACAACACCGATGCCGCCTAGTGTAGATAATGATGAATATATCTCTTATCTGGCTAACTCAATTTGGAAGTTGATCAACGCTAATGCAGTACCAACGCTAGTACTGTTTAACTCATTGGATATTTTGAAAAAAGTGTACGAAAAATTAGATCAGAACAATAATGGTAATTTTATGATACAAGCGGCTGGAATCTCTGGAAGTCAAGAAAAAATGATCAAACGGTTTGAGTCAACCAAGGATGCAGTTCCGGTAATCCTTGGAGCTAATGGTTATTTTGAGGGTGTTGATTTTCCGGATAATTTACTCAAGCAACTCATTATTACCCGGATACCGTTTGAATCTCCCAATAATCCGGTTGTTTCAAGTCGGGCTAAGTTTTTAAAGGAACAAAACAAGAACCCGTTTTATAATTTTGACTTACCAGAAGCTATTATCAAAACTAAGCAAGGTGTGGGAAGATTGATTAGAAGCTCAACTGATTATGGTATCATTAACTTCTTGGACAGTCGTTTGATCGACAAACGGTATGGTAAGCAAATCATCGACGCGCTTCCCTCTGATTTACCAATTAAAACGGGTTCGATCGCTAAGATTGTTAAAGATGGTCAAGATTTCTTTAATAAGAGGGATTAATTAATTATTAAACAAGGAAAGTTTGCTATAATGATGCATGTAAAAGCTAAATAAAAGAGGAATTTTCATGTACAGAGAACAATTAAAACGAAAAAGGACTCATCGGATTCGATGGATAATTGTTGCGGTGATCGTTCTAATCATTCTGGGTGTTATTATTTTCTTTCATGTTGCTAAAGCACCCCAATTACGCGCTCGTTCTCATGTCACTACGGTAGCAGAAAATAGTGCTGGATTTCATGATATTAATCATTTCTATTCATCTAATTTAAATAAGACATACTATTCAGTTGGTGGTTATAATAAACAGAATCAATATGCGTATGCCATCTTACCTAAGAACGGGAAAAGTATGCAGGTAGTTACTCAAAAGAGTGGGATTACACAACAGGAAGCAGAAAAGACGGCTCAAAAAATTGGGAAAGCCTCTAAGATTATTAACACCGGACTTGGAATTTATCAGGATCAGCCAGCCTGGGTGGTTTCCTATTTAAACCAGAATAATCGAATGAATTACGTCACGGTAAATTATAAGACGGGTAAGATTGTACAAACAATTAAGAATTTGTAAGGATGAAGTATTGAAGGAGGAATAAGATGAGTGAAAATTTAGAGCGCTATTTAGAAAGTGGTTCAATTAGCGTTTCTGGTTTTTTATTGCAGCATTTCTCTGAGTTGGGGATGAGCCCAACTGAATTAGTGGTCTTTTTGGAGTTAGTACTAGCTCGTTCTAAAGGGGATTTGTTTCCCAGTGCTACTGAGCTGTCGAAAGCAACTGGTTTAAAAGAAGACGATATTTATAATTTATTACATCAATTAGTTTCTAAAAAGATTATCAACATTTCTAGTACGAAGTCTGGGAAGGATGAATATAAGTTTGATCTTTTAAATCATAAAATGGAAAAGTTGCTTGATTCTACATCATTAGTAAACACTAATAATCATGCTCAAAAAGAGCGTAACAAACAAAGTAATGATATTAAGGAACGAAAAGGGTTATTTAAAAAAATTCAAGAAGAATTTGGACGACCATTATCTTCAATTGAGTTGGAAACGATCAATCAATGGCTTGAACAAGATCAGTACTCACCAAAGATTATTGAGTTAGCACTTAAAGAGGCGGTCCTAAGTCAAGTTTATAGTTTGAAGTATATGGATCGAATTCTTTTGAATTGGCAGCATCGTAACATTAAAACTGCTGCGCAAGTTCAAGAAGCCAATGAACAGCGACAGAGAAGTTTAAACAATGACCAACCAAGAAAGCCAAAACAAAATATTCCGATTTTTAAAATTAATCAATAATGCGTAGATAAAAAATATCTATGCATTTTTTTGACTAAGGTGATAAAATTTAAGTAAAAAGTTAAAAGTTACTTTAACTTAATCAAAAAAACAAAAAAAGACCCCAACCATAAAAATGGAAGGGCCTTAAATGAATATCCGATTTATTGATTTGAACTCGAAGCAGCTGAATTCTGACTGTTACTGTAAGCAGGTGGGTTCTGATTCTGACTATTATTATCTTGATTATTAGTAGTCTCAGTAGACGATTGGTCAGCCGGCTTGCTTGATTCAGATGGCTCTTCAACCTTAGAACTAGACCCAGATGACGTCTGACTTGAACTGGAATTATCGTCAGAAGATGAACTGTTGGAGTCTTTTGAACTTGATGAATTTGAAACAACTGAACGATTCTTGGATGCTTGTCCAGATTGACTAGCATTATTAGCTGAGACTGCGGTTCCCATGTGACCTTCGATATAGTATTCGTTTACGCCATCTCGTTTGGTTTCAATCACATTATCCGGCTTCTGCCAATCGATGTTAGGTTTATTAGCAGATGCCTGTGACATTACTTCTTTGTAGTAGGTTTGAGCAATTCGTGTTTGTGGCTCGGAAATATAGTTTCCGGGTTTAAATTGATGGTCATATCCGGTCCAAATAGAAAGTGAGAAATTCTTCGTGTACCCACTAAACCATGAATCCATTGATGATTGGTCAGGAACTTTTTTAATCCAATCATCTGGATACTGGGTAGTACCGGTTTTACCGGCTTGATAAAGTCCAGGAATCTTAGCAGCAGTTCCAGAACCGTTAGGGGAAGTCATGACGCCCTTGAGCATGTCATTTATCATAAATGCGGTATCTGGTGACATGGCTCGATGTCCTTTCGGGCTGTATTTCTTTTCAGCACCGTTAACATTGACTACTTTATTGATTAGATATGGCTTGTAATACGTTCCACCATTTGCAAATGCAGCATACGCAGCCGCTTCTTGCTCTGATGAAATATAGGCACCAATTCCGTTTTGTAGTTCAAGTGGTTTATTAAATGTCATTCCTAAACCAGCTAAAAAGTCTTGGGATCTTTGGATTCCAACCTGTTGAAGGGTTCTGATTGCAGGAATATTACGTGATTCAACAAGTGCTTTTCGCATCGTGATGGTTCCTTCATGCTTATTGTCAAAGTCTTGAAGTTCTTTATTTGTTCCAGGATACGTGAAAGGCGTGTCTTGAACCGCTTGATACGTTGGCCATTTCAAGTATTCGATCGCTGGTCCGTAGTCCATTAGCGGTTTCATCGTCGAACCACTAGAACGATCGGTTTGAACTGCACGGTTCAAACCAAATGCAATTTTTTGTTTTCTTGACCCCA
Organism: Fructilactobacillus sp. X2R1C3; assembly: GCF_059901425.1. Taxonomy (NCBI): domain Bacteria; kingdom Bacillati; phylum Bacillota; class Bacilli; order Lactobacillales; family Lactobacillaceae; genus Fructilactobacillus; species Fructilactobacillus sp. X2R1C3. The sequence goes on along the minus strand of NZ_JBWXUW010000002.1, from coordinate 222,328 downwards.
GCATCGAAACCACTTTACCATTGTTGGAATTGACCATGGTAGCTCCGATCTGGAAATTATTATTAGGGAATTGAATGGGTGAGTTGGGATCGTTGGCTAGTTCATACATTTGTTTCTGGGTGTCCATATTCAAATTTGTATAAACCTTGTTTCCAGCATTTAATTTGTATCCCTTTTGGTCTAGTTCTTGAACAACTTGTTGGATATATGCATCAGCATACTTCTCATTTTTTGCGTATGGAGACGAATTTGAATTATGTTGTTTGACTAGACCATCTTGAATACTAGTCTTTTCAGCTTCATTAGCTTGCTCCCTGGAAATGACTTTATTGTTAGCCATCGCTTCTAGAACTTGATTTCTTCGTTCAGTTGCCAGCTTAGGATTGGTATAGGGATTGTATTGAACAGGAGCTTGGGGTAAACCAGCCAAAAAAGCCGTTTGTGGGAGATTAATTTTCTTTAATGGTTTATTGAAATAATAATCAGAAGCAGTTTGCATTCCGTAAGCATTATTACCCATGTAAACCTTGTTGATGTAAAACTCTAAAATTTGTTGTTTACTATAATCATGGTCGACTTTGACCGCTAACCAGGCTTCTTGAGCCTTGCGTTTTAGCGTTTGGTCCGATGCCTTAGTCGAAAAGACTGATAATTTGACTAATTGCTGGGTAAGGGTGCTTCCACCTTGTAAGCCGCCTTGGCCACGAAGATTTGAAAAGGCTGCTTCAACAATTCTAGCAGGATCAACTCCATGATCCTTATAAAAATGACGATCTTCAATTGAAATAATTGCATTTTTTAGGTTATCAGGAATCTGATCTTGTTTCACGTAGTCCCGATTTTGTGCACCTAAACGTGAAATTATCTTACCACTTGAATCATATATCGTCGTTGAATTATCACTAGAGAGGGTATTATAAGATATCTTTGGAGCACTGGCTGCATAATAAGTAAAAAGACCTGCTCCACAAATAAGTATGGCAACGATTACTGCCAAAATCCATAAAATGATTTTTTTCCAAAGCTTCATCTTTTTCTTTCGTGGTTGCTGATGGTGCTTAAACCCTTGTACTCTAGAAATATTTTCATCTGAATCAGCCATTAGACTTCTCCTTTACATATTGTTCTTATTATCGATAATTTGATCAACCGCATTGAGGTAGGGAATCAAGGGTTGAAGATGGTACTTAATTTGATACGCATTATCCAGAAGTTCTGTTTTTGAGATTGACTTTCTCCCGCCTTGATTTTGTCGGTCCCAATAATAGAATAGGTTTGGTCCTTCAAGCACAAAAAGTTCATTACTTTTAACAAATTTTATCATTGCAAAGGTGATTCCACCTAATTTGGTGCATTTTTTCATGTGTTCAATTTGATGTTTATGAAAGTTACTAAGAGGAAAAGAAGTGGTACTAGTAGTTTCTTTAGCATCAAAATCAATATATTTGCCCCGATAAATACCGTTATAGTCGGTTGTAGATGCATGTTGGAAATATGCTTCCCTAATAACAGCCGCACTACGTTTTGGGTAGTCAACGTTTACAATTTGAATTGGGGTAGGCTTTTTATGAACTACTGCAATGTCTTTTTCCAAATAATATTGATTGCTTTCATTTAATTCGGCTTCAAGGGACATTCCCCGGTCGCCGTACTTAATGGTAGATTTATTTTTTTTAATGATAAGTTTGTTTGACTTACTGGTACTTCGATAGGAATTACCGTTAGGATAATGGAAATTCATTGTATAACCTCAATCCAATTATTAAAGATGATCATGTTAACATATACGTAGTATATTATAGCAATTGTAGGTAACTTGGAGAAATAATTATTGAAAGGTGGATAGAAATGAGCCGTGTTTGGGTATCAGGATACCGAAGTTATGAATTAGGGATCTTTCAAAATGATGATCCTAAATTAAAAATTATTAAGCAAGCTTTATTTGATCAACTTTCACAGTTAATTGAAAATGGATGTGACTGGATTATCACCGGCGGACAGCTCGGAATTGAGCAATGGACGGTTGATGTTTCTAAAGAACTTCAAAAAAAGTATCCACATGAATTTCAATTAGCAGTAATGTTACCATTTAAAAAATTTGGGTCAAACTGGAATGAAGATAATCAAGCAAAATTAAATCGAGCGGTTTCGCAAGCTGATTTTTCAAGTTCAGTAAGTGACCATCCGTATGATTCACCTAAACAACTAAAAAATTATCAACGATTTATGCTCACGCATACGGACCAGTCGTTATTAGTGTATGATCCAGAAAATGAAGGTAAAACTAAGTATGACTATCAAGCTATTCAACAGTTTCAAAAAAATCATGCATATCCGATGCAATTGATTGATTTTGATCAGTTACAAGATCTTGCTGATGATTATCAAAGACAGTTAAATGATGACTTTTAGTTTTATTTCTGATAGAATAGAAGTATGCGGAAATGATTGGTGAGGTGTGCATTAATGGAAAATATTAATTTTACTCCAAAACAAATTCTACAAAAAGAATTTAAGCAAAAAATGCGGGGCTACGATCCTGCTGAAGTTGATACTTTCTTGGATAGTATCATTAAAGACTATGAGACTTTTCAACGTGAGATTGATCAGTTAGATCAGGAGAATCAGGATCTCAAGTTAAAAGTTGACGAATTATCTCGTCAAGTATCAATGGGATCGAGCACACAAAGTACTCAACGTCCTATCGAACGTTCAAGTGCTCCTCAACGGGCACCAGAAGAGACAACTGCTGAGCAGACTAAACCTGAGGAAGCACCAAAAAATACTTCCTCAAGTCAGCCAGCTCAAGGTCAGAATCCTACTGACATGGATATCTTAAAACGGTTATCCAGCTTAGAGCGTCGTGTATATGGCGAGGATTCAGATAAATCTAATAGGTTTTAAAGATTTGGTGCAGGTCCTGAGTAATCGCGGTCAACAATTGTTGGCTGAGGAAAGTCCACTCTCGCACAAGCTGAGATGCTTGTAGTGTTCGTGCTCGGTGAAAAAATAAGCCGAGGGATCATTGATTTGATTACGGCGAAAGAAAGAACTAAGGCAATTGCTATGCTCTAGTATTTCATAAAGTGCCACAGAAACGACTAATTTGAGAAATCAAATTATTGGAACGCAGTAAACCCCGCGAGCGGGAAACCCAAACTTTGGTAGGGGAGCTTCACACACGGAAATTGAACCAAGTGTGGGGGAAGAACAATTTGTTCTTGAGATAGATGATTACTACTTAACCACTTTTTCCTGAAGTTGTGGTTAAGCACAAAACATGGCTTATAGGGGCCTGCACCATTTTTCAGGTTGAGTGGGATCTTCCCACTCTTTTTTTATATAAAAGGGAATGAATACAATGAAAAAATTTAATTTAATGGCAACTTGTTCTGCTGGTTTAGAAGGCTTAGTAGGAGATGAGCTGCGGAAATTAGGATACGATCCAGAAGTCAAAAATGGAATGGTTCTTTTTACTGGAACGATTACTGACATTATTAAGACCAATTTATGGTTAAGAACTGCAGACCGAATTAAAATTATTGTGGGACGTTTTAAAGCAACAACTTTCGACGAGTTGTTTGAGAATACTAAGAAGTTGGATTGGGAAGACCTGATCCCGATGGACGGAAAGTTTCCAGTTGAGGGACGTTCACAAAAATCAGTTCTTCATAGTGTTCCAGACATTCAAGCCATTACTAAAAAAGCAATCGTTGAGAAGATAAGTAAATTTTATCATCGTCGCACCAGATTACCTGAATCAGGTGCACTCTATCCACTTGAAGTTCGGGTTAATAAAGACGAAGTTATGGATACATTAGACACTACCGGTCCCAGTTTGTTTAAACGCGGATACCGGGTCGCAAAGGGTGAAGCACCCCTAAAAGAAAACATGGCAGCTGCCCTAATTCTTTTAACAAATTGGCATCCAGAACAAATGCCATTTCTTGATCCAATGTGTGGGTCTGGAACCATCCCTATTGAAGCGGCTTTAATTGCTAGAAATATTGCCCCGGGTTATAATCGTGAGTTCGTATTCGAACACTGGGATTGGGTGGATCCAGAACTTGTAAAAAAAGTACGTGCCGATGCAGATTCAAAAGCTGATTATGACACTGAGTTTGATATCATGGCCTCTGATGTTAATGAACAAATGATTAATTATGCCAAAGTAAACGCTGAGGAAGCTGGTTTACTTCATGACATTCAGTTTAAACAAGTGGCCGTTCAAGATTTTCATACCGATAAACAAGACGGGGTTTTAGTTACCAATCCGCCATATGGTCAAAGAATGGGTGATACTAAAGAAGCAGCCCAGCTTTACCATGACATGGGGAAGGTATTTATTCCTATGAAAACTTGGTCTAAGTATTATTTAACCAGTGACTTAAATTTTGAAAAAGAATATGGTAAAAAAGCCACTAAACGACGTAAATTGTATAATGGACGAATCAGAACGGATTATTTCCAATACTGGGCTGAGCAAACTTTTAACAAGAAGGATAAGTAATTGAAAAAGAAAATCGCGATTATTGGTGGCGGCATAGTTGGTTCCACCCTTGCATATTACCTAAGTCAACTTCCAAATACTGATCAGCGAGATGTAACGATGTTTGACGATAGTTATGGGCAAGCAACCAAAGCAGCTTCAGGAATCATATCCCCCTGGTTATCGAAACGTAGAAATAAACAATGGTATAACCTAGCAAAGGCTGGAGCTAAATTGATTCCTAAAATTGCTGATCAAACCCAAATGAATTCAGCAACTTTTAATAGTAGTGGTACCATCATCACAAGAAAAGATAATAACGATTTAGATGAGCTCTATACTTTAGCTAAAAAAAGAGTTCAAACAACTCCTGAGATGGGTGACATCAAAAGGTTAGATAAAGAAGAAGTACAAAATAAGATCCCCATTCTTACGACTACTCATCCAGGAATTTTTGTTTCCGGAGGAAGTCGGATTAATGGGAATCTCTTCTGTAAGCATTTAGTTGCAATCGCCAAAAAACGAAATTTGACCATTTGTAAGGGCAGAGCAACACTCACTAGTGACCATACTATTAGTTTTAAAGATCAACTATTCAGATTCGATCAAATTATCATAGTTACCGGTGCTTGGGTAAAAGAAACCCTTGCTCCTCTTAGCATTAAAGTAAAAGTTAGACCTCAAAAGGGACAATTGGTAGAATTAAAAGTATCTGATATCCCAACTCATGAAAACATGCCAGTGATGATGCCAGAAGGAGAATATGACTTTATTCCGCTTGGACACGGAAAATTGATCATCGGAGCTACTCACGACGATGAAAAGGGCTTTGATTTAAAAGAGGAACCAAAGATTAATGATGAATTACTTAATTCAGCTAAAAAATTAATTCCCACCTTGAATTATTCTGATATTATTGGTAGTAGAGTGGGAACGAGAGCTTATACAGATGATTTTGCTCCCTTCTTTGGCGCAATCCCTAATCACAATAATTTATTGATTGGTAGTGGTCTTGGATCGTCAGGTCTAACTACCGGACCAATGATTGGAAAACTATTAGCGGATTATGTCGTCTCTGGTATTACTAAAGACTGGGATATGTACGAAAAGCCAATCCTTAACTACGTTAATTAACTAGAATGAAGAGCTTGAAATGCTAATTCATGGGCCCCTAAATTTTGAGTGTCAGGAATCCATTTAGTTAACACCATGGCAAACTGATCTTGTAATTTAACGATTTCATCAACATATTTTTGATAATGTTTGGCGTATTGTTTATTAAGGCTATCGCTTAAAATGGAACTATCAGTGTAGTATAAGACAGTAACATTTTGTGGGTCCCTGTTAATATGTTTTAAATGATCGCACAAATTTTCTAGCGCCATAATGCATGCTTTAAATTCGCCGATGTGATTGTTCTTTGCTGTGCATCGCTTTTTAACTTGAATTTGTTGTTTTCGATGAAGAATTAAAATTCCAATTCCACATTGACTGCTTTTAGGTTTAATAGCTGCATCAGAATATAATTTGTACATTAATAAATTACTCCATTCGTTTAATAAAGAGGTTTAAACTATGATAACTCAAAAAAGAAAGTTTTTGTATCAACCAAATATCACTACAAGTATCATTTGTTGGAGTTGGACTTTTATTGTTTTACTAATCGGAGTGATTATTTGGTTAGAAATAACCCATTTTCAAGAAATTACGTTGTGTTTCTTTATTGTGTTTATTCTACTGTCATGGATCCAAATTCACTTTAGAAAGCTAATCTTATCAAATAAAACCTTAATAGTGCGGAGTGTATTTCATCCTAAAGGAATTAAAATGAATATTCAGGATATTGTTAACATCCATTCCAAGAAGTTCCAATTATCCTTTAGTTACAAAAATAAGAACTATAATTTTATCCTTCCTAACAATTCGATTATTGAATTAAAAGAAGCCTTTAGTACCGAAGTAAAGAGATAGAAGGTATATGAATGAAAACTGATATTGAAATATCGCAGGAAAGTAAACTAGACCCGATTCAAGATATTACTAAGAAACTTTCGATTCCTGATGAAGAAGTAAACCCATATGGAAAATATATGGCAAAAGTGTCTGGTAACACCCGTGATCAACATACAAAGAAAAAGTTAATTTTAGTAACCGCGATTAATCCAACCCCAGCTGGAGAGGGAAAATCAACTGTATTAATTGGTCTTGGCGATGCACTAAATCAGCTAAAGAAAAAAGTTGCCATTGCTTTGCGGGAACCTTCTATGGGTCCTGTGATGGGAATGAAAGGTGGAGCAGCCGGAGGCGGATTTGCTCAAGTTGAACCAATGGTGAACATTAATCTTAATTTTACGGGGGATATTCATGCTTTAACTTCAGCTAATAATACTTTAGCGGCACTGATCGACAATTCGATTCAACAGGGAAATCCTCTACATTTAGATCCACGTAAAATTCAGTGGCACCGAGCGATGGATGTTAACGATCGTGAACTAAGAAATATGGTCATTGGACTAGGTGGATCTAAGTCCGGCGTTCCTAGAGAAGAGCATTTCGAAATCACGGCTGCAAGTGAATTAATGGCCATTTTGTGTCTATCAACTGATTTAAATGATTTAAAAAAACGTATTAAGAATATTTTAATTGGATACACTTATGATGATCAACCAGTTTTTGTTTCAGATCTAGGGGTGGAAAGTGCTTTAACAATTATTTTAATGGATGCGATTAATCCCAATTTAGTTCAGACGTTAGAACATACCCCAGCGTTTGTTCATGGAGGACCGTTTGCTAATTTAGCTATGGGGTGTAACAGTGTTCAAGCTACTAATGCGGCTCTTAAAGTTGCTGATTATACGTTAACTGAGGCAGGATTTGGTTCCGATCTAGGTGGTGAGAAATTTATGGATTTGGTATCACCACACTTAAACGCAGATCCGAGTGCAGTCGTTATAGTTGCATCAATTCGTGCTCTGAAATTTAATGGTGGGATTAGTAAAAAAAACTTAGCCACACCAAACGTGGAAGCATTAAAATCTGGAGTAAAGAACCTTGATCATCATATCAAAGCAATGAAATCTTTTAACAAGCCAATTATCGTTGCTATTAATCAGTTTAATGATGATGCTCCTGAAGAAATTAAGTGGTTAAGTGATCATTTAAGGGAACAAGACGTTGAATTTGGTATTAGCAAATCATTTCTTGAGGGTGGTAAGGGTTCAATTGACCTTGCTCGAAAATTAATCAAACTTGTTGATAATAATGCATCCATTAATCGAGTTTACAATGACGAGGACTCCTTGATTGATAAAATTAATAAAGTCGCTAAAAAGATTTATGGAGCAAAGGACGTCGTACTTTCTGGTAAAGCCATGAAACAATTAAAGGACATTGAAAGAAATGGATGGGATAAACTACCAATCTGTATTTCTAAAACTCAATATTCTTTATCAGATGACCCTAAAAAATTAGGTGATCCAAGTGGGTTCACTTTGTATATTACTGAATTATTACCGAAATTAGGAGCAGGATACATTGTGGCGATGGCTGGAAAAGTAATCACTATGCCGGGATTACCTAAGCATCCAGCCGCAGCAGAAATGGATATTGATAAAAATGAAAAAATCACCGGATTATTCTAAAAAACAAATCTTAGTATGGATATGTTTTGCACTAATGTTCTTGGTTCTTCTGATCTTTGATCAAATTTCAAAATGGTGGATTCGGATTAACGTTCCACTTGGAAAAGAAATTCCATTCATTCCTGGAGTCATATCACTGACTAATATCAATAACACAGGCGCTGCTTGGAGTTTTCTTGCTGGGAAATCTTTCATTTTTGAATTCATTGCCACTGGAGCTGTTTTGGTTTTTATGATATTTATTTACATCGAAAGATATCATATCGGATACTTGTTTGGTTTAACGTTGATGTTGGTTGGAACGGTTGGTAATTTGTTAGATCGGCTGTTTTTAGGAGCAGTTACCGATATGATTCAATTAGATTTTATGAACTTTCCAATTTTTAACGTAGCTGATTCTTGTGTAACGATTGGTGTGATTGTCCTGTTCTTAGTTATTTTATTAGCAAAACCTGAGAGTGAGAAAAATGCAAAATAGAGAATTTAGAGCTGGTAATGAAAACGAGCGACTTGATAAATTGGTTTCTGAGCACTATGAAGATTTAAGTCGTAGTCGTGCAAATGAATTAATCAAGGATCATTTAATTTTAGTTAATGGTGATGCTAAAAAGCCAAAATACAAATCCCAAGATAATGATCTCATTCAAATTTCTATCCCTGAGCCTAAACAAATGAATTTAGTGCCAGAGAACATTAAGTTGGATATTATTTATGAAGATGATCAGGTGATTGTGGTCAACAAACCACAGGGAATGGTAGTTCATCCCGCTCCCGGTCATCCTGACCATACTCTCGTTAATGCACTGTTGTATCATACAAAATTGTCTTCTATTAATGGGACAATCAGACCAGGAATTGTTCATCGAATCGATAAGGATACTTCTGGATTGTTAATGGTGGCTAAGACTGATATTGCTCATAAATCATTGTCCAAACAACTAAAGGAAAAAACTAATCGCAGAAAGTATTTAGCGCTGGTTCATGGTAATATTAATGAAGAACGTGGTACCATTGATGCTCCGATTGGCAGATCCTTTAAAGATCGCAAGAAACAGGCAGTAATTCCTAACGGAAGGAATGCCATCACTCATTTCCACGTTCTTGAACGGTTTGGTGGAAAATATACCTTAGTGGAATGTCAGTTAGAAACAGGAAGAACGCATCAAATTAGAGTCCATATGAAGTATATCGGCCATCCACTCGTTGGTGATCCACTTTATGGACCTAAAAATACCATTAAGGGGAACGGACAGTTTTTACACGCCGCTGAACTGGGATTTAAACATCCAGTTACACATGAAGAACTCGATTTTAAAGTTCCGGCACCACCAATTTTTCAAAAAACAATCGATCAATTAAGAAAACAGTATTCCGATATCAGTTAAGGAGTGATATTTATGGCAAAAGAGAAAGTTGTAGTTGATGGTATGGCCATGCAACGAGCTTTGACACGAATCACTTATGAAATTATTGAGAAGAATAAGGGTATCAACGATCTGGTTTTAGTTGGTATTAAGACTCGTGGAGTGTACCTGGCAAGAAGAATTGCTAAACGCTTGGAAAAACTTGAGAATGCTAAAATTCCGGTTGTGGAATTAGATACAACCAAATATCGTGATGACCTAAAGAACAAAAAGACAAAACCTAATCCAACCAATAATGATGGGGTAGACGTCGATAATAAAAATGTGATCCTAGTTGATGATGTACTATACACTGGCCGGACTGTGCGGGCAGCATTAGGGGCAATCAATGAAATGGGGCGACCAAAAAGAATTGGTTTAGCCGTATTAGTTGATCGTGGTCACCGTGAACTACCGATTCGAGCTGATTTTGTTGGGAAAAATATCCCTAGCTCAAAGGACGAAAAAGTTAATGTTTTGGTTTCAGAAATTGATGATCGTGATTCTGTCGAAATCGTTTCTAACAAGTAAGGGATCTTGATTATGACTAAAAGATATTTAATCCTAAATGATGGCACTTCATTTGTGGGAAAGTCAATTGGGGCTGAATCAACCGTTACGGGCGAGATCGTTATGAATACGAATCTTAATGGCTACCAAGAATCAATCACGGATCCTATTTATCACAATCAAATTGTGGCGTTCATGCAACCTTCAGTTGGTAATATCGGAATCAATCGAAAAAACTATGAGTCTATTTTAACATCAGCTAAGGGTGTGGTTGTCCATCACAGTGAGGATATTTCAACTAGTTACTTGAAAAATATATCTCTAGATACATTCCTTAAGCAACGTAATATTCCGGGGATAACGGCAATTGATACCCGTTATCTTTTGAAATACATCATGGAACACGATATTTCAAAAGCGAGTCTCGTTGATGTTAATGATGAACATGCATTTGATCAGTTAAATGCGGCCGTTTTAAGTAATCAGCAGATTCAACAGGTGGCTACACCTAAGCCTTATTTGGTCCCTGGAAATGGCAAAACCGTTGCAGTACTTGATTTTGGCTTAAAAGAGGGAATTATTCGTCAATTATCTCAAAGGGATTGCAATGTAATTGTGCTTCCTTTTGACACTTCATACCAGGAAATTATTGATCTTGACCCGGAAGGTATTATTTTATCAACGGGGCCTGGATCACCACATGAAATTGATGAAAGTGTTTTAAAGACGATTGCTAAGTTAGAGCAGGCACTTCCAGTTTTTGGTATGGGATTAGGCCACGAGTTGCTAGCTATGGCTAATGGAGCCAGTGTTTATCGAATGAAGCTTGGACACCATGGCAGTAATCATCCCATTCAAAAAATTATTACTAATCAAATTATTTATGCTAATCAGGCTCAAGATTATGCCGTAGATCCCAATTCTGTCGACACATCAAAATTAATTGTGACATACATAGACTTAATCAATGGAACAGTTCAAGGAATTAGGCACCGTGATTATCCAAGTTTCTCAGTCCAATTTTCTCCAGATGGGTCTAGTGGTCCAACTGACAGTATTGATTTGTTTGATGAATTTCTAGAAAGCATTACGGCTCATGGGAGATAACTTGATGAAAAACGAGTTCAAAAAAATATTAATAATTGGGGCAGGGCCGTCCGGGATTGGACAGGAATGTGAGCTAGACTCTGCCGCATTTCAAGCACTTCAAGTTTGGAAAAAACGTGGAATTACTACTTTTCTTTTAGACAATAATCCTTATTCTGTGATATTGCAGGAAATGAATCCAGATAATGTTTACATTAAGCCTGTTAATACTGAAAACGCTAAGCATGTCATTGAAACAGAAAAAATTGATGCTGTTACTTCAGTTTTTGGGGGTGTCGACGCTCTAAAGGTTATTCAACGACTAAACAAAAATGGAATCTTAAAAGAAAACAACGTTAAAATCATTGGATTGAATGAAGATAATATTGATTTATTTAATAATGAGAATCGATTGAATCAGAGGTTAAAGGAATATGGGATCCCCACCCCTGATTATTATATTGTTGATAACTTTGATGATTTAAGGAATGTAATTGATAAAATTTCATTCCCAATTTCTGTTAGACCATTAGATCCTAAAGTTCGACAACAACGTTTGATTTTTCAAAATATGAAACAAATAACTAACGAAGCTGATACCATCTTTGAGGAGTCAAAATCCGGCAAGTGCCTAATAGAGAGGGAAATTGTCGGTTACAAAGAGGTTGGAACGGTTTCACTGCGTGACACAATGGGAACCAAAATGATGATATCTTCTTTAGAAGATATGAACCCAGTCGGAGTGAACTCAAATGATTCGGTCGTTTTTACCCCAGCACAAACTTTAAATGATACTCAGATTCAAATGATGCGATCAATTTCGTTTCAAGTCATGGACGTTTTGGGAATCAAAGGAGTTTGTCATGTACAATTTGCTTTAAATACGGAAACAAATGACTGTTTTGTTTTAAAGGTTAATCCAAGTTTTAATATGAGTACGACCTTAGCAGCCAGATCAACTGGCTATCCAATTGCCATGGTTACCTCACAATTATTATTAAACCATCCAATTACAAAAATTAAATTGCCTACACGTTTTCATAAATTTACAACGGTGCTTCAACCAATCAGTGATCATATCACGGTAAAAATTCCCATTTGGCCGTTTGAGCAACTACCTGATGCTGATTCACAACTTGGAACTAAAACCAAGTCCATTGGATCAGTAATTGGGGTAGGTCGTAGTTGTGAAGCCGCTTTGTTAAAGGCCATTAGAAGTTCGCAATCAAGTCCAAAAGATGTTTTACCAAGTTATTCTGAACTTTCCGAAGATGAATTAATTTCACAGTTGATTCATCCAACTGATATTCAGCTTCCAATTTTATTTGAAGCCCTCTCACGTCATTATAGTATTGAAGATTTACAAGAATTGACCAAAATTGATCAATTTTTCTTTGTGATCATGGCAAATATTGATAAGAGTCGATCGTATATTTTTAAACATCAAAATGACGATAAAGCTTTCAGGTTAGCTCATGAAATGGGATTTGGTGATGGAATGTTGTCATCCATTTGCCATACCGATATCAATAAACTTCGTCAAAAAGATTCTTATAAAACATATAAAATGATCGAACCAACGGCTGGAGAATTTCCCGAAAAAATTAATTCCTTCTATGCTAGTTATGAAATTGACAACGAATCTAATCAAATCGGGAATAACACCGCACTAGTAATTGGAAAGGGCAGAAATAAAATTGGGCCCAATATTGCTTCTGATTTCTATACTAGTGAAATATTAATTCAACTTAAAAGGATTGGATTTGACACTGTAATTTTAAATAATAATCCTAATTCTGCTTCCCTAGCGCCAATGATGAGTGACAAGCAGTACATTGAGCCAATTCAACTGGGAGAAATTTTAGACGTCATTCAAACTGAGAAACCCCAATATGTCTTTCTGACGGGTAATCGTCACTTCCTAATTCGTGAACTTAGTAAGTATCATGATTTCAAGTTGGTGGTTTTACCACCAAATCAAAAAGATGCAGTTTGGTATGGATCTCACGTTGATTTTGCGTTTGATTTATTAGTAACGGAGAACAAAATAGTTCCAATTTCAACCGTGGGTTTTAAATCTGGTGATGGAAACGATGACGACATTAGTCTTCAAACAGATTATTATGTTCCTTATGGTAAAGATGTTTTGAATGTGGAAGGGCTAGTTGAACGAGCTAAGGTAGCAGTGAAAAACCAAAGTCTTCATGGGTTAGTTCAGGTTCTTTTTTACAGGTATCAAGACAAAATTAAGATTACTGGTGTGAGACCACTTCGAATTACTGAGACCGTTCTTTTAAATATGTCCACTGGAATTAACTGGATTGGCGTGTTGGTCAGGATGGCAACGGGACATTTGGATATTGATAAAATTGTAAATGCCGTCCCCAAAATTGACTCTTCAACACATTTTACAGTGATGCAGGCTTCATTCCCATTTAAGCAACTTGGAGTGTACGATTATCAAAAAGACCGATCACTTGAATCAGGAGCTAAATTATCAATTGGTCATACTATTAACGAAGCAACTAACAAATTATTGAAATAAAAAACAAGATACTAATTAGTATCTTGTTTTTTACTATTCGCTCTTAAATGTTTAACAATTTCTTCTGTTGGCGTAACGTACACTGTACTTTGACCACGATAGGTGACAAAACCAGGTTTTCCACCATTTGGTTTTTTTACGGCTTTTACTTTAACATAATCAACCGGTACATTAGCGGATGCTCTTGCCTTAGAAAAATAAGCAGCCAATTCAGAAGCTTGAAGTATTGTCCTTTCACTTGGGCTAAATGATTTAATTATTACGTGGGAGCCATGAATATTTTGGACATGAAGCCACATATCACGTTTATCCGCTGTTTTAAGGGTAAGTTGATCATTTTGTAAATTGTTTTTCCCAACCAAAATTATATCTCCATCATCTGAGATAAATTTTTCAGGCTTGCTGACCTTAGCTTTTCGACGCTTACCATTATTTTTATTGGGTTTTCTTATATATCCGCCCTCTTTTAATTCCGTTTTAATATCGTCCAAATCTTGTGGATCGGCAATTTCAATTTGTGATTCGATACTTTCAAAATAATTAATTTCGTCCTGACATTCGCGAATTTGCTTAATTACATATTCTTTTGCATTACGTTTCTTATCATATTTTTTAAAGTATTTCTGAGCATTCTCAGAAGCCGATAGGGAAGGGTCGAGTGCAATAACGATGTCGTTGTTATTGTCATAAAAATTGGGTAGTTTAATGCTCTTGGCACCGATTTTCACTTGATTCAAGTAGGTCATTAAGATTTCGCCCTTAACACGGTAGTCGTCTGCATGTTCAGATTCTTTTAGAGTCTTTTGTAGTTTTTTAAGTTTTTTTCGGTTCTTTTTGAGTTCGTTTTTGGTAATTCTGATTAATTGTGATCCTTGCTCTCGAACACGTTCGTGTTGAACCTTGGTTTGATAATATTCGTCTAGCATATCACTTAAAGTGTTAAATCGATGATTTGATTGAATTCCAATATACGGAAATGCTGAAAATTGGAGTTTTCCATTCATATCAGTTCCAATTGCCGGTTCAGGATTGTCAAAATGATCAAAAAATTTCCAGTACTTTTGTTTTAACGTTGATCCTGATACATGAAGGGCATTCCCAAGTGCGTATGCTGTATCCGTTCCAAGTCCCTGAAGATACTTACGTAATTCATCAGCAAACATGTCAATATTCGGAAAATTATGATCAAGCTTTTCAATTTCAGTTATTTCCTTTTCATTAACGTGAAACGGATCAACAAGATTTTGTTTTGGGGGTTGAATATATTTAGATCCTGGAAGAATGGTTCGGTATCGATTTTGAGCAGACGAAATTCTTCTAACTGAATCAATTATTGATGAATCTTTAGCTTGAACTAAAATGATGTTACTGTGACGTGCCATTACCTCAATGACAAGGACTAATTCCTCAATATCACCCAATTCATTCCTTGTATTAAAATGAATGTGAATAATCCGATCATTGTTTACTTGATGAATCTTGCTAATAAAGCTTCCACTCAGGTGTTTTCTTAGTGTCATGGCAAAATTAGTTGGAACTTTCGGATTTGTAAAAGGGACGTTTGTAATTTGAACTCGAGCGTATGAGGGATTTGCTGATAATAATAACTGATAATTATTATGATTAGAGCGAATGGTTAAAATAATTTCATTAGGGTAGGGTTCGTTTATTTTTGAAACACGTCCGTTTAATAATTTGCTATTTAATTCATGACTCATTGCATGTGTAAATGATCCGTCAAATGACATATATAACACTCCTTTTTGCTTCATTTTCCAGTATAACTTATATTCTTGAGTGGTAGCACATAAATATTAAATCCGTAATCTTGTATTAGGCAATTAATGGTATAATATTTTACGGAGGAATATCAATGAAAAATAGTTTAACTGCTCTTAGAGTTGTTGGAAAGATGCATCAACAACAGCTCCAAGCTCTTACCAAAAAATCAAATCTTACTATTTCAGAATGGCAATTATTGATTGCCATTAATGACGGCTATACAACCCAAGAGTCGCTTTCTAAGTCACTGAACTTAGATACATCAACTTTATCACGACAATTGAAACGACTAGTTGAAAAAGAAATGATTCAAAAGAAAGCCGTGGGACAAGATAAACGCCAGTTAATATACAGTATTACTGATAAAGGTGGGAATGCTTGTCGGCAAATTAGCAATGACTATGAAGATCTTTCCACACAAATTTTTAATCAGTGGACCGATGAAGAAAAGAATCTTTTAAAGATTCTGCTCAATCGATTAGAAACAAGTATGAAGAAAATCCGTAAATAGGTTAGGTGAAAGAAATGAAGACAGCGATTGTTACTGATAGTACATCGTATTTATCTAAAGAAGATATCAAAAAATATAATGTTCATATTATTCCAATCTCCGTAATCTTCAACGGTAAAAGTTACCGCGAAGGAATTGACATTACCAATAAAGAATTCTACCAAAAGCTTCAAGAATCACCCACGTTACCAACGACTTCACAACCTCCAATTGGGGCACTCATTGAGGAGTATAACAAGTTAGCAGAAGATGGTTACGATGCAGTAATTAGTATCCACTTGGCTTCAACAATTTCTGGCATGTATCAGGCAGTTTGTAACGTGGCAAAAATGATGGATAACATTAAAATTTGTCCCTTTAATTCCGGCATTACTGTTGATCCAATGGCAGCTTTAGTAAAATATGCAGCTAAATTGGCCCAAAGCAATGTTCCCTCGGAAGAAATTATCAAAAAACTTGATCTTTTGCGATCAACCATTGATGAATTGATTGTTGTCGATGATTTAGATAATTTAGTAAAGGGAGGACGGCTATCAAATGCAACTGCATTCGTGGGAGGACTATTAAATATAAAGCCTATTTTGACTTTTGATAATCAAACCGATGAGATTGTAGCATTTGATAAAGTTCGTTCTAAGAAAAAAGCACTTAAACGTGTTGAAGATTTATTTTCTGAAGCAGTATCAAAAGCTGATTATCCAATTGAAGTTGCTGTAATTGATGCTAATAATCCAAAGGAAGCCGATGTTTGGCAGAAATCCATTCAAGAGAAATATCCCAATATGAAAGTTACCCGCGGATCATTCGGTCCAGCAATTGGTACTCATTTAGGTAGCGGAGCTCTTGCACTAGGATGGATCAAAGATATTAATAAATAAAATATAATTGGAAATCAAAGAACACCATTTTTGGTGTTCTTTTTAATACATATTTATATAGGGAGCACTTGATTGTTTATTCTTTTATCTAGTTTACATAATATATATTATACGAAGTAGACTTCATATTTAAAAGAAGCACACCATACCTATTTTTGATCCTCAACATTTATGTAACTTTGAATTAATTTTGCGACCTCATCATTTGAATTAGAAATTATTCTATCAGGTTTTAAATTCATCTTGCTGAGTTTGTTGCTACCATCGTCCACCCAATTACTTTTGAAAGCGTTCGAGAGTAATTCTTGATCGTTATTATCATTCCCAAATGCAATGTAATTGCTATCAGTGATAGTCCTTAACGCACTGTATTTATTGATGTTTTGAGCAGTCAAATCAATATTGTTTTCTCCAGTATGTTTAACAACTGATAATGACGTGTTTTGTTCAATAAATGCCGCTATTTTATCAATTAAATAGTCATTTATGTCCAATAAGATGATTTTAACGGCTTTTTTGATTGATGAGATAGCTACATTTTCAGCTAAATGATTTGGGTCTAATTGGATAAATATTGGATTTGAAGCGTTTACTTTGGCACTATAATCCCAATTGCTATCAATTATGTAATTTAAATCGTATTTTTTAATAATATTTTTAGTAAATTGTATATCACAATTACTAATGGGTTTTATTGAATAAGTATGACAATTTTTTGATACAAGCGCCCCGTTTGCACCTATTAATGTAAAGTTTTTAAACGTTGGTACGATTGGAATTAAGTCTCGAATTGGTCGAGCTGAGGCAAAGATAATTTCATTATGTTTTGCTAGTTGCTTAATTGCATTTACAATTTCTGAATCTATTTCAACACCATTAAAGCTCAACGTTCCGTCAACATCAAATACATATAGCATGTTTATAATTACCTCTTAATTTCTTTTTGAATCACTTTTACATTGATATCTGTAAACGTAAAGTAACCAAATTCATTATTAGTTTTATAATTATTAAGGATAAATTTATAATTAAATCCATTTAATACTTCATACATTAATCTTATTGACTTCATAACTAAGGGCTCACCTAAACAACGGTGGATTCCTTTTCCAAAGGCTAAACTACCGTGATGTGCGCTTTGTGTATTACTTTGTTCCGAAATTACACACAAAACTCTATCACCTTTATGAATAGTAAAATCACCTATTTTATAATCATCAATTGCAATTCTTGATACATAAGTAAATGGTGCTATTACGGAAAATATGTTTTTTAAATCTGAACTAAACTTTGTGGTCATTCCTTGTGACCATAAATACATTACACTTTTCATGGCAGATTCAAATGGATCTTGTCCATCAATTAATACATTAATCATTAAACCAATTGAAACATCGTTGTCTTCCCACATTTTATGTAAAATACTATTTTTAGAAAAATCTTTGTTTGAAATGATATTTTGTAATTGTAAATTATATCTTTTTAAACTGTCATCTGCTTTTATAAAGTTAGATTTTGTTATTTTAGAATCATATAAAAAATTGGTTATAGGTCTCGATATATTAATTAAATCATTATAATCTGCTTCTGAAATGCCAAAAATCTTAGCCATTATCTCTCTACAAATATTATTTGCCATTGACACTAAATTAATTGTTTCTGATTTATATAATGAATTTATGTGTTTATATATTATTTGCTTAATAACATTATTATCTAATTTCTTTAAAGAATCATCGAGATAACTTTTAATTATATAACGTGAACTATTGTGTTTTTCATTATCGCAATATATTAACCAAGTATCATAAAAATTTTTTGCAATTTTTATTTCATTTAAGGATAAGTTACTGTTTTTTAGTTTAGTTTGTAAACTGTTTGCTGAAAAGTATGAATTTTTCAGTATGTCCTCCGAAAGATGATTATTAGTTATAATCCACCCTTGTTTGTTTTTGTCATAATAAATATTTTTGTGGAAATTAATTAATGAATCGCGATAAGTTCTAATATTAAACACTTTTATACATTCTTTCTTTTATTATAGATTATTTGAGCCTTATTAGTTAGTAAATATTAACTATTTACACACATGTTAGTTATAAAGTTCGTGAATACTAAACTGACACACTTTAAATACTACTATAAAATCAGTAAGTGTCAAATCAGCGTATGTTTATATTCCTTTACTAGTAAGCATTTAATTCTATATATTTTAACATAAAAATAATTCATCTTTATATTAAGAATTATTATTAATGTTCGTTAATTAATTGTATAATGATTTGTAAAAAAATAACAACAATAATAGTTGTTGTTATTTCGTCGATCAAATTTTAATTGGATTCAAAATTAATCTTGTTTAAATCGATCTAGTTTAAATGGTTCTAAATTATAAGAATTTGATTTTCCAAAAGCTTGATCACTTAATAGTTTACCAAGCACACTGGCAAATTTGAATCCGTGTCCACTTAATCCAGTTACAATTTGAATCTTATTCATGGATGGAATCCGATCAATAATAAAATCGCCGTCAGGAGAAAGATCATACGAACATGTCCCACCATGGTCGATACCCCCGGTCCCTGTCAAATGATGCTTTAGTAATGGATCGATTTCATGTAAATCTTCAGGGTAATCACCAAATTTACCCCTTTCTTTACGCGTACTTATCTTTTGCCCACCTTGGTGACGTCCAATTTTGATTGTACCGTCACTTCCAGGAAAACCGTAGTATTGAGCATCATTTTTAAGTTCTACCGTAAAAGCAGGAAACCTGTTGGCTTCATTTAAGCTAGCGTCATTAACATTAAACCACGCAAATACTTTTCTTGTTGGTGTGATTGGTAAATTGGGTAATAGTTGTTTTACCCACGTTCCTGCTGATAAAATGACATTTTTGGCATAAAAAGTATGATCTTGGGTTTTAATATCAACAATTCCGTTGTCTTGCTGATCAATCTTTCTAACAAAACTATCAAAGTTTTGGGTAACACCATTATTTTTAGCACCTTCGATATATGTTTTAATAATTTCCTCTGATTCTAAATACCCTGCACCTGGCTCTAAAACACCCTCATATTGATCGTCAAAATTCCAGTTATGCCATTGATCGTGAATCTCAGTTGAAGTATAAGGAACAATATCAATATCGTAGTCATTGGCAGACGCTTTGATATTATTCAAAAATGCTGAATCTTTTGGCCCGACGGTCAGAACGCCAGTTTTATGGAAAAGCCGTTTACCGCTCTGTTTCTGGAGTTTATCCCATAATCTTTGAGCTTCTAGTAGAAGCGGGATATACTTCTCTCCCTCGCCATAAGCATGCCGGATAATTCTAGTCTGCCCGTGATGTGATCCAAGTGTATGTGGTGGTTTAGCGATATCCAACTCTAAAATATTACTATTGTGTTGATTAGCGTAGTATCCTGCCGCCGAACCAACAGATCCTGTTCCAATGATTGCTAAATCAAAAATATTATCAGACATATTATGCCTCCGTTGTTTTATTATATTAAAAGAAAATACAAAAAAGCTCTTGAAACAAAAGTTTCAAGAGCTTGGACGAATAAACGCGGTACCACCGGGCTTTGATTGTCAGTTTTCTGCCAATCCTCATTAACATTACTAATTATATCTAGAATAAATTAAGCAGTGTATAGCGATTTAGTGGACGCCATCCAAATATGACTTGTAAATAACTTGTCTATATATGCTCCAAGACCATCTTCCTGAACGCCAATATGCAAGCATCTCAGCGTAGCTTGCTTTCTGTATCATGGCTAATTCAGTACTCATCTTTTCTCTGCATTTTCTTTAAGAAGTACAATATGCTCAATTAATATATTTGTCAACTAAAATTAGTAAATTATTATCGCAGATATATAATTAATTCAGATCCCCATCGGCAATTTTTTCGAGCATTGGTCTTGAAGGGATGAAAAACGTTTGACCAGTTAATAAGGTTGAGAACGTTAATAAGAAATCATCTTCATCAACCATCTGTTGAAGCATGCCTTTAATAACGTGCCAGTATCGTGAATACGCAATAAAGTAAGTTCCTGTATCATTATTAGCAGGATCAGAATAAGGAACATTCATCCTGACAATTTTTTGTTCAACTCCGTCAACGGATGTGTTTGAAGTTACATTATGGGCATTTTTAAATTTTTCTTCATCCGGTAATTCTAAGTCAGAAAATTTTTCTCTCCCAATGGCTTTATCTTGAGTAGTAGTATCTAGGTGATTCCAATAGTCCATGTTATGGTGCCACTTTTGTGCAAAAGCATATGAACCATTAATAAATTCGGGATCTTCATCACCAATAAGAGCGTATGGAGCAACATCTTCAACTTGTGGAACTTCAGTCCCATCAATGAAACCGATGATAGCCCTTCCCTCTAAATATCTAAAACCATGAGTTTCGTTCACTACTTTAGTAAAATCTCTTAAAAAGAGCATGAATTGAGTAGTAACTTCGTATACAACGGCTTCAGTATTAGCACGAATATGAAGAAAGATGTCTCCCTCAGATGATGGCATCGAATAGTTTGGACCTTTAACGCCAGTAAAATCTTCTAATTCTTTAGGTTTATTAGCCTTCGGAAACAAGTAGTCCCAAGCTTTGCTACTAAAGCCAATGGCAACTCGAAGGTTTGCTTTAGGTTCTCTAATTCTCATTGATCTAATAATAGATTGTGAACGATCAGCAAAATCTTGGATTCCTTCTTGAGCCGCCTTTTGATCTTTTCTAGTTAGCTCTAAAGTGGCAAATTCAACGTTTTCACCGGTATCTTTCCAAACGTCTTGCGATTTATTTGGTCTTATCTTTTCTTCAGTCATTATAATACCTCCCAGAATATACTCAGTATTAGTATGAGATTAGAATCACTTTATTACTAATCTCATACCACTTTTATTTTACTACATATAACCAGTCATTAAAAAAGAATGTCAAATTGGCATTCTTTTTGTTAATTTATTTACTTCTTCCAATGATCATCAATGAATTTTTTCCGTCCGCCACTTTCTTCGATGGCGTATCGAAGTGGATTCTTCTTGTAGAAGTCTTGATGATAGTCTTCAGCTGGATAAAACGGTTGAGCGTCTTCAATTTTCGTTACAATTGGTTCATCAAATTCGCCACTATTTTCTAATTCTTTCTTAGATTCTTCAGCAATTTTACGTTGTTCGGGACTATTCACGTAAATTACGGGACGATAAGAATCACCACGGTCCTGGAATTGCCCCATTGCATCAGTTGGGTCGGTTTGGTGCCAATAGATTTCAACTAACTTTTTATATGAAATGATGCTTGGATCAAAAGTAATTTTAACTGCTTCGGTGTGACCAGTAGTACCTGAAGCCACTTGCTCATAAGTCGGATTTGGGACATGACCACCTGTGTATCCAGATACAACGGAAATAATCCCTGGCATCTGATCAAATGGTTGAACCATGCACCAGAAACAACCACCAGCAAAAATTGCTGTTTCTTTTTTATCACTCATTAATAAAGACCTCTATTCAGTTATTTGTATTATTCAACAAACTTTTTGTATTTGCCATACCCTTCTTCGTCCATCTTATCATAAGGGATGAACTTAAGAGCGGCAGAATTAATACAGTAGCGTAAACCACCCTTATCTTGCGGTCCATCTGGAAAGACGTGTCCTAGATGAGACTTAGAGTCTGCACCACGAACTTCTTGTCTAATCATACCAAAAGAAGTATCAGTGTCACTCTTTAATTCGTCTTCACTAATTGGTTTAGTAAATGATGGCCAGCCACAACCAGCGTCATACTTATCAGCAGAACTAAATAATGGCTTACCATTTACAACATCAACATAGATTCCCTTTTTATAAAAATCATCATATTTTCCAGTAAATGCAGGTTCAGTTCCAGCATTTTGAGTTACGTTGTATTGCTCAGGTGTTAAGCGGTTTCTTAAATCATCTTTGTTATTATCAGCCATAATATAAACCTCCTATTTGTTTCTATATTTAATTTATATCTTATCCAATTAAATAGCAAACAATTTGTTTTAAACTAAAAAAACCACCATTGAGTGGATTTTTTTAATACTATTCTTTTTCTAATGCATCAGTTAATGGAGGAACAACTTGCTTCTTTCGAGAAACGACTCCAGGCAAGTTCATAATATCATCATCGTTGAACTTGTTATCAAAAGCTTTTTCAACAATGTTCTTAGGTTCACCGACAACAATTAATTCTGAATTACTGTCAAGGATGTTAGTTACAAGAACTAAGAATAGATCATAACCCTTATCCTTGGCTTCAGTTTCCATAGCTTTTTTAATATCATCGGCACGCTTAGTAATATCATCTAAATCAACAACATTAATTTGGTCGATCCTGACATTCTTACCACCTAATGTAAATGACTTAGCATCTCCGTCAATAAGCTGTTGATCAGTTTTGGCGTCAACGTTGGTCCCAGCCTTAAGCATTTTAACGCCATAATCTTCGTAATCATCAATTCCAGCAATATCAGCTAAAGCTTTGAGTGCATCACGATCGAAATCAGTAGTAGTTGGTGATTTTAACAATAAGGTGTCAGAGATAATGGCAGACAACATTAAACCAGCTAATTTCTTGGGAATTTTAATGCCCTCTTCTGAAAACATCTTAGTAATAATTGTGCTACAGCATCCATAAGGTGCAGCACGATAATACAAAGGTGCGGCAGTGTTAAAGCCGTTAATTCGGTGATGGTCAACAACATCAGTTACAGTTAATTGATCGATATCACTTACACTTTGTTGAGGTTCGTTGTGGTCGACTAACATGACTTTATCAACTTCTGGTTTTGCACGTTCAATCACACGTGGTGCCTTAGTATCAAAGTAATCAAGCACATACTTAGTTTCGGCATTTGGATTACCTAAAGCAACTGCTTCTACATCATACCCATCTTGTTTCTTCAAATATGCGAGTGCCATTGCAGCCACAATTGCATCCGTATCTGGTACCTTATGTCCAAAAACTAGTTCTTTACTCATGATTCTCTCTCCTCTTTTTCCATATTTCCAAGAGTCTCTGACGATCTCTAACTTCTATATTAATACTACTTAAGTATACATCTTTAGCCTGCTCATATTCTCCTACAAAACCACTAAATTCGTCAAATAATTTATTCAACCGTGGAATACCGTCTTTAGTATCACGATAGACGGCAACAGCTTGAAGAGAAAAATCAGGGATAATATCAGTATAATAAGTGTTCTTTTGAGCCATTTTAGTTCGGTCACGTGTCATCATAAAGGTCTTCGGTAGAATGGTATTTAACCCAGATGATAAAGCAAACTCTATAATTTGCACTGGTCTTGTAAAACATGCTTCCATTTTAGGCATTTCATAGCGCTTAGCACTGTAAATGTTCTTTAAAAATTGATTAAAGTAATAACCATTGGGGAAACCTACCATCGGTCCGTCAACTTTTTTGAGATTAATTTTACTTCCAATTTTACTTTTGTCATGGTGAACATAGCACAAAGTATCGTGAGTAATCGGTTTGATGACCATTCCTTTCCAATTATGCAATTTCTCATTTGGCAGGTACATAATGGCTAAATCGATTCTTCCACTTTCAAGATCAGAGATTAACGTTTGTTGAGTCAACATGTACATTTCAATTCGCAATTCTGGATTCTTCTCATAGAAATATAAGGCGAAATTTTCAAATATTTCGTCTTCAATTGCAGAAAGGATTCCAACTTTAATTGTTCCACGGATTGAGCTTGAATATGATTCAATTTCATCAGTAGCATTATCAAGGATTCCATATACTTCCTCGGTAGCATTTTTTAAAGTATAACCCGCATCGGTTAAATGAATTTGTTTACCAACAGAATAAAATAAGTTAGCGTGGAGCTTATTTTCTAATTTTTTAATTTGTTGGGATAGTGCAGGCTGTGTAATTCCTAAAATACCCGCAGCTTTTGTATAGTTTAGCGATTCAGATAATTGTAAGAAATATACCAAAGCCTTGGATGAAAATAATGATTCCCTCTTAGATTCTCTCAAAACTAATACCTCGCACTAACATTTATTATTATATTGTGTATATTATCACGAAATCACTATATTTACTATAGCAAATTATCAACTTGAGATTGTTTTAAAGTGTCATGGGCAATTAAAATTGGGGTTCCAATCATTTTCGTATTCATTACGGACGACCCGTTTGATAAACGACCTGACGTTCCATGGTCACCCAAGACTACTTCGTGTGAAGTTGCGTGATCAGTATAAATTTTAAGTGTTTCATCATTGGAATCAATTTTGATAAAATCAGCTAACCGGTTACTTTTGGTTTTAAATTCTTTTAAAACTTTAATTCCCTTTCGTGCGCGGCTAGTCACTGGAATGTCGCTTACTTTCATCTTTTTAAAGTTCCCATTTTGGAAAACAACTCCAATTTCAGATTCATCATTTACAAATTGCATGTTAACGACGTGATCATCAGCTAAACTAATTGCCTTCACTCCTGTGGTCCTTGGACCATTCAACGAAACTTCCTGCAAGTCGTATCTAAGGGCCATTCCTTTTTCTGTCATCAATAAGACACTACCAGGATCTTCAACCCGATTGTATGAGACATTGACTACTTTTGATAGCGGTCCCTTCAACTTTTCATACATTGCAGCGCGACTTTTATAGGTACGACTAGGAAGTAATTTACTAAATTCAGTACGTTTAATATGACCGGCACTAGTTGTAATTACAAATTCTCCATCTTGTTTACTTAGATCCGGGAAATCATAAACAGCAATGATTTTCTCATTAGCATCAAGGCCATTCATTCTAGAAATATGTTCTCCAGTGTCTTTCCATTTAACGTCTTCAACTTCGTAGACACGACGATAAATCATATTCCCCTTATCAGTGAACATAAACAGCGAATCACGAGTGTTTAACTCATTTAGGTAAACAGCATGGTCGTCGTCTTTTAATCCATTGTCGGTGATCTCAGATGCGTTAAAAGAACGAAGACTACTACGTTTTAGATAACCATCGTTACTTACCATTACCATTACATTTTCATCTGGAAGCGTAACCTCTTCACTAACTTCCAGATTCTGAATTTTGTCTTCAATTTTAGTACGACGTTCATTACGGTATCGCTTTGCGATGTCTCTAAGTTCGCTTCTTAAAACAGAATCAAGCTCATCGGGACTTGCTAAAATAGTTTCGTATTCCGCAATTTTGGCCGCCAGGTCAGCATTTTCCTTTTTTAACTCAGTAACATCTGTATTAGTCAATCGGTAAAGTTGTAAAGCAACAATTGCGTCTGATTGTTTTTCCGAAAAGTCATATTCCGAAATTAAATTATTTCTTGCATCTTGTTTATCTTTACTAGCACGAATGGTTTTAATCACTTGGTCCAAAATTGATAGTGCTTTAATCAGACCCAGCACAATGTGTTGACGGGCATTTGCTTTATCTAGATTAAACCGGGTTCTTTTGGATATAACACCTCGTTGATAATCCAAGTAAGCAACTAAGATTTCCTTTAAGGAAAGCCGTTTTGGCGCCATATTGCTGATAGCAACCACGTTGAAGTTATACGAAATTTGAAGATCGGTATTTTTAAATAAATAATTTAAAATACTGGTGCTATCGACATCTCGTTTCAATTCAATTGCAATCGTCAATCCTTCACGATCCGATTCGTCTCTTACTTCGGCAATTCCGTCAATTTTTTTGTTGATCCTAACTTCATCAATTTGTTTGACTAACTGAGCCTTATTAACTTCATAGGGAATTTCGGTTATCTTGATCATTTGTTTATTTCCACGTAATGATTCGATTGAGGTTTTAGAGCGGATCATAATGCGTCCCTTACCAGTTTCATAAGCCTGTTTGATTCCATCAAGGCCCTGAATGATACCACCAGTTGGAAAATCAGGTCCTTTAATGTACTTCATTAGATTGTCCAACGTGGCATTGGGATGCTTTTGCAAATAAATTAACGCATCGATCACTTCGCCGAGATTATGTGGTGGTATTTCAGTTGCATAACCTGCAGAAATACCAGTAGCTCCATTTACTAACAGATTAGGAAAGCGAGAAGGTAATACGACGGGTTCATACTCTGTATCATCAAAATTTAAAACCCAATCAACGGTATCTTTATCAATATCCCGTAACATTTCATCAGATATTTTACTTAACCGAGCCTCAGTGTATCGCATGGCTGCGGGAGGATCTCCATCCATCGAACCGTTATTTCCATGCATTTCAATTAATGGTTCACGTAGTTTCCAATCTTGACTCATACGGACCATAGCTTCATAAATTGAACTATCACCATGGGGATGAAAATTACCCATGACGTTACCAACCGATTTAGCCGCTTTTCTGAATCCTCTAGAAGAAGTGTTACCGTCCTTGTTCATTGCGTACAAAATTCTTCGTTGAACTGGTTTCAGACCATCACGAACATCTGGTAGTGCTCTTTCTTGAATAATGGATTTAGAGTAACGACTAAAACGTTCATCCATTACTTCTGAAAGAGTTAAATCTTTAATTTTAGATCTATGTGCCATTTTTTCACCTCCAAGCTAATTTTTTTCAGTATTATCTAAAATGCTTCCATCTTCTTCAAGATTGAATTGAACGTTATTTTCAATCCATCTTCTCCGTGGTTCCACCTTATTGCCCATTAAGGTTGACACCTGTCGCTCTGCATCAGCCGCATCGTCAATTCGAACCCGGATTAACGTTCGTTTAGCAGGATCCATCGTGGTTTCCCACAATTGATCTGCGTTCATCTCGCCCAGACCTTTAAAACGCTGTAATGAGTATCCCGACTTAAAATCTTTGATATCCTGGTCACGCTCTTCATTAGTCCAAGCATATTCTACTTTGGACCTTTTTCCTTTACCATGCTGGAGTTTATAAAGGGGTGGTAGCGCAATATAAACCTTACCAGCCTCAATCATTGGCCGCATGTATTTATAGAAGAAAGTCAAAAGTAGGATCTGAATGTGGGCACCATCATCATCAGCATCAGTCATGATAATGATTTTGTCATAATTTGATTCATCAATCTTAAAGTCAGTTCCAACTCCAGCTCCTACTGTATAAATAATCGTACTGATTTCCTCATTTTTCATGATGTCAGGAAGTTTAGCTCGTTCCGTATTTAACACTTTACCACGTAATGGCAAAATGGCTTGATGCTTCCGATCACGTCCTTGCTTAGCGGAGCCACCGGCTGAATCCCCTTCAACCAAAAATAATTCATTTTCACTGGTATTCTTAGACTGAGCTGGGGTTAGTTTCCCGGAAAGTAAACGTTCGTGTTTCTTTTTCTTTTTACCGTGTCTACTTTCTTCTCGAGCCTTTTTAGCGGCTTCACGAGCTGTACGCGCATTTGTGGCTTTCTTAATCAAAGTCTTAGCAAAATCACTATTTTCCATGAGATAGTAAAGTAGTTGTTCTGAAACAACACTATCAACAACTGATCTTGCAATGGGAGTTCCTAATTTTTCTTTGGTTTGTCCCTCAAATTGAAGCAGCTCTTCAGGTATCTTTAACGCGACAACGGCAGTTAAACCCTCACGAACATCGTTTCCTTCGAGGTTTTTGTCCTTCTCTTTTAGTAAATCAACCTTTCTAGCGTATTCATTAAAGGACTTAGTCCATGCACTTCTAAAGCCGGCTTCATGACTCCCACCGTCCTTAGTTCTCACATTATTAACAAACGAAAGCATGTTTTCGGTATATCCATCATTGTATTGGGCTGCAACTTCAACTTCGATGCCATCTTTTTTACCATCGAAATACATAACTTTTCCAAGGGTACTTTTACCCTCGTTTAAATAATCAACAAATTCTTTGATCCCATCTTTGAACTGAAACTCATCTTCACGAATCTTTCCGGGTCTTTCATCTTTAAGCGTTATTTTAACGCCCTTCAACAAAAAGGCAGACTCACGAAGCCGTTCTGCCAAGATATCATAATTATAAGTTGTAGTAGTAAAAATGTCCGGATCAGGTTTAAATGTGACAGTCGTTCCGGTATGTTTATTGGTTTTTCCAATTTTTTTCAAGGTTCCAACAGGATGCCCACCATTCTTAAAATCTTCTTGATAAAGAGTACCATTACGGACAATTTGGACCGTTAAATGAGTTGAAAGTGCATTAACAACACTTGATCCAACTCCGTGCAATCCACCGGAAGTTTTATATCCACCTTGGCCAAATTTCCCACCAGCATGAAGAACCGTTAAAATTACTTCAGGAGTTGGTTTTCCAGAAGAGTGCATTCCAGTTGGCATACCACGTCCATGATCAACGACTGTGATACTATCATCTTCGTGAATGGTAACATTGATTTCGTCACCATAGCCAGCTAATGCTTCATCGACCGCATTGTCAACAATTTCGTAAACTAAATGGTGCAATCCTTTTGAATCAGTAGAACCTATGTACATACCAGGTCGTTTTCTAACTGCTTCTAAACCATGTAAAACTTGAATTGAAGAGTCATCATACTCTTGCTTTTTTGCCTGTGTCATTAGGAAAGACTCCTTCTTTTAGTCATCGTTTTTAATAATAACCTATTTAAACTTGATTGCAAAGACGTTTTAAAGTCAGCTCGTTTTTCCAAACTAAATTTTAAAATCATCT
Organism: Fructilactobacillus sp. X2R1C3; assembly: GCF_059901425.1. Taxonomy (NCBI): domain Bacteria; kingdom Bacillati; phylum Bacillota; class Bacilli; order Lactobacillales; family Lactobacillaceae; genus Fructilactobacillus; species Fructilactobacillus sp. X2R1C3. The sequence goes on along the minus strand of NZ_JBWXUW010000002.1, from coordinate 192,823 downwards.
TTTTAATGATAAAATAAACTTTTAGAACTTATATATTACATTAATAAAACGGAGGAAGATATGGTTAAATTTATTATTCTCCTAATCTTTGCCTACTTGTTGGGATCAATTCCTAACGGGATTTGGATTGGCAAAGTATTTTTTCATATCGACATTAGACGACACGGCTCCAAAAATATTGGCGCTACCAACACTTATCGCGTACTAGGATGGTTTGCTGGAACCATTGTGATGATTCTTGATATTGCTAAAGGTGCTATTGCTACTTGGTTACCAATGCAGTTTGGAATCCATTCTTGGTATCCGCTCATTTTTGGACTGGCAGCAATCTTAGGCCACACTTATTCAATTTTTGATCATTTTCGTGGTGGTAAGGCAGTTGCAACAAGTGCCGGTATGCTTTGGGCATATAATTTCGTTTTTTTCTGCATTGCAGCCGGAACTTGGATTATCTGTATCTTTGTTACTAGTATGGTAAGCCTTGCTAGTATGCTGGGCTTTACTATTATTGTTATCGCATCATTCTTTGAAAATGATCCAGCACTGACAATTCTGGCAATTTGTTTAACAATATTTACTTTTTACCGCCACCGAAACAACATCATCAAGATCATTCATGGAGATGAAAATCTCGTTCCATTTGGCCTTTATTACTGGTATTTAAAATACGTAAAGAAATCAATTCCTTCAAAAAAGCAGCATAAATAAGGGACACTCATTGAGTGTCCCTTATTTAATTTAAGCTTATTTATTTAGAAGAAAGTAATATCAAAATTAGCATTTAAGCTTTCGTCTGGATCAAGTTTACTTATATCAGCCTTATCTTTTAAAAATCCAGTACTGCCTTCCTCATCAGCAATTCCCCACCACGGTTCTAAGCACACGAAAGGAGCATTTTTAGGATAAGTTGACCAGATACCAATGTACTTACAGTCGTAAGCAGTCAAAGCGACCCCATGCTCGGTTACATCTGATTGGAGCATAACGGTAGTTTGCTCATTATCAGATACATCAAGCACCTTGGCATCATGAATAAATAGATCACGATTTAATTGTAGTGGATTGTTCAGAGTTTTTTCAATTGGATGTTTAATATTACTGTACCCATTCTGATCGATTCTAACAATTTTATAGTCATGCTTTGGAGCAACCGAGACCGAATAATCATCAAAGGTTTCTTTCTTAGGAAACAATGGAACATTGAATCCTGGATGAGCCCCTAATGAGAAATACATCGGATCTGGATTGATATTTTCTACCACCATTTCAACCGCAATGGTGTGTTCATCTAGCTCATAATGAATGGATAAATTAAAGTCAAAGGGATAAATCTTTCTAGTAGCCGCACTCGAATGCAACATAAAATTGACTTCGGTTTGGTTATGAGATTCGATCTCAAACTCACTATCTCTAGCAAAACCATGCTGATACATATGATAACTGTTTCCATCGTAAATATAATCATCGTCTTGAAGTCGACCAACGATTGGGAACAAGATCGGTGCATGACGCTTCCAGTACTTTTTATTAGCACTCCAAATATATTCGGTACCGCTTTGATCTTTAACCGAAACAATCTCAGCACCCTTTTGATTAATTCGAACCGTTAAGTAATCATTTTTTAGTGTAACTGGCAATTTAATCCCTCCCTTTCTTTATACATTATTTCACAAAATGCAGAAACTATAAAATATATCGTGCTATATTTTCATCAGCTGCAAGATTACCAACTTTGTCTTCAACGTATTGTTGGTTAATAGTAATGTCACCCATATGCATGTCTGGTCCTTCATATAGAATATCTTCAAGTAATTTTTCTAGAATTGTGTGAAGTCGTCTGGCACCAATATTATCAGTATCATGGTTAACCGAATATGCAATGTCAGCAATTTTTTCGATTGCTTCTTTAGTAAAAGTTACCTTAATATTATCCGTCCCAATTAATGCTACGTACTGTTTAATTAATGCATCACTCGGTTCAGTTAATATTTTAACAAAGTCATTTTTACTTAGATCATTCAATTCTACTCGAATTGGGAATCGACCCTGCAGTTCGGGAATTAAATCTGAAGGTTTACTATCAGCAAAAGCACCGGATCCAATGAACAAGATATGATTGGTATTTATAACCCCATACTTAGTATTTACATTTACCCCTTCGACGATTGGTAAAATGTCCCGTTGAACCCCTTCTCTTGACACTTCGCCACGAGTCTGTTTGTTTCCACCAGTTAATTTATCAATTTCATCTATAAAGATAATCCCGGTGTTTTCAGCTCGTTTAATTGCTGAGCCATTCACCTTGGCATCATCAATTAATGTTTCTGATTCTTGATTAATTAATGCTTCACGAGCTTCTTTTACCGGAAGAACTCTTTCAACTTGCTTCTTTGGTAACATACTCTCTAATCCCTGTAAGTTAATTCCCATTTGTTCCATTTTGCTGCTGTCAGCGTTTAGTGCAGTTGCTGGGTCATCAATGGAAATTTTAACTTCGTGATCTTCTAATTCGCCGTTTTCAATTTGATTTAAAATTTGATCAGCATCATTTTTAATTTTATTCTTTTCGTCATCATCCATGAAGGGATCTTTTTGAGTTAACCAAGATAGATCAATTGGCTTACCCTTCTTAAACGCCTTATTAAACTCTTTGACCGTATCTTCTAATTTTTTATCGTTATCAGCGATTGTTTTAGGATCATCGACATGGTTTTCTTCACGTGCAATGATTTCAGCCAAGTCCTTATTTGCTTTCTTCTCAGCTTCACGTCTAACATTTTTAAACTCAATTTTCTTCTCCATTTGAACTGAGCTCTCAACTAGGTCACGAACCATTGAATTAACATCTCCACCAACGTATCCAACTTCTGTAAACTTGGTTGCTTCTACTTTAACGAATGGAGCATCCACAATCTTAGCTAAACGACGTGCAATTTCCGTCTTTCCCACTCCAGTGGGACCAATCATTAATAAGTTTTTAGGAGTAATGTCTTCTTGCATCTGTGGATTTAACTGAAGACGACGGTAACGATTACGCAAAGCAATCGCCACGGACTTTTTAGCATTGTCTTGTCCAACAATATAATTATCTAATTGGGAAACAATTTCCTTTGGTGTCATTTGTTCTTCTTTTGTCATTAATTAATACCTCGTTTTATAGTTCTTCAGAAATTACGTTGTGATTAGTAAAAATATCAATGTCAGCGGCAATGTTAATGGCAGCTTTAGCAATTTCTTCAGCTGACATCTCTGGCGCTTTATGCTTCATTGCAGTGGCAGCTGCTAATGCAAAATTACCACCAGATCCAATTGCTAAAATATCATCGTCTGGTTCAATTACTTCTCCTGACCCAGATACTAAAAGCAAATTATCATGATCGGCAACAATTAGCATGGCCTCAAGTTTTTGTAACTGTTGATCACCGCGCCACTCTTGAGCCAGTTTCACTGACGCTCTTTTTAGGTTGCCGCTATATTCTTTCAACTTTTTCTCAAATTTTTCTTCTAGGTTAAACGCATCAGAAACACTTCCAGCAAAACCGACTCCAACCTTTCCATCAAAGATTCGACGGATTTTATGTGCGGTTCCCTTCATGATAACTTTTTCTCCCATAGTAACTTGACCGTCGCCAGCGAGAGCAACGTGACCATTATGTCTAATGGCACAAATTGTAGTAGCTTCAAATTTTACTGTCTTAATTAAATTCCCTTCAAAAGTTAGTTTGGATTATCTTCATCAGGACGCTTAAAAAACTTCTGGTAGTTCTTAAGGAGTCCTTCTTTAGTAACATGAGTATAAATTTGGGTGGTAGATAAATCAGAATGGCCAAGTAGTTCCTGAACAGTTCTAAGATCGGCCCCATTATTCAACATTTGGGTGGCAAATGTATGACGAAGCATATGAGGATGAATTGAACTATTAAGACCACTTCTTTTCATAATTCCATCTAAAATGTATTCAATACCACGACTTGAAAGTTGATCACCATGTTGATTGATAAATAAGTAAGAATGGTCTTTATGATATTTACGCATAATTGGCGTTCGACATTTCTCCATATATCTTAAAATAGCACTTTTAGCATACCTTCCAAATGGCAGATAACGTTCCTTGTTTCCCTTACCTAAAACAAGCATGATTCGATTATCAAAATCAATGTCGTTAATATCAAGATTGGAGCACTCACTGACTCTCATTCCCGTCCCGTATAGAACTTCAAGAATGGCACTGTCACGAGTAGCAATCTGTTTATCCTGATTACTTGCGGCCGTTTTAAAAAGAACGTCCAGTTCTTTTTGATAAAAAAATCTTGGTAAATGCTTATTATGCTTTTTAATGTGAACATATTCAAACGGATTGTCTGAAACGAGCTCATTGTTTAACAAAAAATTAAAAAAAGATCTTAATGAAGAAATTTTACGAGCAATTGTGCTGTTCTCATCTCCTCTATCATGCAAGTTACCTAAAAAAACTTCAACGTCAAAATTGTCGATATTTTTAAAACTTTTGGCATTTCCTGACGTCTGTAGAAATACATTAAATTCCTTAAGATCGTCTGCGTAGGCTTTAGCCGTGTCTTTTGAATATTGACGTTCGTTTACAATATATTTTACGAATAATTCGATTAGTTTTTTGTTTTGCATTTGTTTTTCCTAAGTTAATGTAACTTTTTACATTTTACCTTATAAATAAAACCGTTCCGAGGAACAGCTATTTTAATTATTTCTGAATGTCTTCTTTATAATCGCCGTTTGGACAAATCACTTGCATGCCACCACGAACCTTTTTTTCAACCAAGAAATGACCACACTTTGGACAATCTCGTCCAATTGGCTTATCCCATGAAACAAAGTCACATTCAGGATAACGTGAGCATCCGTAAAACAAACGATTCTTTTTTGTTTTACGTTCAATAACTTGGCCTTTCTTACACTTCGGACAAGTTACCCCAATTTCTTTGACAATTGCCTGGGTATTGCGGCAATCAGGAAAGCGTGAACAAGCGTAAAACTTGCCATACTTACCCATCTTTACAACCATTGGCGCACCACATATCTCACAGTTAAACCCGGCTAATTCATCCTTAATTTGAACATCTTCCATAAGCTGTTCCGCATGATCCACTTCTTTTGAAAATGGTTGATAGAAGTGATCTACAACTTCAACCCATTTTTCTTTAGCCTCTTCGATCTCATCCAATTTTCCTTCGACATCAGCAGTAAAATCAACGTTAACAATGTCAGGAAAGTACTCTTCAATAATCTTATTTACGATCTCGCCCAGTTCGGTTGGTTCAAACCGTTTTCCAACTAGTTTAACGTAATAACGTTTTTGAATCGTACCCAATGTTGGAGAATAGGTAGATGGACGTCCCACTCCATTCTCTTCTAAAGTTTTAATCAGATTGGCTTCAGTGTATCGAGCTGGTGGTTGTGTAAAGTGTTGGTCTGGATTATTTTTAGATAATTTAACGGTGTCACCACTATTTAAATCAGGCAAGATATTATCCTTCTCTTTCCCGTTCGAATAGACTTTCAAAAAACCCTCAAATTTCATTTTTGATCCGTTAGCACGATACGTTACACCATTTTGTTCAATGGTTACTGTTTCAGTATCCATAATTGCTGGAGTCATTTGACTAGCTACAAATCGTGACCAAATTAAATTGTAAAGTTTATATTGATCCTTAGTAAGATATTGTTTAATGCTTGCAGGAGTCCGATAAACGGACGTAGGTCGGACGGCTTCGTGCGCATCCTGAGCGCCTTCTGGCATTTTCCCCTTAATCGGTTTATTAGCAGAGTATTCTGCTCCGTACTTTTCATGAAGAAAGGTAGCTGCTTCATGCTTAGCAATTGATGAGATTCTCGTTGAATCAGTTCTCATATAGGTAATGAGACCTTGGCTACCTTCTTTGCCAATATTAATTCCTTCATAAAGTTGCTGAGCAGCCATCATTGTTCGTCCAGTCTTAAAATTTAATTTCCGGTTAGCGTCTTGTTGAAGAGTACTAGTTGTGAATGGTGCATTCGGTTGTCTCCGCCGTTCTTTTTTAGTGACTTTTGTAATATCAAAATCAGCTTTTGGATCAATTTGTTTTAAAACTTTTTGTACATCATCATTATTCGCAAGCTTCGTCTTCTTGCCATTGAGACCGTAAAAGCTGGCTTGAAACTTTGAACGGCCAGACTTAAATTCAGAATCGATTGTCCAGTATTCTTCGGGCTCAAATTTTCTAATCTGACGTTCTCGATCAATCACTAACCACAATGCTACTGACTGCACCCGTCCGGCACTTAAGCCCTTTTTTACTTTTTTCCAAAGCAGTGGAGAAATTGAATATCCTACTAATCGATCCAAAACCCGACGTGCTTGTTGAGCATCCACGAGATTCATATCAATCGTTCTTGGATGTTTAAAAGCATCCTTAACGGTATCCTTGGTAATTTCGTTAAAGACCACGCGATTTTGATCATTAACGTCAAGATTCAACACGTGGGAAACATGCCAGGCAATTGCCTCACCCTCACGATCAGGGTCAGATGCTAAATAAATCATCTTCGACTTCTTAGCCTCCGACTTTAGCATTTTAATTACGTCGCCTTTCCCCCTAATTGAAATGTAGTCAGGTTTAAAATCGTCTTCAATATCCACACCCATCCTACTCTTAGGGAGATCACGAACGTGTCCTTTACTTGCTACGACCTTATAAGTACTTCCTAGATACTTTTGAATCGTCTTTGCCTTAGCTGGCGATTCTACAATCACTAACTTTTTCTTTCTTGAACTTGCTTTACGTTTTTTTGTTTTAGTTGTTTTCTTTGTCTTTGCTACAGAAGTTGTGGCCATTAAAATTATCCTCGTTATTTTTTTCTTCATTAATACATGATAATTTCCGTTTAAATTTCTTCCATATCATATTGCAGTTTTAAAGACCTGTCAAACTAAAGAATCCTCTAAAACATCATTATCACTCAAACATGGACGTGCTCCAGAAGCAATTAGTTGATTACAGCCCTTAGAAAGTGGAGAAGTAATATTGCCTGGTATGGCAAGGACATCCCGATTTTCGGATAACGCCAAACTAGCAGTAATTAAGCTTCCTGACCTTTGCTTTGCCTCAACAACAATTAATTTTTCGCAAAGACCGGCAATGATGCGATTTCGTTCCACAAAATGATATTTCAAAGGCCTGCTTCCTAATGGATACTCACTGACAACTAGGTTGGTTCTCATCAAATTATCCTGAAGCTGCGTACATTCAGCGGGATAAAAACGGTCCAGACCTGTCCCAATCACCGCAATTGTACGGCCATCATGTGCTAAAGCGCACTGATGACTTAAACAATCAACTCCCTTAGCCAAACCAGACACAATCGTAAACTTTTTAAGTACCGGACGTGTGATAATATCCTTAATTGCTGCGATTGAATAACTTGTACACTGTCGTGCTCCTACCACAGAAATCGAACGTGTTGTAAGTAACGACACGTCACCCACATAAAAGAGCACAATTGGCGCGCAATAAATATCAGCAAGTTGTTCAGGATACTCATGATCAAGAATGGTTATCCAGTGACACTTTTGGTTCAAACGAAAAGATCGCTCTAACTCACTACTTAAAAATGAATCCTTAAACTTCGTTGTCTGCAAATGATGACGTTTTAATAGATTGATTAATTCACCTTCAACCTCAGATAAAGACATGTTTTCAACTGAAGTACCCTTAACCCACCGTGCAAGAATTGCTTCTCCTTTAATCCCAATCCCACGACATAACTTGATTCTAAGCAATAATTTCCGTTTATCCATTTTCTACCTCCTGGTTTGTCTATGGATAAATACGTAAATTAATGATTGATTGTTTTTAATACTGGTGAAAAAGTCTTGCGATGAATTGGAGTCGGCCCAAGTTTATTTAAAGCCCGTAAATGTTCTTTTGTCCCATAACCTGCATTTCGTTCAAATCCATATCCAGGATACTTACGAGCGTATTCATTCATTAAGTCGTCTCGAAAAACCTTAGCAAGAATACTAGCAGCAGAGACACTAACTGATTTTGAGTCTCCTTTAATCAACCTTGTCTGCGGGATATCATCATCAATTGTCATGGCGTCCACAATAATATGACCTGGTTGTAGATCTAACTTACCAATTACGTTTTTCATGGCAATTCTGGTTGCTTCATAAATATTAACTTGATCAATCATCTGACTAGAAACCGCAAAACAGTTGTAAGCAATCGCCTCTTTCTTGATTTTTGGAACTAGGTCTCGTCTTTTTTCATCACTTAATTTTTTGGAATCATTGACGTCAATCAGATCAAAGTCAACTGGTAAAATTGCCGCACCAGCGACTACTGGACCAGCAAGCGGCCCTCTACCCACTTCATCAACGCCAGCAATATACTTCACCCCGCGTTGCCATATTTCTTTTTCATATTTAAATCTGGTTAAAAAGTCACGTTTTTTCTCGGCCTGGGTATTAATTCGCTTCAACGTTCTCTTAATAATTCTTTGAACTCCAATTCGTGGATCATCCCCAAAGCGGACAAAAAGCGGATCACTAACATCATCAACGTTAGCAAACCGCTCAGAAATTTCTCTAATCGTCATTACCGTGCTCATTTCTTTCCACCAGTTCAAGGGAATCTAACGTAAAACGTCCTAGTTTCCCTTTTTGAACGTCATTAATAATCCTGACACTGGCCCGATCGTAATCGTCTTTCATTCCAACTTTTTCAGTAATTTTAAGTAATAAATCAACGTCACTTAAGTTTAAATCGGACGGACTCAAATGATAACGTTTCAAAATCTCGTTGCTATGGTGATTACGAAAAAAATGAAGCGCAAATAAAGCAATATCATCAGGATGATAAATACTCTCCTTAATTGCTCCAGTTAACGCTAATTTATCAGCAATCTCCTGATTTTGAAACTTTGGCCACAATATTCCGGGAGTATCTAATAATTCCATCGTTTTACTGGAGGTTAACCATTGTTGACCCTTAGTTACTCCCGGACGATTGCCAACCGCTGCTGATCTCTTGCTAACTAACTGGTTCAACAAAGTTGACTTGCCAACGTTTGGAACCCCAACGCAGACAGCCTTAATAATATCTTTTTTTAGTCCTTTTGCTTGCGATTGTTCTAACTTATCCCTTAAAACTTTCCGAGCAGCAGTCTCAATCTTACTTCTTACTCCACGTGACTTTGAATCGATTGAGACAGCCGATAATCCCGTACTATTAAAGTAATCTAACCATTCTTTAGTCATCTTTGGATCAGCTAAATCAGATTTAGTTAAAATAAATAAACGTGGCTTACTACCTGCTACTCGCTTAATCTCTGGATTAATCGATGAATACGGAATCCTTGCATCAACCAATTCAAAAATAATATCAACAACATGGACATTTTCCTCAAACTGACGAATAGCTTTCGCCATGTGTCCAGGAAACCATTGTATATTACTTCCCATTTACTGCTCCTTTATCGTTAATCGAGGTAGGCAAGATATTCTTTCCATGCATCATCAAAAATTGTCATGGATGGTAAATAACCAGCATTTTCCTCCAAGTACTTAGAAAGTTTTTCAAAATTATCCTCTTGCTTTGGAAACAATTGATCAAAGAACGCATTATTAGCAAACTCCGCAATCGGATCGGAACTCCCTGGATGTCTTCTAGTCATTAAAAATTCATAAAAACTTTTTCTCAATTTCTTACCTCTTATTTCTTACGCTTAAATATCTCAAAAGTATGCGGATAAACATTATGTTCATCAACTTTTCCGGAAATCTTCTTTTCTAATTCAAATTGAGAATAATCAATATCAATCATTTTAACATCCCCATCAAAATCATGATTGATACTAGTACGATATAGATAATCAACAAACGGCAACAAATCTTTAAATACGGACGTTCCACCAACCACAAAAATCATTTCATTAGGGTATCTTTTTGCATAATTCAAAAATTCATCAATTGTTTTAAAGGTCACAACTCCACTAGGAAAATCACTCTGCGGGCGGTGAGTCAAAACCAAATTTTTGCGTCTTGGTAATGGTCTTTTAAAACTATCATACGTGGTTCTACCAGCTAGAATTTGATGATCGATCGTATTACGTTTAAAAAATTGCATGTCATCCGGCAGGTGCCAAGGTAATTTACCATCTTTTCCAATGACATGTCCATTTGACTCTGCCCAAATATAAGCTAACATAATAATCTCCTATACTGCCACTGACGCTTTAATTGGCTTGTCGTGGTGATAATCAACCACTTTAATATCATCCATATCATAATCAAAAATACTTTCCTTATCGGGGTTTAGCCATAGATGAGGAGCTGGATGTGGCTTTCTCGTTAACTGCTCTTTTACTTGATCAATGTGATTACTGTAAATATGAGCATCACCCAACGTATGGACAAAGTCTCCAGGAACTAATCCGACCTCTTTGGCAATTAAACTAGTAAGTAAAGCATAACTTGCAATATTAAATGGAACTCCTAAAAAAATATCACCACTACGCTGATACAGTTGACAACTTAACTTGCCATCGTTTACGTAAAACTGAAACATTACATGACAAGGTGGAAGAGCCATACTAGGAATATCTTCTGGATTCCAAGCACTCACAATCATTCTTCTGGAATCAGGATTAGTTTTAATGGTATTAATAACATTTTTAATCTGGTCAATCGCCTTACCATTGCTCGTTTTCCAGTTACGCCATTGACTCCCATAAACCAGGCCTAGATCGCCATATTTTTTAGCAAACTCATCGTCATTTAAAACCCGCTCACAAAATATTTTCTTCTGCTTTTGGTATTCTTCATTAAATTCGGGATCACTTTGTGAGCGCAAACCAAAATTAGTCATATCGGGTCCATGATATTCGTAAGAATTAATCCATTTTTCAAACGCCCATTCGTCCCAAATATGATTATTATGTTTAAGTAAATAACGAATGTTAGTATCACCCCGCAAAAACCAGAGTAATTCTGACTTAATCAACCGAAAAGGAACTGCCTTAGTGGTTAAAAGCGGAAAGCCATCCTGTAAGTTAAAACGCATTTGATACCCAAACGTACTAATCGTTCCGGTACCAGTTCGATCTGACTTTTTATGACCATTCTCTAAAACGTAACGTTCTAGATTTAAATATGCATCCTCTAGCATTTTAATCTCTCCCTTTTTTAATAAAAACAACTACTCATCAACGTACTGGCTCAAATATTCCCATCGGTTCATCAATTGATCCGATTTCTGGTTTAATTCATCAAGATTTCGTTGTAACTCTGCTAACTTATCGTAATCCGAACTATTTTCTTGCATCTGTTTTTTTACATCTTTAGTCTGGCGATCTAAAGAATTAATCTTACCATCGATCTTATCCCACTCAATTCTTTCAGCATACGTTAACTTGGTTTTCGATTTCGTGCTTTTTTTCTTGGAAGTACTATCTTTAGATTCATCTAATCGACTATTAGTTTGGTTCTTACTATCATGATGAACATGTTTCTTTTGCATTTTCATTTTTTGTAGATAATCAGTAAATTGACCAGTATAACGCTCAATCTTAGCATTCCCATCAAAAATCAATAATCGATCAGCTACTTTATCAAGAAAGTAACGATCATGAGATACTGTAATCGTTGTCCCATTAAAATGCTTGATGTAGTCCTCTAGAACCGTTAAGGTCCCAATATCGAGATTGTTAGTTGGCTCATCAAGAAGCAGCACGTTTGGTTGCTCCATCAATAACTTCAATAAGTAAAGGCGCCTTTTTTCTCCGCCTGAAAGCTTACGGATCAAAGTTCCGTGCATAAATTTGGGAAAAAGGAACTGTTCTAATAGATTGGTAACGCTGACCTTATTTCCATCCTTATCAACCACATTTTCACCGATATCAGTTAAATAACTAATAACACGTTTATCTTCCGGGATTTTCTCCATTTTTTGTGTATAATATGCCATTTTGACGGTTTCACCAATATCAATGGTGCCGGACTGAAGTGGAAGCTTTCCAGCAATTGCATTTAAAAAGCTTGACTTTCCAGCGCCATTTTCACCACTAATTCCGATTCGTTCACCGTTCTGAATTAACATGCTGAAATCTCTTAGAATTGGCTTGTGAGCAATTGTTAAATTAGCGTGTTTAATGTCAATCACTTTTTTACCAAGCCGTTTTTGCCCCATTGTAATATCAACATCTTCATCAGTTGGATTTCCCTGATCAACATCAGCTTTTAAATCGTTAAATCGATTAATTCGGGCTTGTTGCTTAGTGGAACGAGCTTTAGCGCCTTTTTTCATCCACTTTAACTCTTGTTTGTAAAGTCGTTGCTGCTTATGAGAGGCAGCTTCTTGCTCTTCATCAAGTTCAGCCTTCCTCTGAACATAATCTTGATAATTACCGGGATACTTGTAAAGTTTACCAAATGATAATTCCCATATTTGGTTAGCAATTTGATTCAAAAAATAACGATCATGGGTAACAAATACTAAAGCTCCCTTGTATTTACCCAAAAACCGTTCCAACCAGTCAATCGAATCAAAATCCAAGTGATTGGTAGGTTCATCTAATAAAAGTAAATCAGGTGACTGAATTAAAACCTGAGCTAATCCAACTCGTTTCTGCTGGCCACCTGACATGCTTCCCACTTTTTGATCTAAATCGGTAATTTTCAGTTGATTAAGGATGTTTTTAACGTCCACTTCCGCCGTCCAGGCATCCTCTTCATTCATTTTTGCTTCTGCACTCTCAAACTTTTTTTCAAAATCTGAATTTTCAGGATGTTTAGAGTAGTTTTTAAGTGCGTGTTCATAGGATCTGATAATTTTAAAAATCTTTTGATCACCAGCAAAAACAGCGTCAATAACGGTTAGGTTGCCATCTAAATCTGGAACTTGCTTCAGGTATCCAATTGTGTATGACTTGGAAGTGGTAATTGTCCCATTGACATCATGATCAATTCCGGAAATAGTGTTTAGGAGGGAAGATTTCCCACTTCCATTCGTTCCAATTAATCCAATTCGATCATGTTCATTAATAATAAAGTCAAGATTTTTAAATAAAGTCTTTTCACCATACGTCTTCGTTAAGTTTTCTGCTTTTAATGTTTGCACAATATCTGCTCCAATTATTTTTTACTCATTATTTATTTGCTTTGATGCAGAAAGTAGTGAATCTGAATCATTTTTAATTTGACCACTTACAACTAAACGTTCCAGTTGATTAAGAACATTCCCTAATAATGGACCTGGCTTAAAACCTCTATCAATCAACATTTTACCGTTAATTTTTAGTTCACTTTTACTTTTAATCGGAAGTCGATCATATTCATTTTCTACTTGGCTAATATTGACTACTTTACCTAAGGTCATGGCTACTTGACATGCGTTATCAAGATTGATGAGACCAACTTTATATGACGTTACTGGATCTAAAGCATCACTCACAATCTTGTAAGTTGCTTTAACCGTTAGTTTAACGTTCTCAGTTAACCTATTTGATCCCTTCCAACTCTTCATCAGATGTCCAATCTGTTCACTATTTAATTCGCACTGACATGCAATTAAGGACCAAACCTGAACTTCGTTATTAATGTATTCTGAAATGGGATGTGACCCTAACCTAGCTATTTCAGAAACATAATCACCCAAAACGGGAACATACTGAATTAAATTTGTTTGAATCATCTGTTTAAGGCCCCTTCCAGGAGCCATCCCTAGCATCATCTTTACAAATTCCACGTTAATTCGTTCCACAGCAATCTTTTTTAATAGGTAACTATGTTTACTAATCGCGTTAAAAGTGTTCTTTTCAATTGCAAAATCCAGTTTACTAGCAAAGCGAACAGCACGCATCATTCGTAAAGCATCCTCATTAAAACGTTGCTCTGGATCCCCAACGGCCTTAATTAAATGATTCCTTAAATCAGTTAACCCACCAAACAAGTCAATGATTTCACCATTTTCTTTCATGGCAAGCGCATTGATAGTAAAATCACGACGCTTTAAATCATCTTCAAGTGATCGAACAAAAGTAACTTGATCGGGACGTCGATAATCTTGGTATCCTGATTCAGTCCGAAATGTCGTGATTTCATAAGATCGACCATCGTGCACCACCGTGACGGTTCCGTGTTCAATCCCAGTATCAATTGTCTTCTTAAAAATGGTTTTAATTTCTTCAGGATATGCACTACTTGCGATATCAACGTCATGAATTGGTGCATGCAAAATAGTATCACGGACTGATCCGCCAACAAAATAAGCTTGAAAACCCGCTTCTTCAATTGTCTGAAGAACCCTTCTAGCATCATCAAATTCACTTGGTAAGTTATCTATTTTCATGATTCACACACCTTCACTAATTTCATTCTACCAAAATTATCATCTAAAAGTTAGGCTTGTGTCTGGTTCTTGTGTTATGATTAAGTTAAAGTAACTTATTACAGGAGATGAATCATGAATAACAATTATCCATATCAAGATCATTTTGAACGTTATCTAAGAAAAAAAGAACTCTCAAATGTAACCATTCGAGAGTATTCCAAAACCTTATCGGATCTTTTTAATTATTTATCTAATTTCAACGTGGGATACCAAACGGATCATCGAGTTAGTCAAATCTTTGATCGGGACATCGAGCAATATCTAGATATGATCATTTCTAAGCGAAATAACGGAAACAATACCTATAACAAAGTTTTATCTCAGATCAACGTCTACTTTAAATTCTTATTTAACAACCACCTTAATACCCATCTTCCTACAATTAACATTAAAAGTAAGGAAAAAAACGAACATAATTCATACATTACCAAGTGGATCTATTCTTTACCAACTCTCCTCGAAGATCCTGAGGTTCACTACTACACTAGAATGACACTGTTACTTATCAGTAAGGGATATCAATCTTCAGAGTTTCTCTTACCTGGCTTTTATCGTGAATTAAACCACATTGACTTTTCACCTGAAGAAAAATCCTTTTTATCTAATTTTAAAAAATTTGTTACCCCGCTTCAAATTCGTCATCATTCAAAGGACCTCTTTTTAAAGCAAAGAATCGCTCCAGACTGCCATATTACATCTGCAGGTCTTCACAAATACTTAAAGCCAGATAGTGAATACCTAGCAATAAATCTCAATCCCAAATCACTATACCAAGCATTCGTCATTAACTATCTCAATCAACATCCAAATGATAGTGACAAAACTCTCGCACAAGATTTAAGAATGGATCCAGCGTCACTAATCTATTATCAAAAATTAGCACAAAAATAAGGATCAGAGTATCAAACCCAACTCTGATCCTTATTTTTGTTACTCGTAATCTTCTAAATCTTCAAGCATGTATGCCATTTCATCATCAGTTGGAACAAGTTTCACATAATGTTTTAGCAGTTTAATGGTTTCCTTAATTTGACCATTCTCTCTGAACAATAAAATCGCCTCATGTAAGAAATCAGGATTATCATCAAAGTACGGAAGAGCTCGCTCATAGTACTTTTGAGCATCATCATACTTTTCAAGATGAGCATAAGACACCGCCAAATTCCAGTAAATTTGTGGATCGGTTTCTTCTTCTTTTACGTATGGGCTTAAAAAATCAACATTTTTTTGATATTCGCCCTGCTTAACGTACAAATTAGATAACTTAATAATTAATTCCATGTTATCCGGATCAACCTGATGTCCCTTATTAAGATACTTCAGGGCTAGATCTTCTTTTGAAAGTTTAGCAGCAACGTCTGCAGCTTTAATGTACATATTGACATTATACTGATCAACGCTCATACCTTCCTGATAAACCTTTAAAGCATTTTCAGGTTCATTCATTTGAATGTATGCTTCCCCTAAGTAAGGATACAGTGAGGCATACTGAGGATCCTCTTCTCGCAACTGCTCGAACATCTCAATCGCCTTAGCGTAGTCCTTTAACTGTAAGTAAGTAAAGCCCGTTTCAAATTTGACGTCTGGCGTCATATCAATGGGCTTAATCTGTTCAAGGTATCCAATAGCCTGCTCAAAATGACCTGCATTAGCATATGCCACCCCTAACCTTTCAACCAAGTTGACTGAAGAAATATTCAAAACACCTTGTTTAATTATTCCCAAGTATATAGGAATGGCTTTATCAAATTGTCCGGTAGAGAAATATAATTCAGCCAGGGCAAATTTAATTACATTTTCGTCCGGATCAATTTTTTCAGCTTCAAGTAACTTTTGTTCACTAACGTTATACATTTCCTGAGTTTGATAAAGATCAGCTTCAACCATCAAAGCATTAACATAATTTGGGGAATCAGGTTTAATCTCACTTAAATAATTAAGCGCTTTATCAATCTTGCCTTCAGAAATCAAAATATCTGCAATACTTGTTCTTAACTCGTCTTCCTCAGGATATTTTTTTAAAAGATCTTTATATATATCAATCGATTCGTTTAAAAAGCCTAATGAATAAAGTTCTTCTGCTAACGAATAAAGCATATCATCACTGTCATTTACCTTGGCTTTTTTGATGTCATCGTTAAATTGACTCATATCACCCTTTTTTAGGGCGTCTAAGGCTTGCTCTGAATAAGTCATTACACATGTCCTCCTACTAATAAAAAAACCAGCACGCATAAGCGCACTGGTTAAACTATTAAATAAAACTATTTAACAGCTTCCTTTAAAGCCTTACCAGGTTTAAAGGCAGGTACTTTACTTGCAGGGATTTGAATTTCTGCACCAGTTTGGGGGTTACGTCCCTTACGAGCGGCACGATTACGTACTTCGAAATTACCAAAACCGATCAATTGTACCTTTTCACCGTGAGTCAACTTGTCTTGGATTGAGTCAAAAACTGCATCCAAAGCTGCGGTGGCATCTTTCTTAGTTAAACCAGTTGCCTTTGCGACATCATTAACTAATTCTGCTTTGTTGGCCATGTGTATTCACCTCCTGAATAGATGTTTTTTATGTAAAAAACACCCAATAAGTTAAAGATTAAGCCAGGGGAAATGATGTACGACTACATCATTTCTAGTCTTAATTTAGCATAAGAATGGTGTCATTGCAACAAATAATGGAAGTATAATTAACATTTACTAAAAAAATTTTAATATAATTATGATTAGAAAGTTGTTACCATTAGTCATTACTTTCGACGCCTTGCTATCAAGTGAATCGGTGTCCCAGCAAAGTCAAAATTTTTTCTAATTTGATTTTCCAAATAACGTTTGTACGAAAAATGAAGCAGTTCTGGATCATTTACAAACAAGACAATCGTTGGCGGTCCAACAGCAACCTGGGTAGCATAGTAAATCCGAAGTCGCTTCCCATTTCTGGTAGGCGTTGGAGTAATGGCGATTGAATCCATGATAACATCATTTAAGGTTGATGACTGGATTCGACGTTGATGGTTTTCATTAACTCGTTTAATCAAAGATGGTAACTGACTAACATGTTGCTTGGTCGTTGCGGAAACAAAAATAATGGGTGCGTAAGCCAAATACTGAAATTGCTCACGAATATCAGCTTCAAATTGTTGTTGCGAGTGATTATCTTTTTTTAAAGCGTCCCATTTATTAACGACAATGATGACACCTTTTCCAGCCTCGTGCGCATATCCAGCAACCCGCTTGTCTTGCTCTCTAATGCCCTCTTCTGCATTAAGAACCATTAATGTGACATCACTTCCATCAATTGCTCTCATAGCCCGCATGACGCTGTATTTCTCGGTCTTTTCATAAACCTTGCCACGTTTCCGAATTCCTGCGGTATCAACAATGGTGTATTCTTGACCATCATTTTCAAACTTAGTGTCAATCGCATCGCGAGTGGTACCAGCTACATTTGATACGATTACACGATTCTCTCCTAAAATAGCATTGACAAGTGATGACTTACCAACATTTGGTCGGCCAATCACACTAAATTTAATACTATCATCGTCAGCTTCGTTAGTATTTTCTGGGAAATTCTTAACAACAGCATCTAATAAATCACCCAAACCAAGTCCGTGAGAGCCAGAAATAGGATATGGGTCACCAAACCCCAAAGCATAGAAATCATAAATATCTGCCCGACTTTCGGGATTGTCAATTTTATTAACCGCCAATACAACTGGTGTGTCAGATCGATACAATAATTGGGCCACTCGTTCATCAGCGTCAGTCATTCCCTGCTTACCATTTACCATAAATATAATCACATCAGCTTCATCAATCGCAATTTCTGCTTGATCAGTGATTTGCTTAATAAATGGTTCATCAGCAACTTCAATTCCACCAGTGTCGATCAAATTAAAATTGTGACCAAGCCAACTCCCATGAGCATAAATACGATCTCGGGTCACGCCAGGGGTATCTTCAACGATTGAAATTCGTTCACCCGCAATTCGATTAAAAATTGTTGATTTACCAACGTTTGGTCTTCCAACAATCGCTACAGTAGGTTTTGCCATTTTATATCACCTCTTATTTTTGAGAATAAAAAAAATCCTTCATAAACATGAAGGATAATTTTCTAATTACTCATTGTCATCATCATTTAATTCATTTCCAACAATGTCACCTAACGTAAAACCATTCTCTTCTTCAGGAGCATTATTAGTTGAATTATCACTCACATTTTTCTTTGGAGTTTTTTGATCATCTCTAGGGTCTTTTTCGAGAGCTTTCATTGACAATGCTAATCGATGTTCTTCAGGTTGAACGTCAAGGACTTTAACTTTAACGTCTTCACCAGACTTCAAAACATCACTCGGCTTGTCAATATGCTTGTGTGAAATTTGTGAAATGTGAACTAATCCTTCAACACCAGGGAAAACTTCAACAAAAGCACCAAAATCAACTAAGCGCTTAACTTTTCCATCAAGGACACTTCCCTTAGGAGCTTTTTCTTCAATGTCACTCCAAGGACCTGGTTGAGTTTGTTTAATTGATAATGAAATACGATTACGATCAGGGTCAACTGAAAGAACTTTAACTTTAACTTCTTCGCCAACCTTCAAAACATCACTTGGTTTGTTAACATGTTCATAAGAAATTTCTGAAACGTGAACAAGTCCATCAATTCCACCAAGATCGACAAAGGCACCAAAGTTAGTCAAGCGAGCAACTTTCCCTTCAACAACATCTCCGGGCTTTAATGTACTCATAATTCTGTCACGAGCTTCGCTACGTTCAGCCTCCGCAATGGCTCTATGTGATAAAATCAAACGATTTTCTTCAGGGACAACTTCGATAATCTTAACTTCGAGTTCTTGACCTTTAAATTGATTTAAGTCATCAACAAAGTGATCAGTAATCATGGAAGCTGGAATAAATCCTCGAACTCCGTCAGCATTTACCACTAAACCACCTTTTACCGCACGAGTAACAGTAACTTTGATGGTGTCACCCTTATCAGCTTTTTCCTTGATGTCATCCCAAACCTTGAGAGCCTCAAGTCTTCTGATTGAAAGAAGGTAACTTCCACCTTCCTTATCATCACCAATTCGAGATACAACAACAACCTTAACTTTGTCTCCAACCTTGTAGTTTGAAGTTGGGTTATCTTCCCTTTGTGCGGAAATTTCTTTCCTTGGAATAACCCCTTCAACACCAGCGCCTTCGATTCCCACGACTAATTGCTGGTCATCATCAATGGCCAAAATTTCACCATTAACAACATCGCCAACGTTCACCTGCTTAATATTATCGAGAGCGGCTAATAAATCTTTGTTTGCATTAGTATCGTTTTCACTCATCAAACATTTCCTCCTTGCAACAACTCTAACTGCTATTTTATCTTAGTTGGAAATAAAATACCAGTTAATCGGCTTTATTATTTGAAAGTTGTTGAATTTTATTTTCGATTAATTGCGAAATTGCCGCAACCACGTCATCAATCGACATTGAAGTGGTATCAATTTCAAAAGCATCAGATGCCTTTTTTAATGGGGATATCTTTCGATGAGAATCCTTATAATCCCGTTCCTCAATATCTTTTTTAAGTTTATTAAGACTAACCGGGATTTCCTTTGCTTGATCCTCTTTATATCTCCGCTCAGCTCGTTCCGTAACACTGGCAATTAAAAAGACCTTTACATCTGCTTTGGGTAGAACCGTCGTGCCAATGTCTCTACCATCCATGACGATGCCACCATCTTTTGCCAAATCTTGTTGTCTTTTAACTAATTCGGAACGAATTGATCCAAGTGCTGAAACTGCTGAAACATTGCTAGTTACCTGAGGACTGCGAATATCATTTGTAACTTCTTTACCATCAACAAAGACCTTTTGAACTGGATCACCCGGTTTAAAAGTAATCGTGGTTTTTTTTAAAAGATCAAGAAGGGTCTTCTCATCATTTAAATCCAATCCTAGTCTAATTGCTTTTAACGTAATTGATCGATACATTGCACCGGTATCACAATATATGTAATGAAATTTTTTTGCAACTAGTTTAGCTACCGTGCTTTTACCCGCTGAGGCAGGTCCATCGATTGCAACTTGTAAGCCGTTCTTACCCAAAAGTAATCAATCCTTATCATTTATTTGTAATTATTTAACCCTTAAACTTTGTCCTGGATGAATCTGGCTGGATGAACTAAGTCCATTTAGTTTTAATAATTGTTGCATAGTAATACCAGCATTAGTAGCTACGCGATAAACTCCTTGTCCTTTTTGAACCTTAACATAATCATTACTACCAGCATTATCAGTGCCATCCGTTGTTTGGGCTGGTTTTTGTTGCTGCGAGTTATTAGCAGTAGATGATGAATCACTACTTGGAGTCGTACTACTTTGATTACTTCCCGTTTCGTTTTGAACGGATGAAGATGAAGCTTCTTCAGAGCCAGCAGTAGATGAAACAGTATTATCATTTGTAGTATCCTCACTTTGAACACTACTTGAGTTTGCCTTCGGTTTCTTTGATTTCTGATCTTTATTCTTTTTGGGTTTTGCGTGGTGCATCTTACTACTCTGTGTCTTTTGACTCGCACTCCCATTTCCAACCGCACGTTCCTTAGAAAGGCCAAAAACAAGTGCAACAAGGGCAATAATTACAATAACAGAAACCAGCATAATCACGACTAATGAATTACTACGATGGTGCTTACGATACTCTGTTCTTGAAAGATTTCCATCTGGATCGGTATCATCTGAAAATGAATCATCCCATGGATCATTTTTTTTGTTATCTTTATGTTTGTCGTCCCTCATAAATACATCCCTCCAAAACTTCTATGGTGATTATATCATTTTTTGCGCCTAATTATTATTAAAAAAGTTTGTCCAAAATCTCATACCAAGTACCAGTTAAATTGGACTTTTCACTATTAACGTTTTTTAACAAACCAAGACTCATTAAATCAAACTTTTCACTTCCAAAGTCACAACAATCATCATTGTGGTCATCAAAGTCCACATCAAATAAAGAAAGCAAAAGTCTTCGCCGACAGCCAGTATGATTAATGTACCGGACAACTTGCTTTAAACTTTGATCCTTTTTAAGGGTAACCTCAGAAAAAATCTGTTTGACGTCATCATTACCATACCCATGATTTAAATAGAACTGAAGGAGTCTCTTATTCTGCTCACTCATTTTAGCTTTGGGATTTGAAAAGAAATTATCAATCTGTTGATCATTAGGAATGGACTTAACAATTAAGCTCTGTGCAATTTGCTCATCACCATTAGAATAAAGTAACACTGCGATACTCTGTTTACCGTCTCTTCCAGCTCTGCCAATTTCTTGAACATAACTTTCCATATCAGTCGGCATATGGTAATGGACTACAAATCGGATGTCTGATTTGTCAATCCCCATTCCAAAAGCACTTGTTGCACAGATGACCTGAAGCTCATTATCCATAAACTGATGCTGAATCCGATACCGATCATCGTTACTAAGACCGGCATGATAAGCTGCCACTTTGATATCAGTTTGTTCTCTAAGTTTCAAAGCAACTTCAGAAGCCTTATCTCGACTAGAGAAATAAATTATACCTGGATACTTGAGTGTTTCAATTAACTTAAAAAGATAGGCTTGCTTATCTTTTTCACTTGAACTTTTATGAACCGCAAGGAAAACGTTAGGCCGATCCACATTTTCAATTATTTCTTGAACGTCAGTTAACTTCAAATAATTAATGATATCTCTTTGAACTTTCTTTGAAGCAGTTGCCGTTAGCATTAGCGTCTGCGGATACCCTAACGTACGAATCACCTGTCTTAATGACAGGTAATCAGGACGAAAATCAAGCCCCCACTTAGAGATACAGTGTGCTTCATCAATCACCAATAAGCCAATTTTCAATTGCTTAATTCGGTTAAGCACATCAGAATTAGATAATAGTTCTGGCGAAACAAAAATATAACGAAACTGATCAAGATGATTCAGTAGCCGGTGTCGCTTTGACCAATCGTTCATTGAATTTAAAGCACACACCCGCTTTTCTCCCATAAAGTTCATCCGACCAACCTGATCTTCCATAAGAGAAATAAGTGGCGAGACAATCACAACTGGCCGCTTAACTAAATACCCATATAACTGGTATATTAGTGATTTACCTGCCCCAGTGGGCATGATTGAAAGAACATTTGCGCCATTTAATAGTGCCGAAATGGTCTTATCTTGACCAGCCTTAAAATCACTAAAGCCAAACTTGTTTTTTAATATTTGTTTAGCAAGTTTCATCTTGTTCATTATTAATTCCCTGTTTTGTCTGTTTGATTTCAAGTAACCTAAATTGAAAAAAACTAAACTGCTCTAAAATATCAGTTGGTAATTGATGATAGTCCCAGTCATCAACATCCGTTCCAAGTAGAATACGCCTAACTTTTCTTTCCATTTGAAGGGAAAGAAAATTTTGATAAGGAAACTTGTCATAATCAACGTAAATTGCAACTTCCAGAAGATGCTCTAAGACAGTTGATTCCCGTAAATTTCGCAGTTGCTCAACCTTTTTTATATCACCCAATCGTTTATATTCATCAAAAGTCCTTTTAGAACTAACAGAAATTGGACTTTTGAAAAGACCATTAAGTAATGGAACAATTATAGATTGGTCACTTTGCTCAACCAAGTTCGCCAATTTTGCATAATTGATAAAATCATCAATATAACTTTTTACTAACGATTGGTTTAAATTATGTGCAATCTGCTGGATTGTGAATCCATTAGTATTAAATCCAACTAATCCTTGAGCAAATAAATCAGCGTCATTAGGATTAAGTGAGGATAAAAATCGTTTCAACTCTTTCTTTAAATCTGTGCCAACTTGCTTGCGATCAATCAGTCGATAATATTTTTTAATAAAATCTTTATTCACTCCATCAACATTGACTGGATAATAGTGTCTAACGTTATGGACATGCTCTGAGATAATCTGAACAAACAACTGCAATCGTTGCTTAAAACTAACTAAATCAATCCTTTGAAAAGTATGTAATGAAAAAGAAAGATTAGAATCATCAATCATTTTAACTAATTCTGCTCTTTCTTTTTCTCCTTCAGACGTTAATTTAAACTGACCATGTTCAACTTCTTCAAGCAAGTTCGCACTAATCAGAGACTTAACATCTAATTCGTTTTTATTAAAATATCGTCCAACTCCAAGAAGGTCTAAAAGACCATATCTCATTGCCCAGTATAAGGTGGCTACCGTTTTCTTACCTAACAGTAAGTTTTCAATTAATCGAGCTCTTCGTTTTTGGGTTGCACTAAAAACGAAAAGACTAAGAGCTTCATTTGTATTATTAATCATTTTTGATAAGATCGCTTATTAATCCATTTCTGCATTTGTTTTGCAATAATCACAAAAATCAGTCCAATCACAATCCCCTTGATTAAGTTAAAGGGAACTACTCCGTAAAGAATCGTTTTGGCAAGCGAAAAATCTAACTTTAAGTTTGTTAGCTTAACGTACAGTGGAGTACTAATGAACAAATTGGTAATACTCATGACAATTGTTAACGCCAGCGTTTCAACCAAAACAATCAAAAAGTCAATCCAGTGACTTTTAAATAAATATTTTCTCAAAAAGTAAAACACCAAAATCATTGTTAATGAGGCTAAAAGAGAAGTGGTCAACCCAATTAACTCAAGTGGTGAAAAACCCATCACCATCCAGTAAATAAATAGTTTAAGTATCACAGCTTCAATGGCTGCACCCGGTCCCACTAATAACAAACAAATCAAAATTGGAATATCCGAAAAATCCAATTTCAAATAACTCATGTATGGGATGATTGGAAATGAAATCAACATCAATAAAAATGAGATCGCACCAATCACGGCAGTTATAGTAATTCTTTTAATTCGATCATTTTTAGCTATCATCACAATTCCTCCAATTAAACGTTCTTCAAAGTCAATTAGGGTAAATTGCGCCATAAAAAAACTCATCTTCTTTATACCAGACTTTACTGTCGGCTATGGGATTTCACCATCTCAACCAATTTTCATTGGGTAGTGGGCTGTAACCACCGATTGGGAATTTCACCCGACCTTGAAGACGTTTTATTAATTATTTAGTTAAAGCATACAAATCTCGTATTTCTCTTTTTCGGAGCTTACGAAATTCACCAGGTTGCAAGTTTTCTAAACCGATCCCAGCAAACTCTTCCCGTTTTAATTTTTCAACAGGATGACCAACTGCTTTCAGCATATCTTTAACTTCATGATTCTTACCCTCGTGAATCGTCAAACGTAGCACCGAATTATTCTTTGAATTACCAGCCTTATAAATCACCTCAACTTCCGCGGGTGCACTCTTATACTTGCCATTAATTAAAACACCCTTTCGAATTTTATTCAACTCATTGTGATCGAGTTTCCCAATCACCTTAACTAAGTACGTCTTTTTTACTTCATATTTAGGATGAGTTAACTGGAAATCAAGCGTTCCGTCATTAGTTAAAATAATTATCCCACTCGTATCATAATCTAATCGTCCAACCGGGTATATTCGTTCAGGAACCTTTTTAAAAAAGTTCAAAACGGTCTTTCGATCCTTTTCATCCCTTACAGAAGAAATTACCCCACGTGGCTTATACATGGCAAAATATACTAGATCTTCTTTTCTTAGCGCTGTTCCATCCACCTCAATCTTGTCAGTGGGTTCAACCTTTATCCCTAACTGATTAACAATCTTACCATTAACCTTCACGTGTCCAGTACTAATGAGTTCCTCAGACTTTCGCCTCGAAGCCACTCCATCATGCGCCATAACTTTTTGTAATCTTTCACTCATCTCGCTGATCCTCCAATGGTTTCATTTTATCATCAAACATCTTCCCATAATCTTTTGGATCCGTTTCTGTGTCTAAAGCTGGTAAATCATTAATGCTTTTAAGGTTAAACGCGTTTAAAAAAAGGTCGGTAGTAACATATAGCTTAGGCTTGCCTGGTTCATCACGCTCACCCTTGATGGTAATTAAATTCTGTGCCAAAAGATTCCTAATTGAAATCAAACTATTTACGCCCCTCACCTCATCAACCTCAACGCGTGTTACTGGCTGTTTATACGCAATAATCGTAAGGGTCTCAAGTGCCGACTGCGTTAACAACTCTTCATCAGATTTAACAAACTTTTGAATTACTTTTGAATAATCCTTTTTAGTTGTCATGTGGATAATGTCACCATTTTGTAAAATACAGATGCCAAATTGATCACTTGAATAACGCTCACTCAACGAAGCAATACAGCTCCGAATGGTGGAATCATTTGCGGAAGTTAATCTTTTCAACCGTTCAATTGTCATTCCAGACTCTCCCGAAACATACAAGAGAGCTTCAATTTCTGCCATTAAATTCATTAATTAGATTTCCTTAATAAAATTTCCCCGTCATTACTGGTTTGTGCAACCATAATACGATGATGTTTAACCATTTCCAAAAGTGCCAAAAAATCGGTTACTAATTCTTCTAAAGGAGAATTAGCCTCAAACAACTTGGAAAAATAGATTTCATGACTGCTAGCTCCATTTATTCGTCTCATAATTACTTCACTTTGCTCATTAACGCTAAAATTCCATTCTGAAACTTGTTGAACTGGCGGTTTAGAAGTTAACTGACGTCGTTTAATGATTTTATTCCATGCTTGTTCCAGCAAGCTAATTTCAAACTCATTTTCACCAATTGCAATATCCGACTTATTAAAAGAACGAATCCTAGAATGATAATGATTTCGTTCTACTTCTTTTTTTTGTAACTTTTTCGACGCTTTTTTAAACCGATTATATTCAACCAACTGATCAACCAAATCATCCCTTGGATCATCATCTAATTCATCATCAGCTTCTTTAGCTAACAACATTTTAGATTTAATTCGCATCAAATTAGCCGCCATTACAAAGAAATCACCGGCAATATCAAAATTTAAACGTTTCATTTTATTTAAATATTTAAAATATTGCTCAGTAATATCCTTAATGTCAATATCATAAATATCCATCTTTGCTTGTTTGATTAGATGTAGTAAAAGCTCTAGTGGACCATCAAAGTCATTAACGTGAATCTGTAGATTGTCTCTGCTCATGACCTAACTCCCATTTACTAATAACATCTTGCGTATTAAACGTTCCCATGATTTTTTTGTCGGGGTATTCATTTTCAACACTATCAAGAATGCGAAATTCATTAAAAATATTGTTAGCATCCGGCGTAAGGGTAATCCTCCTAACAACCACGTTTTTCGGGTTGGTTTCAACTCCTACAATTCCAGCCCAATTCCCAAATCGATCCTTCCAAAGAAAAATGTCACGATTGTCAGCATTTCGATACCAATTCATTTCTTCCACAAGATGTTTCGTTTTATCGTTACTTTTAGAAAGTGACAACATCCCCATCACAATCTTTTCATAATCATTTCGGTACCTGAATAACATCGACATCACCTCAATTACTTGCTGTCATTATTCCATCTCATTTTACGCTCTTGGATGATATTTATCATACACCTGACTTAAACGCTCGTGGGAAATATGGGTGTAAATTTGCGTCGTGGAAATATCAGAATGTCCAAGTAATTCCTGGACAGTTCTAAGATCGGCTCCATTCTCTAAAATGTGCGTTGCAAAAGAATGTCGTAATGTATGTGGAGTAACGTTTTTTTTGATCCCGGCTAAACTGACATAACGCTTAATCTTCTCCCAAACACTCTGCCGACTAATTCGTCCGCCATGGGCATTCAAAAAAACGTAGGGAGATGCTCGGTGTTTAAGCAACTGTAATCGACTACCATTTAAATACTTAAAGAGCCAATTCTGAGCAACTTCCCCAATCGGAACAATTCGTTCCTTATCTCCCTTTCCAATGGTCTGAATCAGATTCATTTCTAAATGAAGATCAGATAACTTTAAATTAATCAATTCAGATACTCGTAATCCGGTAGCATACATCACTTCTAAAATAGTTCGATCTCTTATTCCATACTTGGTGTTCACATCAGGCATTTTAAGTAATCGATCAACTTCATTAACGGATAAAACATCAGGTAAGTGCTTGCCCTTTTTAGGAGTATCAATCTTGTTCATAGGGTTCTTTTTAATCACCTTGAATTCCATCAAATATTGAAAAAATTTACGAAGCGTTGATACAAATCGAATGATTGTATTACGAGACTTACCACTATTTTTCATTGTTTCCATGTAATTTAAAATTGCATACTGATCGACATCTTTAAACGAACTGATGTGATTTTTTTCTAAATCCAACTCAAATTCCCTTAAATCTTGTCGATAACTTTTAATGGTATTGTCAGATAATCCTCTTTCTACTAGTAAATAGTGGAGATAATCCTCAATTTGATCATTCACTTACTTTCATCTCGTTTCAGTTAATTTAATTCCATCCGGGGTTTCGGAAATAACGTGAGCCTTTAATAAATGCCCCAGGGCTCGTTTAAACTGAGATTTGCTGATTCCAAAGTAATCCTTAATTGCTTGAGGGTCACTTTTATCGTTATAAGGTAATTCATTATTAGGCTTATGCTCAAGAATTGTCTGAATCATCTTGGCGTCCTCACCAATCACTTCATAAGATCGTGGTCTAAGTGATAAATAAAGCGTTTTATTGGGTCGGATTCCAATAATCCTAGCGTTTACTTTCTCTCCTAGTCGCGGTTGTTCTTCCTCCTCTGATTTGTCAATGAAACCTAGATTGTAGTGATCCGTTATTACTTGCGTTCCCATCAGTTTAGGGTTAATAACCCAAGCGTTAACATCCCGATTTTTCAATTTTGGATCATTAACTGGTTGGGAAATCGCTTTATATATCTGGGGATCAGCTAATTCACCCCAGATTCGATTCTTACTATCCTTTTTTAAAGCAATTAAAAGTTGGTCACCAACTTCTGGCCATAATGACTTAATATCCGGCAAATCATCAAGAGAAACGGCAACATCTTTGTCCGGTAAACCGATGTCAACAAAGATCCCCAATCCAAATTTAATTCCAACCACTTTTCCCCATGCATAGCTGTCAATTCCAACATCAGGAACGTTTCGCGTGATTTTCATTTGATGCTTTTCATTTTCGTAGATAAATCCTTTAAAATTTCCACCTAATTTAATTGGCTTTTTTAACTCATCTTTGTTTAAAGAATATGTAATTCCGTTATTTTGAATGAAATACTCTTTATCGTTTTCATCAGTGACTTTTCCCGTAATTACGGTTCCCAAATCTTCATTCATATTAATTCTCCATCCCAGTGCTTTTAATGAATATTATACCAAATAAAAAAAGCATCCGATAATAATCGGATGCTTCATTCTTAATAATTATTATTTAGCTTTTGATTGGTTCCCAGCGTAAACAACACCGCGACGACCATCAACAGTAACTAATTGGCCATCTTTGATGTTTTCAACTGCATCAGTAGCACCAACAATTACTGGAATGTTAAGTGAGATACCAACGACAGCAGCGTATGAGGTCAAACCACCGTTTTCAACAACAATTGCACTTGACTTCTTCATTGCTGGTAAGTAATCCTTGTTGGTATCCTTAACAACTAGAACACCACCATCAACGGCTTTATCGTTAGCTTCCTTAGCATCTTTAGCAACTACTGTCTTGCCAATAACAGTTTCACCACCAACACCTTGACCTTGAGCTAATTTAGTACCAATCAACTTAACGCGAATTGTGTTAGTAGTTCCTTGATCACCTAATGGTACACCTGAAGTAATCAAGATCATGTCGCCTTCCTTAGCGAGTCCAGTTTCAACTGCTTTTTTAGCAGCCAATTCGAACATTTCATCTGGATTTGATGGCTTATCAACTAAAATTGGTTGAACACCATAGTTAACCGTCAATCCACGACGAACACGATCGTTAAACGTTAAAGCAAGAATGTCAGCGTCTGGATGATATTTTGAAATCATTCTTGCAGTGTAACCTGAACCGGTTGCAGCTACAATCGTATGAATTCCCATATCCTTAGCAATCCGTGTAACTGCTTCACCAAGTGACTCGGTGACGTCACCAGTACCGAACTTAGGACGTGGAGTACCAAATTCAAAGAAGTGTTTGTCAGCTTCAATATCAATCTTGCTCATCATTGCAACTGATTCAACTGGGTAATCACCATTAGCACTTTCACCTGAAAGCATGGTTGCATCAGTACCATCATAAACAGCATTGGCAACATCAGATACTTCGGCACGAGTAGGTCTTGGTTCTTCTTGCATAGAATCAAGCATTTGGGTAGCAGTGATAACTGGTTTACCTAAATCATTACAAATCTTAATTAAATGTTTTTGAACGGTTGGGACATTTTCTGGTGGAATTTCAACCCCCATGTCACCTCTGGCAACCATCAAACCATCAGATACTTTGATAATTTCATTAAAGTTGTCAATTCCTTCTTGTGATTCAATCTTAGGAAAGATTTGAACGTCTTCCATATTCTTGCTTTCAAGTAAGGCACGGATATCTAAGACATCTTGTGGCTTTCTAACAAATGAAGCAGAGATATAGTTAATACCATGGTCACATCCGAAAAGGATATCATCAGTATCTTTTTCAGTAATACCAGGTAAGTTAATTGAAACTCCTGGAGCATTAACACCCTTACGTGAGCCTAAGACCCCGTTATTTTGAGCAGTAACCACTAACTCTTTGTTGGCATCATCTTTTTTATCAATCTTGGTATCCAAAAGACCGTCATCAAACAGAACATGTCCGCCAACCTTAACGTCGTCATACAAACCTGGGTAAGAAACAGCAATCTTGTCTTTGGTTCCCTCAAGGTTACCGTCCATTGAAATTCTAAATTGATCACCAGTGTGATACTCAATTTTCCCGTCTTTTTGTACCGTGGTTCTGATTTCAGCACCCTTAGTATCTAAGACAATTCCAACAACCTTACCAGTTTTCTTTTCCGCTTCTTTCACTTTATTCATACGGTCTAAATGTTCCGCATGGTCTCCGTGTGAAAAATTGAAACGAAAAACGTTTGCTCCTGCTTCAATAAGCTTAGTGATGGTATCAACATCAGTACTTGCAGGACCAAGTGTACTTACGATCTTTGTTCTCTTCATAAGTAAAGCCTCTCCTTTTTGCATGGCACACATGTGCGTACCAAGCATTATTTGATTTCAAGTGTATTGTATCACTTTTTATAAGGATTGTCGTTAGTTTCACAGCCAAAATTTATCATTGTGTAACAACGTTTTTATCCCCCAAAATGTTACGTAAATCATGCATTAAATCAGAATCAATAGCCACATTATATGCTTTATCTAATAGTTGCTTTCGATCATCGGAAGCTCGATAAATCAAAATTGGCGTTGACCCGGGATGCCTTTTTATTGTCTGGATTAAATCTTGATAAATTGAATCTCGATCATGATCTAAAGCAATCTTTAAATAAAGCTTTTCCTGATGATCATCCCTTTTAAAAGATTGATGAACGACATTAGCAGCTGGTTCAATTGAATTTGCCACTAATTGAAGTCCCCGTTGAACCTCAATGTTTCCGGACACCAAGACCACTATTCCATTTTTTATCCATCCACTAATTTTAGCGTAAAGATTAGGAAAAATGGTCACATCAATATCACCAAACTGATCATTACCATCAACGAAAGCCATAAGTTGACCCTTTTTCGTTCGGATCGTCTTTACATGAGATACAAACAAAATCATTTTCACGTTTTTGCTAGGTTCATGAATATCATTAGTAGTTAACGCATGAACTTGTTTTTGTAAATTAGTATAGTGGCTGACTGGATGACCCGTTAGATAGGTCCCAAGGTACTCATTTTCCTTGTTTAGTTTCTCCCAATCAGAAAAATCATCAGTTCTTTTAATTTTGGGAGCCAACGCTTGAATTAATTCGATTGAGTTTCCACTTAATTCAGTAGAACTAATAAATTCTGGAATTGCATTAATTAATTCCTTTCGATTATAACCAAAACCATCAAGAGCTCCAGAATAAGCAAGAGCGTTTAAAAGATCAATTTTTCTAAACCTAGAATCGATTCGGCTAATTAACTCCTGCAAATCATGAAAAGATCCACTTTGATTTCGTTCTTCCTCAACATTCTTAATAAAATCGGTTCGTAATCCTTTGATAGTACGAAGTCCAAACCTGATTTTACCATCCTGATAAGTATAAACATCTTTACTCTCATTAATATCAGGACGCTCAACTTTTAGACCTGATTCTTTGGCTTCTTGAACGTAATTCTTGGTCTTACGTGAATTACCGATCACCGAATTTAGCAACGATGTAAAAAATGGTCCAGGAAAATGAACCTTTAAATAGGCCAATTGAAACGCCATTTTGCTATATGCAACTGCATGAGACTTATTAAATCCGTAGTCGGCAAATCTTTCCATATAGTCAAACGTTGTCTTTGAGACGTCTTTGGAATATCCTTTTTTGGAAGCACCTTCAATGAACTGGATCTTCATATTATCCATTTCTTTTTTATGCTTTTTGCTCATCGCACGCCGCAAAATATCAGCTTGCCCCAGTGTAAAACCACCCATTGCCGATGCAAGCTGCATCACCTGTTCCTGATAAACAATAATGCCAAAGGTTGAACCCAAAATGCTTTTAATGGTTTCATTTGGATAGTTAACCGTCTGAGTCCCATTCTTTCTGGCAATAAACATATCAATATTCTTAATGGGACCTGGTCGATACAAAGCATTCACGGCTGCCACCATATCAAAATCATCTGGTTTTAATTTCCGTAACACGTTTTGAATCCCAGATGATTCAAATTGAAAAACCCCATTAGTCTTACCAGATTGAAAGAGCTTTAAAGTATCCTGATCATTTAAATCGATGTCAGTTATTTCAAAGTTAGGATCAACTTTTGAATGAATAATTTCTAAAATGTTAGCCATCGTAGAGAGGTTTCTCAAACCCAAAAAATCAATCTTTAACAGCCCTACACTTTCAACATAATACTTGGAGTACTGGGTCATCAACAATCCATCATTTCCAGATTGAAGTGGAGCACGATCAACGATGGGATCTTCACTTAAAATTAAGCCAGCAGCGTGAGTGGAAAAATGGCGCGGCAGTCCCTCTAGTTTTTCAGCAGTATCAAATAGCAACCGATTTGTTTTACTATCAGCTAATAAATTTCTTAGTTTCTGTGACTCTGATTCAGCCTTAGCCAAGGATTCATGAAGCTGATTTGGAATTGCAGATGACCACTTTGCCATTTGAGTTGGAGTCATTCCAAATACCCTTCCAACGTCTCGAAGAGCTTGTTTTGCGGCTAACGTTCCAAAAGTCACAATTTGAGCAACGTGTTCGTTTCCATACTTTTGATGAACATACTGCAAAATATCATCACGACGATTATCGGGAATATCTAAATCAATATCAGGCATCTGTGCTCGTTCTTCGTTTAAAAATCGTTCAAATAGCAAATTATACTTAATCGGATCCACATCAGTAATTTTTAAAGTGTACGCAACTAATGATCCCGCTGACGATCCACGACCAGGTCCGGTTATAATTCCTTGGTGATGAGCAAAATTTAAAACATCCCATACAATCAAGAAATAATCATCAAATCCCATCCGGTTAATAACTTCGAGTTCAGAATATAACCGGTCCTGATACTCATTACGATTAAGATGCGATTGATCTTTCAATCTTTCCTTTAAACCCAGTTCACATAGTTGACGTAAATAGTCCTTTGAAGAAAGATTATCTGGAGCTTTAAACGTCGGTAGTTTAGGTTGCTCTTTGGGAATCGTTACGTCAACTTCATCAACCATTTTCTGGTTATTTAAAACCGCTTGATCAATCCCTAAATTGTGATACTGAGTCTCAATATTATGACGATCCTTCAGCCATTTGGTCCCAACCTGGTGCCGTTCTTCCATCGGATTTTTGATCACGTCACCAGTTCCAATCGACTTTAAAACTTCATTTGCAAAATAATCATCTGCATCAAGATATTCAACCGAATTAAGCGCCACTAAATCAACATCAACTTGGGCACCCAGGTTCTTAAGCTCATTTATAACTAATTTAGTTAGAGTTAAGCTAATTCCAATCTTTACTGCATTTGAATCGCTAACGCTCTTTATCTTAGTAATTAAGGTTTTGGCTTCGCTCATTCTTCCTACTTCAATTAGTTTATTTAACTCACTATTTTCTGGAAAAATGACAAATAAATGGTGAAGTTTATCCTTGATCTTTTCAACAACATTAGTTTGATCATTACTCATCAAAAGTGATGAAATTTTCATCAAATTCTTGTACCCGTCCTGATCCTTAGCAATCAAAATCAATTCGGACTTGTTTTCTTTAAAAAACATCCCGTCCAAAACTGCCGTTAAACCAATAATTGGCTTAACACCTTGCTTTTTTGCTTCATTATAAAAAGCTACTGATCCATACATTACATTCCGATCAGTTAATGCCACACTCTGATAACCACGAGCACGAGCTTTTTCAATTAACTTAGGAACCGTATTGGTACTTTGAAGCAAACTATATGATGTAATGTTTTGTAACGGATTGTATCCCAAAATTTGTCATCTCCTTTCCTAATTTCATATTCATTATAGCAAATGGACCCGCTAAATTTTATTCGAAGTTTGTAATTGATTTTTTCTACTGTAGTGATAAACTACTGGTATTGAGAGGTGTTAATTATGAAGACGTTTGCTGCTAACTTAACTGGTGCTTTCTGGGGATTTGTATATGGCGAAATTATTGGTTATATTGGATCTGCCTTGGTTGGCGCACCTTATAATTGGATTCAAGTTGGAGTGATCGGCGCTGTTGTTGCCCTTATTGCCTTCAACGGAATTAAACTAATTAGTCGTTAATTATAAATAAAATAACCTGCAGGTTGAACCTGTAGGTTATTTTTTTAGTCTTTTGCAACATCCTCTGAAATTTTAATAATTAGATCGACAGCCTTTTCCATCGTTTGAAGCGACACATATTCAAAACGACCATGCATGTTTTCTGGTCCAGCAAATAGGTTGGGAGTTGGAATTCCAAGAAAAGAAATCTTAGAACCATCTGTACCACCACGAACCGGATAAACATTTGGCTTAATATTAACTTCATTCATGGCATCCTTCGCAATGTTGACGGGTGTCATATCTTTCTTAATGATTTCAGCCATGTTGTAATATTCATCATGCATCTCAAGTTCAACTCGCCCATCACCATATTTATCATTAAACTTATTAACTAAGTTTTGAATAAATTGTTTGCGTTCGTTGAACTTACTTTTATCATGATCACGAATAATGTAATCCAATTTAGCATGATCAGTTACCCCATCAATCGCAAGTAGATAGTAAAACCCCTGACGATCTTTGGTATTTTCCGGTCGTTGGTCTTTTGGTAATTTATTATGAAAATCAATCGCAAGCTGAGAGGCATTTACCATCACCCCATAGGCGTCACCAGGATGAACATCAGTCCCGTTGAATTTTATTGTGGCAGCCGCCGCATTAAACGTTTCGTACTCTAAGTCTCCAAGTGGACCACCATCAACCGTGTATGCAAAATCAGCACCAAAATCAGTAACGTCAAATTGATCGGCTCCAGTACCAATCTCCTCGTCTGGTCCAAAGCCAACCACGATATCACCATGCTTAACTTCGGGATGATCAACTAAGTATTTCATTGCCGTCATAATTTCAGCCACTCCCGCCTTATCGTCAGCTCCTAAGAGAGTTGAACCATCGGTAGTAATCAAAGTTTGACCAGCATACTTTTTAAGGGTTGGAAATACACTTGGATCCAGCTGGTATTTGCCATCTTTATCAAGTTTAATAATCGATTTCCCATCATAATTTTTAACCACTTGCGGATTAACGTGTTCTGAATTAAAGTCTGCAGTGTCGATATGAGAGATAAATCCAATCTTAGGAATTTTTTGCTTAACATTACTTGGTAAATCAGCAAAAACATAACCACTTTTCTCATTGGTTCGTACGTTTGCCATCCCAATATCCTTTAATTCATAAGAAAGTTCGTTTAAAAAATCAACTTCTTTAGGATCAGACGGAATTGTGTCAGAATTCGGATTAGATCTCGTATTTACCTTCACATATTTCAAAAAGCGATCCAGTAACTGCTTGCTATCAGCCATAACTATTCCTCCTATATAAACTCAAACGGATCCGTGTTTAGTTGCGACGCAAATACATTGATATCCCAACGATTTTCATCAGACCAGCGCGTAAACATTTCAGCTAACTTATTTTTACATATACTTTCAATATGGTGCCCGGGATCAATCGCAGACAGACCACTTGAAAGCATCTCTTGAGAAGTATGATAATACAAATCGCCAGTAATATAAACTTGAACGCCTTGTTTAATCGCTTGTCGATAGAACTTGCCGCCGTCTCCACCTAAGATAGCAACCTGCTTAACACGCTGCTGATCATCATTTGTTACTATTCGTAAACCACTAATCCCAAACACTTGTTTACATAGTCGACCTAAATCAATGATTTTCATTGATTGTTTCAGGTTGCCAACGCGTCCCATGGAGTAATTAGTAGGAAAACCATTAGCATCCAAATGAGGTACTAACCCAACGGTATTTTGAAGACCGATCGCATCTGCAAGCCAGTCATTCATTCCACCATTTGCATTATCCAAGTTCGTATGCGCCGCATAAACGGTAATATTATGTTTCAAAATATTAGCGTACATTTCATTTTGAGGATCAGCTAAATCTAAATTCTTTGCAGGATGAAACATCACGGGATGATGGGCAAAAATAAAATCAACGTCTCTGTCGATCGCTTCATCAACAACTTCAGGCCTAACATCTAAAGTGGTCATGACGTTTTTAATACTGCGCTTTTTAGAACCAATTTGAAATCCGGTTGGGTCTTTTGGTTCAGCAAGTGAAAGTGGTGCGAATCGTTCAAATCTAGTGATTAAGTCATTAACGGTTGTCATCTAAAATCTCCTCTAATTCTTCATTAATCTTTTGAATGTGTTGAATTTTTTCAAGAGGTGGATTAGTAGCATTATGCAGATTATCCAACACAATCTTATTTTTTCGCATCCGATCAGTCCATTTTGCAATAAATGCCTGTTTTTGTTGTTTTAAAAGAATCGGTCCAAATCTTAGTTCCTGATTAGAATACTTAACCGGATTCGTTGACGGGGTTGCCAAGATCATTTCATAAAAATGACCAGCATCAAAAACAATGTTTTCAATATCAATCTTATACTGATTTGTAACTAACCAACTTCTTACCCGAATTTCGTCAACGTTTGGTTGCAGAATTAGGGCCGTTTGTTTAGAAAGTTTATCTTTCCCACGTTCAAGAATCTGAGTGATTAGTTCACCACCCATCCCAGCAATCACGATTGCATTCACGTGGTCACTTGGTTTAATCACATTAAGTCCATCACCCAACCGGGTCACCATTTTATCACCTAAATGTTGTTCTTCCATTTCCGATGTTGCATTATGCAGTGGTCCAGGAGCAACTTCACCGGCAATCGCAAATTTAATCAAATTCCGTTTTAACAAATGAGCGGGAACAAAAGCATGATCAGAACCGATATCAGCCATAACTGCACCATTTGGAACCAAATCAGACACTGCTTGTAAACGTGGCGATAATTTTTTTGCCGTCATCGTTTCCCTCCTAATCCAATAAAAAAGCAGCGATCCAGTTGGACCTCTGCCACAGTTTTAATCTAAGAAATCTTTTAATTGTTTACTGCGTGATGGATGTCTTAGTTTTCTTAACGCTTTAGCTTCAATCTGTCGAATTCGTTCTCTAGTAACACCAAAGACTTTTCCAACCTCTTCTAAAGTTCGAGTCCTTCCATCATCTAACCCGAATCTAAGTCGTAAAACGTTCTCTTCACGGTCAGTTAACGTATCTAAGACACTTTCAAGTTGCTCTTTTAAAAGTTCATAAGCAGCATGATCAGCAGGACTAGTAGCATCTTCATCTTCGATAAAGTCACCTAGGTGGGAGTCATCTTCTTCACCAATTGGAGTTTCAAGTGAAACTGGCTCCTGAGCAATCTTAAGGATCTCTCTAACCTTTGAAGTTGGCATATCCATCTCAGCACCAATCTCAGATGGTAACGGTTCTCTGCCAAGGTCTTGGAGTAATTGACGCTGAATTCGAATCAGTTTATTGATGGTTTCAACCATATGAACCGGGATTCGAATGGTTCGAGCCTGATCCGCAATGGCCCGAGTAATTGCTTGTCTAATCCACCAAGTAGCGTACGTTGAAAACTTAAATCCTTTACGATAATCAAACTTCTCAACGGCCTTCATTAAACCCATGTTTCCTTCTTGAATCAAATCAAGAAATTGCATGCCACGGCCAACGTAACGCTTGGCAATTGAAACAACTAATCGCAAGTTTGCTTCAGCTAATTCTTGTTTAGCTGTTTCATCACCCTGCTCGATTCTGAGAGCTAATTGTACCTCTTGATCGGCGGTAAGTAATGGAACTCGACCAATTTCCTTTAGGTACATTCTGACCGGATCATTAATCTTAACTCCCTTTGAACTGGAAGCATTTTTTAGTTCTTTTTGAGTAACTTTTTTAGCTGCTTTTAAAGCTCTGGGATCGGGTTCGCCACTTTCATCAACGATACTTATTCCTGAGTCTTCAACCTTTTCCATCAATTCGTTCATTTGTTTTTTATTCAAACTAAATGGAACCTGGAGTTCTTCCTCTAAGACTCCATAGGTGATGTGCCCAACCTTCTTGTGCTTCTTTACAACAGCGTCAAAAACCTTCTTATATCCAGTTTTATCAAATTTTTCTTTACTCGTTGTCTTCTTTGCTCTAGTCGTCTTAGTTTTAGTTGTTTTCTTTGCAGTAGTCTTTTTAGTGCCCTTACTCTTAGGAGCACTGCTCTTTTTGGGAGCTGCTTTCGCAGTCTTATTTGTAGAATTTACTTCATTTTTCTTAATGTCTTTTTCTGCCATAAAAATTGCCTCCCATTACTGTATTCTTATTGATACTTCTTTTGCAGGTCCTGGTATTCTTTACCCAATTGGGCAGCCTTATCAGTATCACCAAGTTTAACTGCATCTAACATTTCTTGGTACTTTGATTTAAGGGATACCCCACCAGTTAAAGCCTGCTTTATTATTTTAACACAATCGTCAACTTCTTTTTCACTTGGCTCATTAGATAAAGCAGCCATTTCAATATTAGCGAAAGTTGATTGCAAATCTGATTCTTTCAAAAAGTCACTAAACTCAGCGGGAACATACTCGTCATGCGACTGAAAATAATGTTGTGCAAGTAAATAAATCGTTTGATACCCATCATGAACAAAACTAAAATCAGGATCATCGGTCACTTTTAACCAAACATCATGATTATTCAACATTCGTGACAAAAGTAACCGCTCCGCACTTTCAACTTTAGTAATCTTCTTTGGATTACGATTCAAAACTTCAGGAGATGAGTCAGTCTTCAATCTACGGATTTGTTTTCTTTGCTGTTTATTGATGAAAGTCGAACGAATTTGTTTACATTGAACCGACAAAGCATTGATATCCAAGTCAAACTCATCAGCCAAATGTTTTAAATAAACACTACGTTCAACTGGTTTGTCAATTTTTGCAATCACATTAACGGCTTCATCTACATAATTTAATTTTTCCTCATCATTACTTAAATCATACTGCGTTTTAAGAAAATGCAATTCAAAAGAAGTCGTGGTTTCTCGAGCACTTTTGATAGCATCTTTAAACTTGTCATTTCCGTTTTTTCGTCGATACTCATCAGGATCAACCCCGTTAGGCATTTGAATCACGCCAACTTTAAATTTGCCTTCATTACTTAAAAGGCTAATCGCTCGTTTAGTAGCTTTCTGTCCAGGTTCATCGCCATCATAACAAACGTATATCTGATTCGTTAACTGATTGAACTGATAAATTTGTTCATTAGTCAAACTCGTTCCCATTGAAGCGACGCCGTTTTTAACCCCAGCCTGAAAAGCAGAAATAACGTCCATAAAACCCTCAAACAGAATTAAATTTTGCTCATTTCGAATATTAGGCTTGGCAAGATCAAGATTATAAATAATCCTTCGTTTATTAAAGATACTGGTTTCAGGACTATTTAAATATTTTGGAAGATCAGGATCTCGATGTAAGATTCGACCGGAAAATCCAATGGTCTTAGAATTAGCATCCCTGATAGGATACATGATCCGATTCGAAAATCGATCATTCAATTCACCACTCGAATTTTCAACAAACAATCCCGACTTTCGTAAAAGTTGAAAATCAGTTTTTTTGTTCTTAAAGAACGGCTTTAAGAGTCTTTGGTTGGGAGCAAATCCTAAGTTAAAAGTCTCAATCATGTCATCCGTTATTTTTCGTTCATGCAGATATTTTAATGCGGAAACCCCAAGTTCAGTATTAACTAATACATGATGATAGAGTTTACTTGCTTCCTCATGAAGATTAATGAGACTGTTCTTTTCTGAATTTACTGGAGATTTACTATTATCATTTTGAACTGAGTCAGGAAGAGCAATGCCCTCGTCTTCTGCCATAGCAATAACAGCTTCTGGAAAGGAAATTCCTTGCAAATCCATGAGGAATTTAAAGACATTTC
The DNA here is from genome assembly GCF_059901425.1 of Fructilactobacillus sp. X2R1C3. Lineage (NCBI taxonomy): Bacteria > Bacillati > Bacillota > Bacilli > Lactobacillales > Lactobacillaceae > Fructilactobacillus > Fructilactobacillus sp. X2R1C3. Next base: position 152,747 of record NZ_JBWXUW010000002.1, on the reverse strand, counting down.
CACCACGTCCACAGCTAAAACAATGAAAAATCTGTTTACTTTCTGATACAGAAAAGGATGGTGTTCTTTCCTCATGGAACGGACACAAACCGAATAAATTATTTCCTGACTTCTTTAGATTGACATACTTACTAACAACGTCAGTAATGTTGGTCTTACTTAAGACATCATCAATTACCGTTTCAGGAATTTTTGCCATGAGATCACCATCCTTTCTCGGAAATCTATTCTAATATTAATTTTTTTATTTAACAATTATTTTGTCGACATCAGCAAAGTGATCAATCATTCTTGCTAAATTAGTCAATTCTGCCAGACGATTATTGCGAACTTTCGTGTCGTCTGCCATTACCATGGTTTTATCAAAATATTCATCAATGAGTGGCTTTAAAGAAGTTAATTCATTAAAGGCTTGGTCAGCATTTAATTCATCAAAGTTTGGGCTGATTAGTTTGATTTTATCATTAAGGATTTTTTCTGAATCATTTTCAAATAACTTTTCATCAACTTTAACACTACCAGCTGGAAAATGACCTTTTTGAGCAATCCGAACCACTCGCGTCAGTGCTTCAATTGATTCTTTAAAATTAGGATCATCTTTATGATCATTTAATGTCATTGCGACTTCAACGTTAAAGTAAATATCACTATCAGTTGATCCCACCGCCGCATCAATTAGATCATAGCGAATATCTTCCGACTTGAGTTGTCGTTTAATTCTTTCTTTAATGAACACAACCACGTCAGAAACAATCTTAGTCTGATCTACTTTTGGTAAGACCGTTTTAACTTTCTCTTCAGCAATCACTTGATTCATTAATGGCATAAGTGGTACTCGCCATTTTTCACTAACAACAATTCTAACAATTCCAGCTGCCTGCCTTCTTAATGCATACGGATCATTTGAACCATTGGGAATCATATCTGCAGCAAAGAAGGTCATCACACTGTCAAGTTTATCTGAAACTGATAAAACAGCACCTACTTTAGTCTTTGGAAGTTCTCCGTCGGATGAAATGGGAAGATAATGTTCACGAATTGCAGTAGCAACTTCCGGATCTTCACCCGCAAGCAGTGCGTACTTTTCACCCATTACTCCTTGTAATTCAGCAAACTCTCCAACCATCCCGGTAACTAAATCAAATTTATAAATTTCTGAGGCACGTTGTAAGTGTTTTAATTGAGTTTCATCTAATCCAACATCTTTACCAATTATTTGGGAAATAACTTGAACGCGCTGCATCTTATCGTATTCAGAAGAAATCTTATCGTGAAAGCTAACGGTTTTGAGCTTATTAACATAATCGTCAATTGATTGCTGTTGATCCTCATTATAGAAGAAATCAGCATCATCAAGTCGGGCAGTCAAAACTTTCTCGTTTCCAGCAATCACATTATCAAGATGATTCTCATCCCCATTTCTAACGGAGACAAAATAAGGTAAAAGATTACCATCCTGATCTTCAACGTAGAAGAATCGTTGGTGGTTTCTCATTGAAGTAATCAATACTTCACGTGGGATCTTTAAGAAACGGTCATCAAACTTCCCAGCAAAACTAGTTGGCCATTCCACTAAATTATTAACCTCTTCAAGAAGATCATTATCAATATTAACCTTCCAATTGTTCTTTTTAGCAATTGCTTCAATCTGTTTACGAATTAAATCTTTTCGCTTGTTAGCATCGGCAATCACGTGTTGGCCCGTTAAAGCCTCTTCATAATCATCAGCATTTTTTAACTCGACGTCTTTTCCAAGAAAACGATGTCCCCAGGTGGTCCGTCCAGAATGAACGTCAACAATCTGCATTGGGATCACTTCGTCGTCAAGCAAAGCTACAATCCATTTAATGGGACGAATAAATTCAAACTTGTTGGTTCCCCACTTCATTAACGTTGGAAAAGTCATTGATTTTACAACATCATCAAGACCACTTAATACTTCTTGAACTGGTTTTCCCGCTACATGTTTTTCAACAAAAGCGTACTTAGTTCCCTTAACATCCTTAAAGACAATGTCGTCAGGTGTTAATCCTTGTCCTTTAGTAAAACCAATCGCAGCCTTACTCCAGTTGCCATCTTTGTCCTTTGCAATTTTTTCGGCTGGACCTCTAACCTCTTTATCAACATCTGGTTGTTTATTAGCTAAGCCTGCAATTTGAATTGCCAGTCTTCTAGGAGTAGAGAACTTTTTAATTTGGTCATAAGAAATTCGCTGATCTTTTAAATACTGAGCCGCTTTTTCTGCCAATTGATTAACACTTGGCGTCACAACGTGAGCGGGCATTTCTTCTAATCCAATCTCCAACAAAAATGTCTTAGCCATCTACTTATCCCCCTTGCCATCATGATGCTTTTTGTTTTTCTTCTTACTATTTTTTGAATCATCTTTTAAAAGTTCTTGTCGTCTTTGCTCATCCTTAATAAGTGGAAAACCACGCTTTTTACGTTCAGCAACAAATGCTTTGGCGATCGCGTGTGCCATTTTTCGAATTCGTGAAAGGTAACCGGCACGTTCAGTGACAGATACGGCTCCTCTTGCATCTAGTAGGTTAAAAGTATGACTACACTTCAAAATATAATCATAGGCTGGATGAACTAGGCCAAGTGATATTAATCGTTTAGCCTCTTTTTCGTAAGCATCAAACATTTCGTGCAACATTTTCTGGTCTGATTCTTCAAAACTATACTTAGAATGCTCATATTCCGGCTCTTTAAAGATATCACCATATTTAACTCCGTTACCCCATTCAAGATCAAAAACATTGTTAACGTCTTGAATGTATGAAGAAAGTCGTTCCAATCCATAGGTGATTTCAACTGCAACTGGATCCATAGTTAGTCCACCGACAACCTGAAAATAAGTAAACTGGGTTACTTCCATACCATCGAGCCATACTTCCCATCCAACACCAGCACATCCCATTGACGGATTTTCCCAGTTATCTTCAACAAACCGAATATCATGTTCAAGTGGATTAATTCCTAGTTGTTCAAGCGAATTAATGTACAATTCTTGGATGTTGTCTGGAGATGGCTTCATCAATACCTGAAACTGATGATGCTGATAAAGCCGATTAGGATTTTCTCCATACCTACCATCAGCTGGACGTCTTGATGGTTCAACGTAACAAACATTCCATGGCTCTGGTCCAATCGCACGCAAAAAAGTGTACGGGCTCATTGTTCCCGCACCTTTCTCGGTATCATATGATTGCATCCGCATGCAACCAAGCGAGCTCCAGTATGATTCTAGAGTACTGATAATATCTTGGACTGATAGTTTTTCTGTCATTAACTTCTCCTCCTAATCAACAAGCAAATAAAAAAACCTATGCAAAAGTACAATGACTTTCACATAGGGACGATTTATTCGCGGTTCCACCCTACTTCTGAACTTAATCAGCAACTCGAGATTAAATGGCTCCGAAAGTGCCAATTTACACCCACATTAACCATTTCCCACTAACATGGTTTCACTGAAATGTGATAAGCATAAAACTTCCTTCATCAACACCAATTATTTAACTACTTTAATTATAAAATTATCACACAAAACAGTCAACGCTTAACCATCAATTAAGATTGATTTTCCAATTGTTCATCTGATCTAAAAATTTTTTACTCTTTAAATTCAGTCCAACAGAACTATCGTAGATTTTATCAATCACACTACGAATCTTCTTTTTAGTTTTGCTATTAACCTGAATATTACCGATTTTTTTCAGGTCAATCGCAGAAAATAAGCGAAGATAGTAAATTGTTTTTTGATCGAGATGCATTCGATGAGGATCAAGATGAAAATGATCCTCACAAATAATTCCCCCGTACTCTTCTGAATAATCAAACTTTTTATTTGTTTGATGACAAATAACACAAGATTTAAATTCAGGTGCTACCCCAAAAGCAGGGAGAAGTTGAATCTCAATGATATTGGTAATTACTTCAGCATCATAACCACTGTTAATCATATTTAAAGCATAGTATAAACGATTAAACCAATCGTTTATCTTAACTCCTTCAGGAAAAGCCGCATCCACTAACGTCATAATGTAAGTAGCATATGCATCTAAATAAATATCATTTGCGATCTGTTCAAAATGCTTAACCTCATTACCGCTACTAATGTACGACAATCCCTCTGATTTGAGTGTGCCCTCGTAAGTACCAAAACTAAATGGTAAAATATCACCCGCCATTTTAAAGTTCGCTTTATTGGCTCCTCTAATAAAAAACATTTTGAGTCCAGCTTCTGCCGTCAAAAACTTCACCAACATATCGTGCTCGCGATAGTTCTTACGATACAATAAAATTCCATGAAAAGTTTGACTCCTTGGATTTACTGCCAAAATATCACCTAGTAACTATCTTTTCGGTATCCTAATTGTCTTAAAGCTGATTCTTTTTCACGCCAACTTGGTTGAATTTTTACCCACAATTCAAGATAAACTTTGCTTCCAAGTAAAGTTTCAATTTCTTTTCTGGCCAATGTCCCAATCTTTTTCAGCATTCCACCATTTTTTCCAATCAAGATCCCGCGTTGGCCCTTTCGTTCAACAATAATATTAGCGTCAATATGAACGTTTCCATTATCTTGGGCTTTCATTTTTTCAACTTCAACTGCAACAGAATGTGGGATTTCTTGCCTCGTTAGTTCTAAAACTTTTTCACGAATTAATTCGGAAACAATAAAACGCTCGGGATGATCGGTAATTTCATCGTCAGGATAATACTGCGGTCCTTCTGGCAACTTAGAAACCAAAGTAGTCAGTAATTCCTCAACATTGTTCCCTTGAAGAGCAGAAATAGGAAACACATCAGCCCATTTATAGGCGCGCTTGTACGTGTCCATGATTGGTAGTAAATTGTTCGGATTGACTTCATCAATCTTATTGATAACTAAGTAAACCGGACTACCCACTTTTTTTAATTGATCGATGATGTAATTATCACCAGCACCACGAATTTCAGTAGCACTCACCATAAAAAGGACTGCATCGACCTCCTTTAAAGAAGAGAGAGCCGCGTCGTCCATATAATCATCCAACTTATTTTTAGGTTTATGAATTCCAGGTGTATCAATGAAAACAATTTGTGCATTATCAGTGGTATAAATTCCTTGAATCTTGTTACGAGTGGTTTGTGCCTTGTCAGACATAATCGCCACCTTTTGCCCAATCACTCGGTTTAAAAAGGTTGACTTTCCAACATTTGGGCGCCCTACAATTGCTACAAATCCTGACTTATACTGTGACTTCTCTGCCATATTTTCTCCCTTAGTTAATTAATTCAATAATTTTTGGAACGAAAACAATTAACCCTACAATGATCGCAAAAATTGCCGTTAAAACAACCCCACCAGCTGCAACGTCTTTAATCACCTTAACTCGTTCGTCGTAATGATGGTCCGCCATAAAATCCATGATCCTCTCAACAACGGTGTTAAGAATCTCACCAACCAGAACTAAAATAATTGCGGTAAACAACCACATAAATTGTTCCAAACTAATTTTCAAAAGAAACCCAATTATTAGGGTAATAATGGCACTAGTTATATCAAACTTAAAGTTTCGTTCATGAATAAAAACCCATTTAATGCCATCAAATGCATGTCCAAAAGCCTGAAATATATTTTTATTTTTCCCAATCTGTTTATTATTTTGTGAGTCCATAAGAGTCCATAATCTTTCTTTGAAGTGGGAACATGATTGCCTCATCCTCAGGTTTCATATGATCATAACCATTTAGATGCAAAAATCCATGCACAACCAAAAAACCGAGTTCCCGATCATTAGAATGATTTAAAAAATCAGCCTGTTCAGCAACTTTATCAACACACACAAAAATATCCCCGATATTTTCAGGAATATCTTTTTTCATTTCGTCATTCATGATCACAGGAAAATCATCATCACTCTGGTCTTCAATTGCAAAACTAATCACATCAGTTGCTCGATCTACCCCACGGTAGTCTCGGTTGATTTCTTTAATCCGGTCATTATTGACCAAAGTAACTGACATCTCGGCATTGTCCTTCAAATCAATATACTTAGCGGCATAATCGAGAATGTTTCTAATCAAATCAATTTTTTGGGGATCAACCCCATCTTTAGTTTGATCATATATTTCCAGATCCATATCTATTCTCCGTTATCATTTTTTTCGTAGGCATTAATAATTTTAGCCACAACCGGATGTCTAACTACATCATCAGCACTAAAGTTTACAAAATTAATATCATCGATATTTTTCAAGATTTTAGGAGCGGTTACTAATCCACTCCGGATTCTTCCGTTTAAATCAATTTGAGAAATATCACCATTAACAATCATCTTAGAACCAAATCCCAATCGGGTCAGAAACATCTTCATTTGAGCATTAGTCGTGTTTTGAGCTTCATCTAGAATAACAAAAGAGTTATCAAGAGTTCTACCGCGCATATAAGCTAATGGTGCAATTTCAATGACACCACGATCCATTAATCTTTCAGTATGATCGGATCCGAGCGTCGAATTCAAAGCATCGTATAGCGGTCTTAGATAAGGATCAACCTTTTCTTTTAAGTCCCCGGGTAAGAATCCTAAACTCTCACCCGCTTCAACAGCTGGTCTGGTTAAGACGATCTTATCAACGTCACCCTTTTTTAAAGCGGCAACTGCCATTACAACTGCTAGATAAGTCTTTCCAGTCCCAGCAGGTCCGATCCCAAATGTGACATCATTATGCTTGATAGACTGAACGTACTGGCGTTGCCCAAAATTCTTAACTCGAACTGGCTTTCCCTTATTATCCTTTAAAAGGACTTGATTATATAATTCCGGTAGAAAGCCTAAAGTTCCTTTTTCGGCCATTTTCATTGCTGAAACAAAATCACTGGCATTCAAAGTAATCCCAGAATGAACGAGTTCAAGCATCCCATTTAAAATATCAATGGTATTTTGAACTGCTTTCTGGTTGTCACCCTCAACCGTAATTTTTCCACCCGAATGGCGAATAGACGTCTCCATTCCTTGTTCTAGAATATCTAAAAAGGCATCTTGAGCTCCAAATAATGCCGATTCATCATTTGGATTCTTTAACGTTAATTCTTTTTTAAATTCAAAATTATCTGTCAATCAAACAAGTTCCTTTCATATCAACTCAACTTTTACTTAAAATACTAGCATATAATTTGCCACTTACAAAGTAAAAGAACAAAAAGAACCCATTGACCATTCAATGAGTTCCCTTCTTAACTAAGCGCTTTATTAACAAGTTTATTAACAGTGTTGCCATCGGCCTGTCCTTTAACTTTACCCATGACAGCACCCATTACCTTGCCAAAATCGCTCTTGTTTGACGCACCAAGTTGCTTAACCGTTTCGTTAACAATTTTTTCAAGATCAGTTTCTGACATTTGCTTTGGTGCATAATTTTCAAGAATCTTTAGCTCATCTTCTTGCTCCTTCACCAAATCATCTCTGCCACCGTCTTTAAACTCAGCAATTGAATCTTTGTGTTGTTTAACTTCTCGATTAACAACAGCTGCTTCTTCACTATCAGAAAGATCATGACCTAATTTAATCTTTTCGTTCATTAAGTTCGACTTAAGCATTCTGACAATTGTCAGCTTAGTCTTATCATGATTCTTCATTGCATCTTTTAAATCATTATTTAATTCATTTGATAAAGTCATATTGGACCTCTTTTCGTCAATATAAAAAACGCTCCTGATCAGGGGCGTTTAATATTAGAAGCTGCGACGCTTCTTTTTCTTATTGTTACGTTTACGAGCTGCTTCTGATTTTAACTTACGTTTTACGCTAGGTTTTTCGTAAAATTCACGTTTACGGAATTCCTGAAGGGTACCGCTTTTTGAAACCGTGCGCTTAAAGCGTCGAAGAGCATCATCAAGAGATTCGTTTTTACGAACGACAGTTTTTGACATGATAAAATCCCTCCCTCCGAGCTTAAATGATACCGTCTGTAATCCTTAACGGTCAATACTAATTATACATTATGGCACGGAGCCCGTCAACGAGTCTGAACAAGAAATATGATAAAATGTTAACAAAGTAGGAGGTAATATTATGGCAACTAATTTTAATGCATTTATCATTTCTGATTCAAGTGGTGCCACGGCGACTTCAATCGCCCGAACCGCCGCTTCTCAATTTCCAGAAGCAAACGCTAATTTTAAACGATACCCATTTACTCAAACGCAATCAATGCTCGATGGAATACTCAAACTTGCTAAAAAACAGGACGCCATCATTTTCCACACTTTAGTTGATCCCAATCTGAGTAAAATGGTATCTCAATTTGCAATAGAAAATAATCTGTATAGTTTTGACTGCATCCAAAAACCCATCCAAATCATTTCTAAAAAGCTCCATGAATCGGCTGCAGAAGTACCTGGCCTAGTCCATAACTTAAACGAAGACTATTTCAAACGGATCTCAGCAATTGAATTTGCCGTAGCTAATGACGACGGAAAAAGGCCTAGCGACCTCAAAAAGGCTGATATCGTTCTTTTAGGAATCTCAAGAACATCTAAAACACCATTATCGCTATACCTGGCCAACCAGAACTTCTTGGTAGCAAACGTCCCAATCGGGCCTACCATCCAATTACCAGAAGAGGTTTATCAGATCGACCACAATAAAATATTTGGTTTAACCAATTCAGTTACCAATCTAAAAAAGATTCGGCAAGAACGGATGATTGCCTATGGATTAGACCCAAACACCCCATACTCAGATTCAAATCAAATAAAAAAAGAGCTTGACTATGCCAAGCAACTTTATCGTAAACTAAATTGTCTTCAAATTAACGTCTACAACAAATCCATTGAAGAAACCGCTACCATTATAACCCAAAGCCTCAATACTAACGAACAAGATCATTAATCTTTTTAGCTTGATAATCCCCTTCAATGTCTTCAATCATACCAGGATTAAACTTTTGTTCTTTTAACATTTTAATTTCATATTGATGAGGATTAATTTTAACATCACCAACCTTAATAACCGGTGTCTCTAAAATCTTAGGGACTTGATTAAACTTGGGATACCGAGCTACGTAATTTAGAGCATCAAATCCAATGGTCCCAAAACCAATGTTAGTATGACGGTCCTTATGTGAGCCCATCGGATTTTTAGAGTCATTTAAATGAATCACTTTGATTCGATTAATACCAATAACTTTATCGAACTCTTCCATAACCCCATCAAAATCATTTTTAATGTCATAGCCAGCGTCACTAGTATGACAGGTGTCAAAAGTAACCGATAACTTATCATTCAAATTAACACCGTCAATAATCTCAGCAAGTTGTTCAAAAGTGGAGCCGATTTCAGTCCCTTTTCCTGCCATGGTTTCAAGTGCAATTTGAATCTTTTGTTCTGGAGTGATTACTTCATTTAACCCTTTAATGATCTGCTTAATTCCTGCTTCAACTCCAGCACCAACATGTGCACCTGGATGCAAAACAATTTGATCAGCTCCCATTGCTTCAGAACGATCAATCTCTTGTTTAAGAAAATCAACCGCAAAGTGAAAGCTTTGTGGCTTTTTTGTATTACCTAAGTTAATGATGTAAGGTGCATGAACTACCACCTCGCGTAAATCATGATCAGTCATGTAATCGTGTGCTTGATCAATTTTAAGATTTGCAATCGGGGTCCTTTTTGAGCTCTGAGGAGCACCAGTGTATAACATAAAGACATTCTCACCATCGCGTTCGGCTTCCTTTGCCGATCCTAACATCATATCCGGTTTTTTCATTGCAACATGTGAACCAATCAAAAATTCATCATTACTCATGTTTATCCCCCATTACTTTAACAACTTGATTAGAAGCACTTCCATGCTCCCAACTACAAAACTTATCATAAAACTTCATCATTTTCTGATTATACCCAGCAAACTTACCATTTTCATTAAAATTAGACAACTCTTTATAAAAAGAACTTTGATCTTGAACAATTGGACCAGGAGCATCGCTTAAGAAATCAAAATAAAATCCACGCAGTTCATCCTTATAATGCTTTAAGTCGTAAGTATAAAACAACATTGGCCGTTTTAGATTAGCATAATCAAACATTACTGAAGAATAGTCAGTAATGAGTAAATCTGAAATTAAGTATAACTCATTAATATCACGGTCAGCTTCAATGTAAACTCGCTTTTCATACCCTGAAATATCAATTTGGTCTCTGACTAAGTAATGCGGACGAATAATTAAAATAGTGTCACTAGATACATGCTTAAAAAAATCTTTTAAAGAAAACGGTAATTTAAAGTTATAACTGCCCTTCTTTTGATAATCATCATCACGCCAAGTTGGTGCATACAAAATAACTTTAGAAGTCGAATCACCAATAATTTTTTCTTTTAATTTTTTAATCTCCACTGAAGTATTCTCGTGATACAAGACATCGTTTCTAGGATAACCAATTCTTAACGGAATATTCCTAAAATCAAAAGCATGATCAAAGATTCGTTCCGAATACTGATTAGGCATAATTAAATAGTCCCACCGCTTGGCTGCCTTAATAAAATCATCATGGTATCGATTAGTGGAAATACCTGGAATCGCGACATGTTCGATATCAATTCCTAATTTTTTTAGCGGAGTTCCGTGCCATGTTTGGATATAGGTGGTTCGCTTATTCTTTTTCCACCACTTCGGAAACCGGGAGTTAAAAACCCAAAAGTCTGATCTAGCAATGTGCCAAACCCAACGTGGAAAAAAGCGCCGTAAAATTTTTATGTTGGGATACTTTTCGTGTAATTGTTTGTACTTAGAAGCTTTGACACCAAAATATGCCTTTTTAGCGTCATGAGGATGTTGCTTCACCCACGCAAAGTAAATGGCGGCCGGATTATCATTTATGTCTTTACCATTAAAGCTTTCAAACATTACTTCATTTTTTTTAGTTGGTAAACAAATAAACCCATCGTTTAAAACGATGAGCCCAGTGCGAATAGTCAACTTAATCCCATTAATTAACTTGTTTTTAATCTGTTTTCCGTTCATGTAATTTTTACCTATACTAAATCAACAAAATGCGATCTAAATTTAAAGTGAAGATGAGAACCAATTAAAAAGAAAAATAACGTCATCAACCAAAAAATCACGGTTAACAGTGGCTTCTCCCAAAACCAGCTATTCGATAACATTGAATCCCTGAATCCTTGAACAATGTAAAAGAATGGATTCAATTCCAAAATTCTGATTAAAAATGGTGGGAATGACGCAGACGATTCAAAGTTAAATAGAACTCCTGAAATGTAGAATAGCATTCTCATAAACGATTGCAACATAACATGATAATCTCGCACCAAGACCGTAATGGTCGAATTAAAAATGCCAAAGGCAATTAACCAGGCAATCATGGCAATAAAGTAATAAATCCACTGGAACCAGAACAAACTCGGTCGAACTCCATAAAGATAACCAATTACAATTGAAAACGCCAACATTGTCCAAAAAGAACTCAAGTTACTGACTAACTTAATCGAAGGTAAAATGCTAATTGGAAACTTCATCTTTGAAACTAATCCCGCTCGTTGATAAATACTCTTAGAGGCGTCAAGTGTAACTCGGTTCATAAAAAACCAGGGAGTAATCCCAATGACCATCCATGGGAGATAACTGCCGTTGTGTCCGGTACTACCCTTTAACCCCACACCAAAGACTAACCAGTAAATTGCAATTTGAATCAGCGGATAAAGATACTCCCAGACTAAGCCCAAATAATGACTTTGATACGTAGCCTTATCTTCATACTTTGAAATTCGAAAAATAATACCCAAATTTTCAAATTGTTCCTTAAGTAAGGCCCAAACTTCCTTCAAGCTCAGCACTCTCCCTTTTCTGTTTATCTAATTATTTTGTAAAACATACTTTTTAATAACCCGTTCGGTTGCATACCCATCATTATAAGTGTTCCAGTGTTTATTAAAATTAGTAAAATCAATTTTTTGATTATCCACAATGGCTTTATTCAACTGATCAACCTTAGTGATTGGCTTAGACGGTAACCACTGTAAGAAATCCTTTTGAATTCCTGGGTCTTTTTCGTATTGTTCTAAATCAAACATAAAGAAAATCATTGATCGCGCTTGTGGCAACAAACTAAAATCAAAAGCAACTGAAGAATAGTCCGTTACGAGGGTGTCACAAACTGAAAGTAAATCCGACGTTGAAAGTTGATTATAAAAACGAATATTTCCGTTTGAAAACTTTCTAATACGTGCTTCCTGATCCCTAAGTAAGGGATGAAGTTTAACCACTGTAATCGCATTTGGATCAGCAGTCAATGCTTCACCAATACTTTTTGGCGGTTCAAACTCTAGACCATCCCGATATGTCGGAGCATACAAAATGACCCTTTTACCCTTTAATTCTGGAGCAACTTGATAAACACGATGTCTAGCAACTCTTATCCAACGCTCCTTAAACAATCGATCCGAACGCGGATAACCCAAATATTTCATTTTACTAGGAGCTTCATGATAACTGCGTTCAAAGATCTTTCCCATCGCTTTGGAAGCTACGACAAAGTCATCAAAATGATTGTACACACTTTGAAATCTAAGTCGATCGAAAAACGATCTTTTCTTGGTTGTGGGATCTTCCCATCCAAAACATTTAATGGCACCATCCGCATGCCACAATTGAACGATTCTCATCTTATTCTTTGGTCGTACTAAACCAGCCAAAAATGGGAAGTAATTATCACAGAACAAAACTCGAGCCGACATTAATTGAGGAACGGTCAATAACGCAAATTTAGCGTTTTCATTAAAGGGAATCGTCTTGATTCCAAAGGCACTCAAATCAGTTGCTGCAGCTTCAATTTCGGGTTCGTATAATACGACTAATTCTTGTCCAGTGGGCATGTTAGTGGCAATCTGTTTAATCAGCCTAAGGTTATTATCGAAACTCATAACATAATATATATTTTTCTTAGGGCGAAAATAAAAAATTGCAGAAACTATTTTAATTAACCATGTATACATGACTTTCACTTAAACCACCATTTTCAATAATTACAATGAAACATTATATCATAAAGAAAAACCGGAACATTCTATGAAAATAAGCTATTTTCGCTTCTTTTCATAGAAATTCCCTAATACCTTATCAACATCCACAACCACTCCAAATGAGTCTGGATCCGATTCATTTAAAGCCGCTTCAAATTCAGTCATTTCATATCGTGAAATCGAGGTGAACAAAACTGACTTTTTCTTATGGTTATAGGCTCCCTCAGCATTATGAATAATCGTAATACCTCTTCTAAGGTGATTTTGAATACTATCAACCACCGTCTTAGGACGATCGGTAACTACCATTACCTGAACGATTTGTTGCCTTGTATATGCCAGATCCATCGCTTTCGCGTTAACTAGGACCCCGATTGCTGAATAAAATGCATATGGCCAACCATAAAAGAATCCCGCTGATAAAATAATAAAAGTATTGAATATCAGATTAATCGTTCCAATTGATTTACCGGTCTTACGTTGGATAACAATTCCTAAAATGTCTAACCCACCAGTAGAAATCCCATTTTTAAGCGACAGGCCAACCCCAAATCCGTTAATGGCACCACCAAAGATAGCACAAATCAATGGATCCGTTGTCAGGGTCAATGGCCGCAATATTTTAATCATAACACTAGCAACCACAACGGAAACAAACGTAAACATGGTAAACTGATGACCAATTTGTTTCCAAGACAAAATAAACATTGGAATGTTCAGTAAGAAAAGTCCCAATGCAGCTGAAATTGTAAATGGAAAATACCGTTCTGTAAGGGTATTCAATAGCTGTGCAAAACCCGTAACTCCTGAAGAATAAATGTGTCCGGGAGTCCAAAAGAAATTCATCGCAATGGAAACCATGATCCCATACACGAAGGCGGTCGAGAACTTAGATATGTACTGATGTCGCTTTAAAATTTTCTGTACGTCGTCCATTTAAGTAGCCCCTGATCATTTAGAAATTCATAACTAGTATACCATTCCAAAATTTAAAAAAAATAAAAAGTTGTGGGGTTACCACAACTTTTAGCTAATATTTAATTATCGTTTTTATCGACTGAGATTCCTAATTCATCTAATTGTTTATCAGAAACAGGTGTAGGAGCACCAGTCAATGGTTCAACCGCCTTTGAATTCTTAGGAAAAGCAATTACATCTCGAATATTACCACGATGTGCTAATAACCTAGCAAAACGATCTAATCCAATTGCCAAACCACCATGCGGTGGAAAACCATAATCTAATGCTCTAAGGAAATACCCAAATTGGTTCTCTGCACTTTCCTTAGTAAATCCGAGGGCTTTAAACATCTTTTCTTGAAGATCACGGGTATGAATACGAATTGATCCTCCACCAAGCTCCAGTCCATTCAAAATAATATCATAACTTTGAGCATGCGCTTTATGAGGGTCTTCTCCATCATTTAGGTAATGTTCGTCACCTACATTTGGCATCGTAAATGGATGGTGAGCAGCAACCCAACGCCCAGCACCCTCATCATATTCAAATAGTGGCCAATCAACAATCCAAAGGAAATTATACTTATCTTCTGGAATCATATTTAACTCATTGGCAATGGCAACCCGAAGGTATCCTAAAGTATCAGCTACTACCTTACTCCGATCAGCAGCAAATAATAACAAGTCACCGTCTTTTGCACCAGTGGCTTCTTTAATTTTACTTACCATTTCTGGATCTTTAAAGAATTTAGCGATTGGGCCAGAGAATCCATCATCAGTGACTTTCATCCATGCGAGTCCCTTAGCGCCAAACCGCTTTACGTATTCACCGTACTTATCAATATCTTTTCTTGAGAATTTTGCTGCACCACCAGGAACTGCAATGGCCTTAACCTGGCCACCGTCTTTAACTGCCGAATCAAATACCTTAAAGTCCGAATCAGTCACTACGTCTGAAAGGTCCTTTAATTCCATTCCAAAGCGAGTGTCTGGTTGGTCTGTACCAAATCGGTCCATTGACTCCTGCCAAGTAATCCTCTCAAAAGGCAGATTAACATCAACGTCAACCGTATCTTTCATGACCCTTTTAATTAATCCTTCTGTGATTTCTTGAATTTCTTCAGCAGAAAGAAATGAAGTTTCCATATCAATCTGGGTAAATTCTGGTTGACGATCACCCCGTAAGTCTTCATCTCTGAAGCACCGTGCAATTTGATAATAGCGATCAAATCCAGCTCCCATCAGTAACTGTTTAAACTGCTGCGGAGACTGAGGTAATGCATAAAACGATCCCGGATATACTCTTGATGGGACTAAGTAATCTCTTGCTCCCTCTGGAGTTGAAACCGTTAGATCAGGGGTTTCAATATCGATAAACCCATTCTCATCAAAGTACTTATGAGTAGACTGTAAGATCCGATTCCGAATCAATAATCCCTTCTGCATTACCGGACGTCTAAGATCAAGATAACGATATTTTAATCTTAAGTCATCGGATGCATTGATATCATTTTTGATTTCAAACGGAGTTTGTTTGGAGGTACTTAAAACCTTAGCGTCAGAAACATCAACTTCAACTTTTCCAGTATGGATGTCAGGATTGATTTCTTTTTCTGCTCTAGCAACCACTCTTCCTTTAACCTGGATAACATACTCATTTTTAACTGATTCAGCTACCTTAAACGCCTCTTTGCCATTTTTTTCATTAAAAACTAACTGAACAATCCCAGCACGATCACGTAAGTCAATAAAGATAAGACTTCCTAGGTTACGCTTCTTAGCAACCCATCCATCTAAGACAACCTCTTGATCTAAATAATCTTCGTTAACGTTTCCAGCATACGTTGTTCGCTTCATATACTAATCTTCCTCTCATTTAGTTGAGTCAAAAGCATAAAAAAAGCGCACCATGTAATCACAAGGGCGCAATTAGCACGGTACCACCTTTTTTAGTTTCTTTTGTTTATTCATTTTACCTCGATGCGTCTTTACCATTTATAGGACACGCCCTCTCAGCACTTGGACGTTCTCTTCAGACCACTAAACGGTTACTATTCATCGTCAACAGCATTTTAAATCACTTTAAGACTAATAAAACCCACATAAATTGTCAAGATTCTAGTGAATATTTTTATTATATGCTTAAACAAAAAGTCAAAAAGTTATACTATTATGAGTAATCGTATCATTAATGAGGTCGAAAAGATGAATATAAATTTATACATAAAAAATAAACGCGGTTTTTACACTACTTTGATAATTGTTGGCGCAACATTGATCATTCTTTTAGTTATGTTAATAAAAAATAATGTCAGTATTAGCTTTAATAACCTCAACATAAAATCCGGCCCAGGGATTGAATATCGCACTGTCAAAACTGTTAATCAAGGAACTAGACTCCAAATTCTAAGTGAAAAAGATAACTGGTACAGAGTTGTATATCAAAACCAAAAGATTGGTTGGGTACCCACTTGGTTAGTCAATAACCGTAAGCTTAATAAAGCCACTAAACTATCGGAAACCACCATCGTCTTAGACCCTGGTCATGGAGGAAGTGACTCAGGTGCACTATCAACCAGCGGGCAAAAAGAAAAAACCTACACCCTTAAGCTGGCCCAACAAGTTGCAAATAAGCTGCGTAATCGTGGTGCGCATGTTATTATGACGAGGGATTCGGATAAGACGGTTAGCCTATACAAACGGCCCGATTTTTCAACTGACAATCATGCCAACCTCTTCGTGAGTTTCCATTTTGATTCATCCAGTACCGATAACACCGCAAGTGGATTTACCAACTACTACTATCATAGTGGAAAATCAAAACAATTGGCATCTGACATCAATTCAAATATGGATGATGTTCCTCTCAATAATCGTGGTGTCCAAGTTGGTAACTATTTAGTGATTAGGGATGTCTCAATTCCATCAGTTTTACTCGAAATGGGATACATTAATAATGATCATGATTTTAGTAAGATTAAAAACGCTAATTACCAAAATCTCGTTGCAAATGATGTAACCAATGGAATCAATAATTATGTAAACAAGACTTATTAGAAGGGAGTTTACTATGAAAAAATTAAATCAAGATTGGATTACTCAATTACCATTAAAGAACGTTGAATCGCTCACTTCGGTTTCAGGTGGAGATATCAATGACTCATACCAAGTTAAAACTCCAGATAAGACTTACTTTATGAAGGTCCAGCCTAATCGTGGAAAAGTATTCTTCGATCATGAAGTTGAAGGAATCCACTTGTTATCGAAAGCGGCCAATGTACCAACGGTAGTAGCATCTGGTGAAATTGATGGTGACGGTTTTTTAATCTTAGACTGGATTGACGTTGGTTCTGGAAACCAATACGATCTTGGCAAAATGGTTGCAAACGTTCATAAAATTCATAACGATCAGTTTGGATTAGACCAAAATTTTGATGCTGGAAAAATACCAAAAAATAACACTTGGCAAGATACTTGGCAAAAATTCTACGTCGAACAACGAATTGATCCGTTGGTAAAAATAGCAAAAGAAAAAGGCCGCTGGAATGATTCCAGAGACCAACATTATCAAGTTATGAGACAACAAATTATTGACTACTACACAAAACATCCCAGTACCCCAAGCTTGCTTCATGGAGACCTCTGGTCTGGGAATGCTATTTTTACTGCCAATCATGAGCCCATGTTGATTGATCCAGACGTCTACTTTGGCGACCGTGAGTATGACCTTGGTGTAACAACCGTCTTTGGTGGATTTAACCGCGATTTCTACCGCGGTTACAATGACACCTATCCAATTACACCGGGTTTTGAAAACCGGGTCGGTTGGTACCGCTTCTATTACTCACTAATACACGTTGTATTATTTGGTGAGACATTTGGACCTCTATTAGATGGCGTACTAAGCTCATTTAATTAAACTTAACACATCGTTAAAATCATGAATTACGTAATCTGGGTCTCCTGGTTCAACAATTACGTAGTCAGGATCGAAAAGGATGGTTTTAATTCCGGCATTATGACCAGCATCAACATCTAAACGTCGATCACCAATCATAAAAGTATCAGACCGATCTAAATTCATCTTTTCAATTAAATAATTCAGAGACTCTGGATCAGGTTTCCTTTTAAAAGACTGTTTGCTGGTAACAAAACCAGTAAACAGTCTTTTTAAGTCAAAATGATCAAGTAGAGTTAATGCTTGGTCATCTCTGTGAGTTAAAAGTCCGTTCTTCCCATTCGTTGCCAAAACTTTTAACAAAACAGATTGAACTCCGTTAAATGGCTTTGCTAACATAACTTCATCAACTTCAAACTTTTTATAGTCTTTTAGAAATTGATCTCGGTTAAGGTTAAATTCAGCGCAGTATTTGGTCTCAGCCGAGCCCAATGAATGAACTCGCATATCTTCGTAGATTGATTCAGGATCAAAGTTAACATCACCCACTCCACTCTCAGCTAACGCCTTACAAAACGAAGTCACCATGTACGGGTAGGTATTAAAAAGTGTTCCGTCAAAATCCCAAACTGCATTTGTCATGTTAAATTTTTCCTTTTTTCTGATAATTCAAAATAAATGTGGCAGGGCCGTGGTTCTCTAAATCAACGTTCATATCGGCACCAAATACGCCAGTTTCAACTTTCAATCCGATCTTTCTGAGTGCGTCATTAAACTTTTCGTAAATGAGTTTAGCGTGCTCAGGATTACCAGCTCCAGTGAAAGTTGGACGATTTCTCTTTTTGGTGTCAGCAAGCAATGTAAATTGCGAAACAGAAAGAATTGAGCCGTTAACTTGCTGGATGTTTAAATTCATTTTGCCATTCTCATCTTCAAAAATCCTTAGATGAGCAACCTTATGAACAAGATGATTAATTTCATCTTGTCCATCGGAATCTGTAACACCAACTAGGATCATATATCCGTTACCAATTTGTCCGTTTATTTTACCATCAATACTCACACTTGCATGATTAACTCGTTGAATTACTAATTTCAATCTTCTTCATCCTTCCGTTCGTTTAACTTCATAAACATCAGGAACAGCACTCACACTATCAATAATGCGATTTAGCTGTTGAATATTTCTCACGCCCACAGATACTCGGATAGAAACAAGGTCCTCGTGAATGACCTTTCCTTCAACTGAATTCAAATTCTTAGTAGCAGAATTAACTCGTTTTAAGATATCGTTTAAAAGACCACTTCGATTGTATCCCTGAATCTCTAAATCACTACTATAAGTGATAACGTTATTATCAATTTTACGCCAACTAAGATTAATAATTCGATTATTACCATTCTTTGCTTGAATTAAGTTGGGACAATTACTTCTATGAACTGAAATACCATTTCCCATGGTGATATATCCCTCAATATCGTCTCCTGGAACCGGATCACAGCAACGACTGATATGAACTAATAAGTTGTCAACGCCTTCAATCTTGATGTTATCTTCAGGTTTCTTTCCTTGTTCTGCATCCTCACTCTCATGTGAAATGGTTTTATGACCCTCTAATACATCACGCTCGGCATCTTTTTGTCGTTTTTTCTCAATTTCATCTTTTTCGGGTTCCAGTAAACGATTAACAACTCCGTTAGGTTGAATGTCACCAAATCCAATGGCTGCATATAAATTATCAATACTTGTATAATGCATTTCATTGATAACACGGGATAAATTGTCATCAGTTAGAATGGTAGTTGGATCAAATCCAGAATCGACGATTTCTTTTTCAAGTATTTCTTTCCCAGAATTAATGTCATCATCATGACTACTCCGTTTGAAAAATTGCTTAATCTTATGCTTAGCACGACGCGTTTTAACCATGTCCATCCAGTTCTTACCAGGACCGTCGGAACTACTTGAAGTGATAATATCAACAATATCACCATTCTTAATTTCATAATCTAGTGGAACTAATTTGCCATTAACTCGTGCCCCTGTCGTTGAATTACCAACATCAGTATGAATTGAGTACGCCATATCAATCGGAATTGATCCTTTAGGTAATTCAATAACATCACCAGATGGGGTAAAAGCATAGACTCGATCGCTAAATAAATCACCCTGCACACTATCCATGAAATCAGAGGCGTCCTCTGACTCTTCTTGAATTTCAATAATCTTTTTAAAAAGATTGAGTTGAACATTGTTTTTATTACTTTTAACTTCGTCCTTTTGACCTTCTTTATAAGCCCAGTGAGCAGCAACACCATACTCAGCAATTCGATGCATTTCTTCAGTTCGAATTTGAATTTCAAGCGGTTTACCTTCAGGACCAACAACTGTAGTATGCAACGATTGATACATATTAGGTTTGGGCATTGCAATGTAATCTTTAAACCGATCTGGAAACGGTTTCCATTCAGTGTGGATCGCACCTAAAACTGCATAACAATCCTTTACTGATTTCACAATTACCCGAACAGCCAGTAGATCATAGATTTCTTTAAAATCTTTATGTTTGTCATGCATCTTACGATAAATGGAGTAGATATGTTTAGGTCTTCCATACACCTCTCCTTTGATTCCCAGTCCCTTTATCGCTTGTTGAACCTTTTTTACAGCGTTATCAACATAGGCCACTCGCTCATTCCGCTTGGAATTCATCAAATCAACAATTTGATAGTAATCATCAGGCTTTAAGTAACGCAAAGAAAGATCTTCTAATTCCCACTTAATCGTTCCAATTCCGAGCCGATCGGCTAAAGGAGCATAGATATCTAAAGTTTCTTGAGCAATCCGCTTTTGTTTATCTGGACGAAGAGCATCCAAGGTCTCCATGTTATGCAATCGATCCGCTAATTTAACAATCATTACTCGAATGTCTTTGCACATTGCTAGCAATAGTTTTCGATGATTTTCGGCAAGTTGTTCTTTACTCGATTTATACTTAATCTTACTAAGCTTTGAAACTCCATCAACGATCAATGAAACGTGTTTGCCAAAAAGTTCAGTAACGTCTTCAATCGTTGCACCGGTGTCTTCAACCACATCATGAAGAAAACCAGCCGTGATCGTTTCTGCATCCATATGAAGATCAGTTAAAATGCCTGCCACCTCAACAGGATGATTAATATAAGGCTGCCCAGAAGCACGTTCTTGCCCCTCATGAGCAATTTTGGCAAATTTATATGCTTTTTTTATCATTTGAACATCACTATCATCAAGATACTCAGAAGCATCATGAAAAATTTCTTGTGGTGTCCATTCTTTAATTTTCGACATTATATCCCTACTCACCTTGTTTTAATTCTAATATAGTTGAAACGGCTGATAAAAAATATAAAGGCGCTGACTCGGTTCGCAAAATCCTTGGCCCCAATCCAACGGGCATAAAACCATCTTGTTTCAATTGTTCGATTTCTTGAGGCGAAATCCCACCTTCAGGGCCAAAAAAGGCAGTCAAGTTTTGCCCAGGTTTCATTTCCGCCACACTTTCATACAATCTACTGTTTTCACCCTGTTTAGCCGATTCCTCATAGGCCACAACTTTTCGATCACTCTTAATTTTTCCTACCATAGTGATTGAATCGATGTATTTCACCGTTGGAATAACATTCCGGTGAGATTGTTCAGCCGCACTTTTAGCGATTTTTTGAAGTCTCTTAATCTTCTTAGGTGCCTTATTTCCCCATTTAGCAATTGACCACTTAGTAAGTACAAAAATAATCTCACTGACTCCCATTTCGGTTGTCTTCTGTGTGATGAGGTCGGCCTTGCTCGCCTTAGGAATTCCACAAATAATCGTTACTTTAACAGGAAGTTCAGTATTTTGACTAGTTCCATCAACAATCTTAATTGTTGATGCTGTTTCATCAACCAATTCCCCAATATAAATAATATTTTGACTAGAAACAAACTCCGCCTTGGTTCCAGTTTTTGCTCTCATAACCCCAACAAAATGATGTGCTATATCGTTTGGAAGTTTAACAATTTGACCCACTTTTAGTGGCTTATCTAAAAAGTAGTGTTGCAATTAATTAACCTCACTATCTTTCTTTGCAATTACCGATCGCCAATCATCCATACTTAAAACTTGATTAACCTTAAAATGATGTTTTTTAAGCGCGTCAATCACTAGCTCTAATTTATCGGCAATAATACCTGAAGTAATGAACACGCCACCTTCATTTAAGCATTGTTCTGCTTGCGGGATTAACGGAATGATAATCTCAGCTAAAATATTAGCTACCACAATATCTCCTTTTTCATCGATTCCATTTAACAAATTATTAACACTAACGTTAATTCCCTTCATCCCAGAATTTAATTCAATGTTTTTTTCAGCTGATTCAACGGCCACCTTATCGACATCATAAGCATTTATATTACCAGCACCAAGTTTTCTTGCTGCAATACTTAGCACTCCTGAACCAGTTCCAACGTCAAACACTCCTTCGTTTCCTCTAATAACAATTTCAAGTGCTTGCATGGCAAGTTTAGTAGTAGGGTGGGTACCAGTTCCAAACGCCATTCCGGGGTCTAATTTTACCATCAACTCGTCAGAGCTTTTGACATCATAGTCTTCCCAACTTGGGACAACAGTTAAAAATCGTGTCACCCGTTCTGGATGGTAATACTTTTCCCAAGATGTCGCCCAATCCTCATCCTTTACATCATGAACACTTATCGCATTTTTACCAGGATTCAAACCGAATTGTGTCAAATCGGCAACTTTGTCATGAATCTTTTTTACAGTCGCATCTACCTCAATATCATCCTGAAAATAAGCACTTACTTTAGCGTTAACTAGATCATTATCGGCTTTTGAATCTCCTAGTTCATATTGATCCCAATTAGATTCCCGTTTTAAAACCTCATAATCATTTCTATCATTAATCTGAACCCCATTTGCCCCAAAGTCCATTAAAATATTAGCAACCGCATCAACCGCTTCATGACTTGTTTCAACTGAAATCTCGACTAAATTCATTGTTATCCCTCATTCTTTTTATAAAAAAAGCACCCGTTAGCTGGATGCATTATTTTTATTATCCTCAATTTTTTTAAGCTTCTGCTCGTGTTGTCTCAAATGACTAGCCAAATACTTAAGCAATCCGCGCTCGGTCTTAAAAATCCGAGGATGCTTTTGTTTATGCAATCGAAGATCAATTTCCTTAATTCTTTGTCGTCCTGTCCACCCATGGCCATAACGAATAATGAGCCGATTATTTAAATTATCCTTACCAAAGCGAAATACATAGACGTTATCTGGAGTAATTAACGGTCTGATATATGTTTTTTTATAATGATATCCTTGATCGCGCAAAAACCTTTTAGTTTGATCTAACATATTCATCCTCCTCTCATATTTTTAATAAAACTCGTTCTTAAAACCTTTAGTCTATATCATAATGGAGATATATTTAATTGGCAAGCATCTAACTTACAGCAAACAAAAAGACGTGCATCACCACGTCTTAATATAAACATTCAAACTATAAACTAAACAATTTGACAGAATTCAATTTTTTCGTGGTTAGGACCATAAATGTTAAAGAAACGAATTCCCTTGTCCCAGAATGGACGAGTATCAATTTCATCTTCCTGAACATCTAAGCCCATTTTCTTAGCTTCTTTAAATGCTGCGTCAGCATCAGTAGTATTTAATGAGATATGGTTAATAGCGCCATCTTTATCAGCAACTGGATCGCCTTCCCATGTCTCAATCATTAAATTGCCATACTTCATAAAAGCACAACGATTTCCTTGATACATGAATTGACCAGCTTTATCAAAACCTAACTTCTTATAAAAATCAATCGTTTCGTCTAAATCTTTTGCTGGAATACCAACGTGTTGGATGCCTGTAAAGTAATTACTAAGTGCCATAATAATTCTCCTTATGATATATTTTTCACCATATGTGAAATCTCTAACAACTACATTGTAAGACATTAATGATAAATAATAAAGTCATCATCCTAGTTTATTTTATTAATTTAGCACTCACGATTTCATTCCATTTAAGAATTTGGTCTCCCACAATTACTAAGTTCTTATAATATCCTTTCATCCTACCGATAATTTGTTCCACTTTTAATTCGTTTTTGTCATAATAAGCATACTGAAGTTCCACTTTTAGTCGACTAGAAAACGATTTTTGCAGAATCTCATCAATTTTAAAGTGATCCATCTGATCATCTAATTTTCTGGTTTGCTCATTATCCTTTTCTTTCTTTATTTTATTTAATTTACTGGTATGATCTGATAAAAAATAACCCTGCCATTTTTTAATCCCACGATCATGATAATCAAACTTAAAAAAATCATGTACAGCTTCTTCGTTCATCATGTTCTCCTAACTTTAAGTTAATCTTGAATTTTCTTCTGTGAATCCGGCCAAACCATGTCATCAAAATTACGATAATAAATGGTTAACAGGTTATATTCAGTTACATAGTTAACTACCTTTTCTAAAAGTTCCAAGTCGTAATCAGAAATAACATAGATTGGTTGCGATCGCTCCTGTTGATACTTCTTCTTAGAACTCAAAAACCAATCGTACTCTTTATCAAAGGTGTTATTAACAATCATCATCCAGTAGCGGGTCTTAGGAATTCGCAAAAATAGATGATTAATATGGGATAAAACTTGATTCCCAATAAAAATCACATCATTACTCATAAGAATTGCCTCCATTGTGTCCACCAACCAAATTAGACCGTGAAATTGCGGTAGCACCTACACACAAACTATTGGCATTTAATAAAGCCGTGTTACCAAACCGTTTTCGAATTTGATCACTGGTTTTATTTAACACATTTTGTTTAATCATATTTTGATTATCCTTAAATAGGTTTAATTGTTCCCCAACCTTATTTGAGAGATGACTGTAGTCAACTCCAATATTTCGCACAACTTCACCGTGCCAGTTCCTTTCAAACAATTCAATTAAGTAACGACCAAGGTCATGATCATCATCTGTTGGTTCAACTTTCATTGACTGAGAAAAACCATTGCTACCGGTAAGCTGTTTTATTGAAAAAGAAAAGCCAACCCATAACGTCACACACCCAGCTTTCAGTCCATGATTACGAATTCGTGAAGCAACCTGACTCGCAATTTCTCTAATAACAACTTCAATCTCATCCCGTTTAACGTAATCACGTGGAAGTACCTGAGAATTACTGTAACTTTTTTCTTTAGCATGCATGGGTTGTCTCAAGTTACTTCGATCAATTCCCCATGCAGTGGCAAATAGCTGTAATCCAATGACTCCCATTTTTTCTTTCAACAGATACGGGTTAGCATGCGCCAATTCATACATATTATTAATATGAAGTCGCTTTAGATGGACTTTAGTTCTTTTTCCAATTCCCCAAACATCCGTTAATCTATTAATATTCCAAATCTTATCAGGAACATCTTCGTAATGAATCTCACCAATCAGGTCGTAATCATGCTTCGCATAAACGTCTAACGCTAGCTTAGCTTGAACGGGATTATCACCAATCCCAACCGTTGTATACAGTCCTAAACGGCTTCTGACCTCCTCTTGAATTTTAAGAGCCACCTCCCTCAAACTAGTACCAAACAATCTCCAAGTATGAGTCATATCCAATAATGACTCGTCAATTGAGTATGGCAAAATGTCATGTTCATCGGTAAATTCAGCAAAAATATCATTAATTTGTAGATTCTTTTCAATGTATAAGTTCATTCGTGGAGGAACAATCAACAACCTTTCATCGTCAGGAAGATCACGCTGACGACTAACGTTGCTAATCCCAAATAACTTTTTTGCCATAGGAGAAGCTGCCAGTATTAATCCGCCATTTGTATTAGCTTGTTCCGACATAACCACCAAAATCGAACGAAGTGGATTAAGTCCACGTTTAACACTCTCACAACTTGCATAAAAAGACTTATTATCAATGAAAAAGTAAACACCATGAGGTTCATCATCATAATTCAAAATATCACCTACCCGAACATCTGTTCGTATTAAATATTACTATCTTTCATTTGCTTTGTAAATATAATTTTTTGCTTTTATTTTTTATGATATTCTAATTATATTAAGTAGAAACGGAGCATAATAACCATGCATCGAATCAAGAAAGCAATAATATTAACCGGATGTACCTTATTACTGTTCACTACTCCGGCAGTAATTCTGTCTGCTTCAAAATCTAGTAGATCAGAATTAATTTCCCAGAAAAAAGCACTCATTGAACAGAATCAACAACTATCAAAACAAATCAATCATACGGAAAATGATCTAAACAGTAGATATGTATCGATTAACCCACTCTCAAATGTTAAAACAAACGACTCCAATGCCTTAAGAACAAAACCTACACCAAATCATCAAAATCAAAGTAATAACAATGACATCAATACTTCAAACGCTCAGCGAATCGTTGGAAATAAAAACTCACACATTTATCATGTACCTGGCCAAACGGGTTACAAAATGAACAGCCAAAACGTCATCTACTTTAACTCGGAGGCAGACGCACAAGCAGCTGGATATCGGAGGGCTAAACGATGAAAAAGTTCCTGCTATTTCCAATCATGGTATTATCCTTATTACTTGCGGGATGTTCACAACAATCCAATTCAAACGAACATAAAAACCCCCATGATAATGAAAGTACCCAGCAACTTGAAAAAAGCATTAATCACCTTCAAGGGCAAGTTGACACTAAAAGATCAAAGCTTAAAAAACTTCAATACCAATTGAAGCATGCACCAGATTTAAAATTAAGTGATTTAAATTACGACGGAAATCAAGAAGTAGAAGTTGATCACAATAATCCTAATTTTTCTACTGAAGAATTGCATAATAAACACCCCTGGTTACGATTTAGTAACCTTGATCATCTCAACCGAGCCACCGATGCTAACGGTATGTTAAACGTTAAAACAATGCCCACTAAGAAACGTGAACCACTTACCTTTAATCCCACTGGATGGCACAATAAACACACCAACAGTGGTTGGTTATATAACCGAAGTCATCTGATTGGTTACCAACTATGTGGTGAAAACAATAATCCCAAAAACTTAATAACTGGGACAAGGACGTTAAATTCCCCACTAATGCTTTATCATGAGGATGATATTGCTACTTATCTAAAAGAAAATCCAAATAACTACGTCAGATATCAGGTCACTCCGATTTATCGAAATAATGAATTACTCAGTCGTGGTGTCCAAATGAGAGCCCAATCAGTCGGAAGTAATCAAATTCACTTTAACGTGTACATTTTTAACGTCGAGCCAGGATACAATATTAATTATCAAACTGGATACAGTACAAAATCATAAAAAAAGGACAGTGACCATCTAGTCACTGTCCTTTTAATTTAAATATTAATGATTGGTTGGTTTCGTATGGAACCATGCAATGTTTTTGTCAAAGAAGCTTAACAAGTCATTACATAAGTACAGAATGTAGGTTAAGAATAACGTCCAATTGGCTCCACCTTGATATGCAGTAATGCCCCACAGAATAATTGAGAAAATCCCCTGGGCAAGCCAGAAGTAATAAGTATCCCGGAATCTCAAAGTAGTGAGTAAAGCACCAGTAATTCCAATCGTGGCCGCAAAACTATCTACAAAGGGACGAGGACTGTCACTGTATCCATGTTCCCAAGCATACAAAGCTCCTAGTACTACAACAAAGAAAAGAGCTGTCAACCCCCAATTCATAAACGTTTTTCTAAGGTTACCCTTAACAGTCAATTTCTTAATGTGTTCATCAACATTAGTAGCCCAACTAGGAATTAACAAGACCGGAATATCCAAAAGTACAATGTATGTAGTTTGGAGAATAATATCATTGTAATTCTTAGCAGTGAACGCAACGTAGATATAAATCAAAGCACTAATCAAGCCAAAAATTCCATTTAATGGTTTCGTATTAGTAATTGAAATGGTAGTAGTAAATCCAAGCATCCCCGCTAACATCGTCATAATAGCAATAAACGAAAGTGATTGTGTGACAGTTGATCCGGCAATTACTCCCAAACCAAATAGGAGCAACAAATAGCTTTTAAAGCTCCAACCTTTCATCTGATTGACATACCAACTAGGCTTCAATATGTCATAAGCCGCAATGTTGTTTTTCTCTAACATAAATAATCATCCCTTCAACAAATTTGAATTCACTTTTCATCATTACACACTTATAACCTCTAAACAAATTTGCTAACAACCATAATTTTTATAAATTGGCCCAACATTGGTGCATAAAAAAATTTTTTTATTTTTATAGCCTCATTTTTTATTTGATTATACTAGCGAAATTGATAAAAATACTTAAGTTGTGACAAATCAAAACAAATGTATCATTTATAAAATATAAAAGATATTGTAAATGCAAACAAAAAATATGTATAATGAATAATGAAGTATGAAGGAGGAAATAACATGCTAGTAAATGTCCCATTTGCAATCAAAGCTGATGGAGTTCATGATCTCAGAAAAGTTACCGTAAAAATGCCATCTGGTGAAAAAGTAGAATTAGACGCTGTCACCCTTGACGATATCGATCGTGATCATGAACATCTTTTAACCATTACAAAAGACGCTAAACATGAATTGGGAACTCCTGGTGAAAGCATTTCCTTTGATGAATTCGGTGAAAAGAACTCATTCCCATCAAATAATAAGGTTGTGTTCATGGCAATTCCAAAATAAAAAGAAGTACTACCTAACAGGTAGTACTTCTTTAGTGAATAAGCATCATAATTATGAGAATTCACTGGTAAAATTTCGTAAAGTGTGATTAAATATAGAGTGTAGATTAGAGAGGTAATAAATTTCTGTTACATTCTCAACATTCACATCAGCTAAGGCTTTCCACTCCTACTGCTTATTAGTCTTAGACACGTGTGCTCTTTTATTTCATAGATCTTTACTTATTAGATTGTTACTTCTCATAACTATGCTACAGTTCTTGAACCTCTCTAATCATAGAAAGCACTCAATTTGAGTGCTTTTTTTGTACATTCAAATCCCCTGGCGTGAATTCTTTAATCTTTACCTTACTTTTACAGTATATTATATTAGCTGTTACTAATCAAGTATATAAGTAAAAAATATCAAAATATATTCCTTATAAGAGAACACAAAAACTAATCATGAAGCAATTTTTATCTTATAAAAAATTTTTCTAAGAAATTTTTACAATTATATTGTTTCCCATATCACATATCTTAACACCTATGACAACGGGATTAATAGTGGCAACCGGTGATTAAAAACAAAGAACCCTTTCATTCAATAGTTATAAAAGTTAGTCATATCACTTCATTAGTGTACTCAATTCAATTGTGTAATCCATAACATTAACTAATGATTTTCATAATCATAATATCGGCATTTAATGAAATTTATTAACAATTAACGGAAAGAATAATATCATTTAAATTAAAAAACCACTATTCTATAATAGTGGTTTTTAGTACTAAATAAAATAATAAATTTTAATTTTTAAAATATCATAATTATTATTTAAAAAGCGGATCATGAACCATATTTATATGTTCAACATTTCCCTCCATGAAGACTTCTCCTTCCGATCGAAAGCCAAATGAAGCATATAAATTTTCAACGTATTTTTGTGCCTCAATAATAATCTCTTTATGAGGATATTTTTCTTTAATAACCTCCATCACTCTCTGAACTAGCTTCATTCCCAGATGTTTTCCACGTTGTTCGGCTAAAACCGCAATTCTTCCAAAAGTTATATAGTAATCTTGTTTATATACTCGGCCATAAGCAATAACGTGATTTTGATCATTAAGCAAAAAAACATGCCATGCCTTCTTATCATTATCATCAATATCCTGTAAAGTAATCTTTTGTTCTACTACGAACACTTCGCATCTCAGTTGATAAATATCAAACAATTCGTTCAAAGTTAATTGATCAAATGATTTTACCTTCCACATATGTTCACTTCCAATCATCAAATTTAACTTATTATAACCCATAATTTTTAGGATCAAAAAAGCGGCAAATACTATTTGTCGCTCTTTTGATCTTCATCAGTTTGTAAGACAGCCATGAAGGCTTCTTGGGGAATATCAACCTTTCCAACCGCTTTCATTCGCTTTTTTCCACGTTTTTGCTTCTCAAGTAACTTTGCTCTTCGATCAGGGTCACCAGTATGAATTCTAGATGTCACATCTTTCCGATAGGCTTTAATATTAGTTCTGGCAATAATGGTGGCGCCAATTGCTGCTTGAATCGGAATTTCAAAATTTTGTCTTGGGATGATGCCCTTGAGCTTTTTAACAATTTCTCGACTTCGTCCAGCAGCAAACTGTTTGTGGGAAATAAAACTTAAAGCATCAACCTTATCGCCATTCAAGAGAATATCCACTTTAACTAAGTCACTTTGTCGATACTCAGATAATTCATAGTCAAGTGATGCGTAACCATGCGTACTTGATTTTAACTTGTCGAAAAAATTAAAAATAATTTCCGATAATGGCATTTGATAAATGACATTCACTCTGGCATCGTCTAGATATTCCATCGTGACAAATTGACCACGTCGATCTTGACACATTTCCATCACAGCACCGACATAATCGTTTGGCACCATAATGCTAGCTTTAACAAATGGTTCTTTAATATCCTTAATTGCTGATACATCTGGCATTTCAGACGGATTTTCAACTTCAAGTGTACTTCCATCATTTAAATCCACATGATAAGTTACTGACGGAGCCGTAGTGATTAAATCCAACCCAAACTCACGTTCAAGACGCTCCTGAACCACGTCCATGTGAAGTAATCCAAGAAATCCACAACGAAAGCCAAAGCCCAATGCTTCAGACGATTCAGGTTCAAATTCAAGTGAAGCATCGTTTAACTTAAGCTTTTCAAGTGCTTCCCTTAAGTCACCAAACTTCGCATTATCAGTCGGATACAATCCGGCATAAACCATTGGAATCATTTCACGATATCCCGGTAAGGCTTCACCAGTTGGATTATTTGCATCAGTTACCGTATCACCAACTCGCGTCTTAGTAATATCTTTAATGCTGGCAGTAATGTATCCCACGTCTCCAGCCATTAAATACTTTCGTTGAAGTGGCTTAGGCGAGTTAACGCCAACTTCTGTAACTTCATATTCACTTCCACTGTTCATCAAGCGAATTTGATCTCCAGGTTTTACGACCCCATCGTACAAACGAACACTCAATACGACGCCCCGATAATCATCGTAAACTGAATCAAAAACCAATGCTTTAAGCGGTGCTTCAATATCCCCCTTTGGAGCGGGAATTTTTTGAACAATTTCCTCTAATAGGTTCTCAACCCCGAGTCCAGTCTTAGCACTAATCTCAACCGCATCAGAGGTATCTAATCCAATAACATCTTCAATCTCCTTTTTAGTTTTCTCAGGTTCTGCTGAAGGCAAATCAATTTTATTAATGACAGGAATAATTTCAAGATCGTCATCCAAGGCCAAATAAACGTTAGCTAGGGTTTGGGCTTGAACTCCTTGAGTGGCATCAACAACCAGTAAGGCACCCTCACAAGCAGCCAAACTCCTAGAAACTTCATAAGAAAAGTCCACGTGTCCGGGAGTATCAATCAAATGAAATACATAGTCAATTCCATCCCTAGCGTGATAGGTTAATTCAACTGCATTTAATTTAATGGTAATTCCACGTTCCCGTTCCAAATCCATATTATCCAAAATCTGATCTTGCATGTCTCTTTTAGAAACTGTATCGGTCAACTCCAAGATTCGGTCGGCTAAAGTTGACTTACCGTGATCAATATGAGCAACAATAGCAAAATTTCTCGTCCGGCGTTGCTTTTCCTTCATTTTTTTATAATCCACGATATTTTCCTACTTTCATTATTAATTCGTCCAAGTCGTTATTATCATTATAACAACCAGATATATGTATAACAAACAAATAAAGGAGCGGTCTCTAAACCGCTCCTTTATTTGTTTATTTAAAAGCATCTTTCATTTTATCAAAGAAATTCTTGCCTTCTTCAATATTAGTATCACCACTAGCTTCAGCTAAAGCTTGTAAAGCAACTTTTTGTTTAGAGTTAAGTTTCTTTGGTGTTTGAACCTTGACTTTGACCATTTCGTCACCATTACCATTTCCGTGAAGCTTAGGCGCACCTTTTCCTCTTAAACGGAAGACCGTCCCAGTCTGGGTGCCTGCAGGAATTTTCAAATCAACGTCACCATGAACGGTTTTAACTTTAATTTCTCCACCTAAACCAGCAGTGGCAAATGAAATTGGTTGATCAAAGTAAATAGTAGATCCGTCTCTTCTAAAGTACTTGCTCTGAAGAACTCTAAAGATTACATACAAATCACCATAAGGACCACCATTTTCACCGGCATCACCTTGACCTTGCATATGCATTTGTTGTCCTTCTTCGACACCAGCAGGAACCGTAACTTCAAGAGAATGTTGCTTCTCAACTTTTCCAGTGCCACCACAGGTTGGGCACTTCTCTTTAATTACTTTTCCAGTGCCACCACAAACTGGACACGGTTCTTGGGTCTGCATCTGACCAAGCGGAGTATTAACTGTTTTAGTCACATAACCACTTCCATGACAGTTAGAACAAGTCTCTGGTTTAGTCCCAGGCTTAGCACCAGTGCCATGGCATGTCGGACAAGTTTCTTCACGATTATACTTAATGGTTTTTTTAGTCCCAAAAACAGCTTCATCAAATGTAAGTGTCATCTGATATTGCAAATCACGTCCACGACGTGGTGCAGTTGGATCGGCACGGCGACGTCCACCTCCACCACCAAAAATATCATTGAAAATGTCAGAAAAGTCACCAAATCCAGCACCTTGTCCACCTGCGCCAGCACCGGCTCCACCGCCAAAGCCTCCAAATCCTTGGGGACCATCAGCTGAACCATACTGGTCATAATTGGCCCGTTTCTTTTTGTCACCTAAGACTTCATATGCTTCGGTTATTTCCTTAAACTTTGCCTCTGCATCTGGAGCTTTATTAATATCTGGATGGTATTTTTTTGATAATTTTCGATAGGCATGTTTAATGTCATCTTCACTGGCATTTTTATCCACGCCTAATACTTTGTAATAATCTTTACTAGCCATTAGTTCGCCTCCAAGCTCAAATAATACAA
This sequence comes from Fructilactobacillus sp. X2R1C3, assembly GCF_059901425.1. Taxonomy (NCBI): domain Bacteria; kingdom Bacillati; phylum Bacillota; class Bacilli; order Lactobacillales; family Lactobacillaceae; genus Fructilactobacillus; species Fructilactobacillus sp. X2R1C3. Next base: position 119,646 of record NZ_JBWXUW010000002.1, on the reverse strand, counting down.
CAAAAAGCCAAAGCCCATCAAACTGACTTTAGCTTTTCATCAATTGTTAATAGCATCAATTGCCACAATTACTTGTTGTCATCATCATGAACTTCATGGTAGTCACCATTAACAGTATTATCATCATTTCCATTAGATGATCCACCGTTAGCATTGTTTCCACCTTGTTGTCCTTGATCAGCTTGGCCTTGGTTTTGTTGATACAATTTAACTGCTAATGCTTGAACCTTTTCGTTCAAAGCATCCTTTTTAGTCTTCATTGCATCAGTATCGCCATCTTCTTTAGCTTTTTTGAGTTCGTCTTCAGCATCCTGAGCTGCTTTAATCTCATCATCTGAAACTTTGCCTTTAACATCTTTCAATGTCTTATCAGTCTGGAAGATCAATTGGTCAACTTCATTATCTAGATCAACCTTGTTCTTCTTTTCCTTGTCGGCATCTTCATTTGCTTCGGCTTCTTTCATCATCTTGTCGATTTCGTCGTCTGATAGACCGTTGGAATCTTTGATGGTGATCTTTTGTTGTTTACCAGTCCCTTTATCTTTGGCAGAAACATTTACAATTCCGTTTTTGTCGATATCAAAGGTAACTTCGATTTGAGGAACACCTCTTGGTGCTGCAGGAATGTCAGTCAATTGGAAACGACCTAATGATTTATCATCAGCAGCCATTGGACGTTCACCTTGCAAAACATGAATGTCAACAGCAGTCTGATTATCAGCAGCAGTTGAGAATGTTTGTGACTTTGAAGTTGGAATAGTGGTATTTCTATCAATTAACTTAGTGAATACACCACCCATCGTTTCAATACCCAGTGAAAGTGGAGTAACATCAAGTAAAACAACGTCTTTAACGTCACCAGTGATAACTCCACCTTGAATGGCTGCACCTAATGCAACAGCTTCATCAGGGTTGATTGAATGACTTGGTTCTTTGCCAGTCCACTTTTGAACTTCTTCTTGAACGGCAGGAATTCTAGTTGAACCACCATTAAGAATTACTTGATCAATATCGCTAGCTGAAAGTCCTGCATCCTTTAAGGCATTGTCTAAAGGAGCCTTAGTCTTTTCAACCAAGTCAGAAGTTAATTCGTTAAACTTAGCTCGTGTAAGTGTGGTTTGTAAATGAAGTGGACCGTTGTCACCAGAAGAAATAAATGGAAGTGAAATTTCAGTTTGAGTTACACCTGACAAGTCTTTCTTAGCTTTTTCAGCAGCGTCTTTCAAACGTTGTAAAGCCATCTTGTCTTTTGAAAGATCAACGCCATTTTCCTTCTTGAAGTTATCAATTAACCAGTCCATGATTCTCTTATCAAAGTCATCCCCACCTAAGTGAGTATCACCATTAGTTGAAAGAACTTGGAAGACACCGTCACCTAATTCAAGGACGGAAACATCGAAAGTACCTCCACCTAAATCATAAACCAAGATTTTTTCATCTTTATCTTTTTTGTCTAAACCATATGCAAGTGAAGCAGCAGTAGGTTCGTTAATAATTCTCTTAACATCAAGACCAGCAATTTTACCAGCGTCTTTAGTAGCTTGACGTTGTGCATCATTAAAGTAAGCAGGAACGGTAATAACAGCTTCACTAACAGTGTCACCAATGTAATCTTCAGCATAGCCTTTAATGTATTGAAGAATCATAGCTGAAATTTGTTGTGGAGTATATTCTTTTCCGTTTGCCTTTACTTTGTAACCTTGCTCACCCATGTGACTCTTAATTGATACAACAGTATCTGGGTTAGTAATTTCTTGACGCTTAGCAACTTCACCAACTTGAATCTCACCATCTTTAAAAGCAACTACTGATGGCGTAGTTCTTGATCCTTCTGGATTGGTAATGATCTTTGGTTCATTACCTTCCATAACGGCTGCAGCTGAATTAGTTGTTCCTAAATCAATTCCAATAACTTTATTACTTGCCATAACTTAAACCTTCTTTTTATATATTTAATAACTATTTAATTACTGTGCAACTACTACCATTGCTGGTCTTAAGACCCGATCAGCAATTTTATAACCGCTTTGAAGTACCGATACTACGGTTCCCTTTGGATGCTCATCACTTGGAGCAACCGTTTGAACAGCTTGATGAAGACTAGGATCAAATTCTACCCCATTAGCATTAATTTCTGAAATATCATTATCCTTCAGAGCTTTTTCAAGATGTTGTTGGACCATTTCGATCCCTTTTTTGAGTTGCTTGCCGTTTTCATCAGATACGTCAACGTCAAGTGCTCTTTTTAAATCATCCATCACAGGTACAACGTCTTTAGCAAGATCTTGTGCCCCATACTTTGCTAAATCAGCACGTTCTTTTTTGTTTCGATTTTGAATGTTCTGAATCTCAGCTTCTGCTCGTAAATAATTGTCTTGAACTGAATCTAGTTGTTGATTTAGCTCATCAATCTTTTTTGCAGAATCATCTTTCTTGTCCGTTTTGACTTCTTGCTCTGACTTGCTCGATTCATCAACATTTCCCGTTTTATCATCTAAATCTTTACTTTGCTTTTCCTTATCGCTCGCCATTTTGAACCTCCCTTTTTATTTATCATAATTATCATAGTATCCATTGATTCGTTTCTGAAGTTCATCTTTAAACGCATCAACTAGGCCCAAAACCTTGGGATAAGACATTCTGGTAGGACCAATTACGGCAATCCTACCAACGCCATGAATCCCAACATCATAAGTTCCAGAAATAATACTATAATTTTTCAATAAATCATTTCGTAGCTCAGAACCAATCATAACTGAAATGGGTTTGGATTCATTATCTAAAATCTTTGCCATATTCGAGTTATTTCCAAACATTGAATAAAGTGGCTTAATATTTTTTAGATCATTCTTATCATCCATTGTATCCAATAAATTCATTCTTCCACTAACAAAGAAATGGTCTTTAAGCGATTTATTAATGACGTATTCAAAAGCCCCCACAAAGTTTTCTGAAGAAGTTAAATAGTGTCTAATTTCTTCAGGAATTGTACTTTTAAGTGCCTCTAAAACTTCTGGAATTGTCTTACCAAAAAGCTTGTCATTAACTAAATTAGTTACTTGAAGTAACTTATCTTCGTCAATCTGGTGATTAGTTATAAAGGGCTGACTTTCAACTTGCCCATCATTCATCACCATAATTGCCATCACTTGGTGATCGGCTAACTTAATTAGTTGAAAATGTTGTAAAGTTTCGGTATTAGTCTGTTCTGGGCTTAAAGTCATCGCGGTATAATCGGTCAAACTGGACAAAATATCAGCAGATTGTTTAACAATATCATCAATTTGTTGAAATGTTCCTCCCAGAGCATTATGAATCAAACTCTTTTCTTCATTGCCAACTAGTACGGGATTAACCAAATTATCAATGTAATATCGATATCCTTCATTTGAAGGAACTCTTCCAGACGAAGTATGAACTTTTTGAATCAAATTTTGACCACTTAAAACCGCCATCTCATTACGAATGGTAGCCGAACTAACATTCATTGGAAGTTGATCAGCCAAGCGTTTTGATCCAATTGGAACGCCATTGTTAGTATAATCATCAACAATGTACTTCAGAATCATATCTTGTCTCTTTGTGAGCATTCTTACCACCTCTTTTAGCACTCTTTATTATCAAGTGCTAACGTACATTTATACCTTACCAAAGGTATTAAAGAACGTCAAGAAATAAGTTTACTGGTGAGAATTAATGTATTTCTTAAAATAAGATCGGGTGTTCCTTTCATCAATTTTTAATTGATCAATCAATGGTTTCCGACCCTGATATTTGACCTCATCTCTCATTTTCGACAACCATCTAACCCTGACGTGATTACCATAGATATTTTGATCAAAATCCAAAATATTAATTTCTAAAGTAACTGGATTATCATTTCCAAACGTTTCATTTTTGCCAATTGATGCCATCGCCTTATACCACGTACCATTAACTTCAAGCTGGACCACATACACCCCAAGTTTGGGTAACTGCTGTTTTGCAGAATACTCAACGTTAGCAGTGGGAAATCCTAATTCACGACCCCGAGCAAATCCATGCACAACCACTCCATCATTTTCGAATTCATATCCCAAAAGATCGTTAACCGTTTGAATATGTCCCTGTTCAAGATTTCGACGAATCCTAGTAGAGCTAACCTTCTTGTCGTCCATTTCATCCGCTGCAACACTGACTACCTCAAATCGCTTCTTGGCATATTGAGGTAGCTCTTCTATGCCTGCATTTTGTTCTCCATAAGTATGATCAAATCCTGCTACAACTGTGTCAGCATTCAATCCAATTAAATAATTATCAACGAATTCTTGGGGATTTTGATTTTGAAAAGCAAAGTTGTAGTTGATGACATAGACTACATCAACTCCCAGTTGCTCAAATAAATGTAATTTACGGTTAAGCGGAGTTAAATAACGTTTTTCATTTCCATCCAACTTTTTGTACACTAACGACGGGTGATGATCATAAGTTAAAATTGCCAAAGGAAGTTTTTTTTGTTCAGCAATTTGTTTAGCTTGTTTGATCACTTTTTGATGTCCCAGGTGAACTCCATCAAAAAAACCCATTGCAATGACTTGTGGACGATGTTTTTCGTTCTTATCAAGTGGGTATGATAAATAATTGATTTCCATAATTTCCTCTAATCTAAATCAAACATTTTCTTGGGCTTATAATTATTTTCCTGTTCATTTCTATAATACAAAGCTCGATCAATATTATTATACTTTAAAACTATCATTTCATCTTGACAAGCGATCTCATCAATACTTAAAAAGCCGCCATTTTGAACACGATTCCACTGCTCTTTATTAATCACGATAGTCTTAAAATCTTTAAGAGCATGTGAAATTGGAAAAACAACATTACTGATCTGATTAGAATCCATGGCTTCTTTAACATCTTTGAACGTTACTGTATCGCAAAGATTAAATCCACCACTTTTAGTTCGAGTTAAACTTGACATCACAGCTGGGATACCTACTTTTTTCCCAAAGTCAGTTGCCAAAGTTCTGATATAGGTTCCCTTTCCACATTTCACTTCAAAATCAAAGGTTTGGGTGTGAGTATCATGATTGTAGGAACTCGAATTGATACGAACAAATTGACTAACGTTAATTTGTCGTTTAGGACGATCAACTTTCATACCAGCACGTGCGTATTCATATAACCTCCTTCCATCCACCTTAACTGCGGAAAACATGGGAGGAATCTGGATTGAAATTCCCAAAAATGATTCCAAGACTTCGTCAATTTCTTGATCTGTGATTGGCTGAAAATCAAAATTAGTATCAATAATTTCACCATCTAAATCCTCAGTAGTAGTGGAAAAACCCAACGTAATTGAACCACTATAAACCTTCCCTGATCGCATTAAATAATCAACTACTTTAGTGGCGTGGCCCAAACAAATCGGTAAAACCCCATCCACATTGGGATCAAGTGTGCCACTATGCCCCACTCTTTTTTGTCCAATAATGTGTCGAATCTTACTCACACAATCAAAACTTGTCATTCCCCTAGGCTTATACAAAGGGATAATTCCAGTGACCAATTCACTCACTCCTGTACCATATACGCAAAAAAGACCGGAAATAAATATTTCCAGTCAATTTTTTTACTTATTTTTTTTATTTAAATTATCAATCAAACGATCAATCTTACTTCCGTATTGAATGGATCCATCCCGTTCAAAATGAATCTCTGGAGTAACGTAGATACTTAACCGATGACCTAACTCACCTCGAATTAAACCAGTTGCTTTATCCAAGCCCTTTTGAACCTTTTCTTGTTCAGACTTCTTGTCAGATAAACTACTGTAATAAATCGTAGCTTGTTGCAAATCACCAGTAACTTCAACACCAGTAATAGTTACTCCTTGAACTCGTGGGTCACGAACACGCTTAAGTAAAATATCGTCGACTTCTTTTTGAATTTCCTGTTGTAGTCTTCCTACACGATATTGTGCCATGACAATCACTCCTTACGGTATCTACTTAGGTTGGACTTCTTTCATGTGGTATGCTTCGACTTTATCTCCAACTTTAATGTCATTATAATTTTCAATTGTCAAACCACACTCGAAGCCTTGTTTAACCTCTTTAACATCATCTTTAAAACGCTTTAGACTACCAAGCTCTCCATCATAAATCACAACATTATCTCTAATCAGACGAACTTTGCTATCACTTTTTACGTACCCATCAAGAACCATTCCACCAGCAATTGTTCCAACTTTAGAAGCTTTATAAATTTGTCTTACTTCGATATTACCAGTAACTTCTTCTTCATAAGTTGGATCAAGCATGCCTTTCATTGCAGCTTCCACGTCATCAATGGCGTTATAAATAACTTGATAAAGACGAATATCAACCTTATCAGTTTCAGATTGAGCCTTAGCTTGCGGAGTGGGACGAACATTAAAACCAATGATGATGGCATTACTTGCTTCAGCAAGTGCAACATCACTTTCGTTCACCGCACCAACAGAGGCATGAATAACGTTAACCTTAACTCCCTCAACATCGATTTTTTTGAGGCTTCCAGCTAAGGCTTCCACTGATCCTTGTACATCAGCTTTAATAATTACGTTAACCTGTTTCATATCTTCTTGTTTCATTGAATCAAACAAGTTATCAAGAGTAACACGGTTATTTTGTTTCCGTTCTTCGATTTGAGCTTCTTTAGCTCGTTCTTCTCCAGCGGCACGAGCAGTCTTTTCATCATTAAAGACAACGAAACGATCACCTGCTTCAGGAACATAATTTAGTCCCGTAATTTCAACTGGAGTTGATGGTTTAGCATTCTTGATTTCTTTTCCGTTCTCATTAGACATGGTTCGAACTCGACCAAAAGTATCGCCAACAACGATTGGATCCCCAACGTGCAAAGTTCCTTGTTGAACCAAAAGGGTAGCAACAGGGCCCTTACCCTTATCCAATCTTGCTTCAACTACTGAGCCGGCTCCATTTTGTTTTGGATTAGCCTTAAGTTCAAGCACATCGGACTGAAGTAAAATCATATTTAACAATTCATCAACATTAGTTCCATTTTTAGCAGAAATATCAACAAAAATCGTATCTCCACCAAAATCTTCAGGAACCAATCCGTAGTTCATCAATTGTTCTTTAACATGTTGTGGATTGGCATTTGGCTTATCAATTTTATTAACTGCAACAATAATTGGAGTTCCCGCTGCTTTAGCATGATCAATTGCTTCAACCGTCTGTGGCATAACACCATCATCAGCTGCCACTACCAAAACAGTCACATCGGTAATGTCAGCCCCACGAGCTCTCATGGCAGTAAAAGCAGCATGTCCTGGAGTATCAAGGAAGGTAATGGTCTTATCGCCATGTTTTAACTGGTAAGCACCGATAGCTTGAGTAATTCCACCGGCTTCACCTGCTGTAATGTGTGAATGACGAAGATAATCTAATAACGTTGTTTTACCATGATCAACGTGTCCCATGATGGTAACAACGGGCGGACGGCTTTCTTGGTAATCAGTGTTATGCTCTTCTTCATTAAAGAACTTGTCAATATCTGATACATTAACATTTTCTTTTTCTTTGGCTTCGATCCCATAATCGGTGGCAAGAAGTTCAATGGCATCCTTATCCAAGGACTGATTCTGATTAACCATCATTCCCAGCATAAATAATTTTTTAACAATCTCTGCTGGTTCCCGATGCAATAACTTACCAAGATCCTGCGCATTCATACCATCTTGATAGATTAAAACTTTAGGTAATGGACGACTCTTACGGGTTGGCGCTGCATTCTTTTTATGATTCTGACGAATTCGTTGATTCTTAGAATACATATTATAACGATTATCGCGACGCTTATTCCGCTTCTTGCCCTTTTTATTTTTGTTGCGGTTCAAACTACCACCAAATTTTCCACTTCCGTTATTATGTGGCTTAGAAGTATTATTAACCGGCTTCTTGCTTGCATTATTTGCAGTTGTAGAACGATTACTATTAGCATGGGTCACATTTTGACTATTATTCGTGTGCGAATGTTGCTTATTTTGATGATTGTTGTGATTAAAATGATTACTTGAATTCTGATTCCGGTGCTGACCGTTAGTATGAACACCATTGCTATGAGCATTTTCTGGACGCTGATTACTTGTTTGCCCATTATTTTGATGTTTATTTACTTGTTTATGTTCAAAATTACTTGGTCGATGTTGATTGTTAGAATGATTGTTTCTACCAAAATGATTGTTATTCTGACCATTTTCATGTTTTGAAGTATTGTGACCATTACTTCCGTTACGGGAGTCAGCAGTCTTTTTTGCTGGAGCATGCCGTTGTTCACTTCCACTGGCCGCTTTCTGACTATTCTTAAGCGCGCCTCGGACGGTCTTCTCCTGATTTGAATCAAGCGATGACATATGGTTTTTAACCGTAAAACCATTTGACTTAGCAGTGTCAATCACACGTTTACTAGGTATATTAAGCTCTTTGGCTAATTCATAAATTCTTTTTTTGGCCATATAATCACACTCCTTTACTTGTATTATTTTAATTCTTTAAATTTTTTCGAAAATCCTTTATCCTTAATCGCTACGATTGATCGTTTCATCCCAATCGCCTCGCTAAGATCATCTTTAAGCATACCAGTATTAACTGGAACTTCATAGAATTTACTTTTATCGAGAAACTTCTTTTTGGTACTTGCACCGCAGTCTGACGCAATAAACAGGTAATTAATCTGTCCCTTTTTAATTGCATTCAAGACAATCCCCTCACCTGAGATTATTTTACCAGCTCGTCTTGCAATTCCCAATAAGTTTAAGACTTTATTATAATTTGTCATTATCAATCAATTCCTGTCGAGCCTGCTTATGGTCGACGTAACTAATAAGTTCATCATAAAAATCATTTGTTAAAGTTACATCAAAAACTTGATCAAGGATTTTGTCCTGCTTGGCTTTTTTGGCAATTGTTACGTCAATTTTTACGTAAGCTCCTCGACCAGATTTTTTCCCAGTTGGATCAACTGAAACATTACCTTCTTTATCACGAACAATTCTTACTAACTGTCGTTTAGGTGCCATTTCACCCGACACCACATCTTTTCGCATTGGCACTTTTCTTTTTCTCATAACAGTACCTCCTCAAAAATTATTCCTCGTTTTCGTCTTCATTTGATGAAACATCATCAGTAGAATGATTATCTTCACTGTCACTTTCGTCAGTGCCATCCATTTCTGATTCAGATTTAATGTCAATCTTGTATCCAGTCAGTCTAGCGGCTAACCGTGCGTTCTGACCACGTTTCCCAATTGCTAACGACAACTGGTCGTCTGGAACAACAACGGTGCAAGAACGATCGTCTCCATCTTTAAAAATAACGTCAATAACGTCAGCGGGTTTCAATGCATTGGCAATGTACTCAGCCGGATTCTCATCCCATTGGACAATATCCATATTTTCTCCACCAAGTTCATTTACAATTGTTTGCACTCTGGTTCCTCTAGGTCCAACACTAGTTCCCACCGGATCAATATCAGAACTATTAGAACGAACAGCCACCTTAGCACGGTCGCCGGCTTCTCTTGCAATCGAGACAATTTCAACCGTTCCATCATAAATTTCAGGAACCTCTTGTTCAAAAAGTCGTTTTAGCATTCCAGGTGCAGTCCTACTTACAAAAATTTGCGGTCCCTTTGAGGAATTTTCAACGTTTGTAACATACACTTTTAACTTGTCCTGTGGACGATAAGTTTCATTTGGCATCTGATCATTTTTAGCCATCACAGCCTCAACTTGACCAAGATTCATATACACAAAACGACTATCTTGCCGTTCTACTTCGGCAGTCACAAGTTCATCTTGATACTTACTGTACTTATCGTATACGGTCTCACGTTCAGCTTCACGAACTCGTTGGGTAATAACTTGTTTAGCGGTTTGGGCAGCAATTCTTCCAAAGTTCTTTGGTGTAACTTCAAATTTAATTTCGTCACCAAGTTCGTATCCTTTGTTAATCTTTAAAGCTTCATCCAAACTAACTTCCAAACGTTGATCTTCAACCTTATCAACCACTTTCTTAACAGCGTATACATGGATATTGCCAGTTTTTTCGTCAAAGTTTACTTCAACGTTTTGAGCCTGATCAAAGTTACGCTTGTAAGCAGAAGACAATGCTGCTTCTAAGGCATCGATCACAACCTCTTTTTTTACGCCCTTTTCCTTTTCAAGTTGATCAAGCGCACTTACTAATTCTTTACTCATTTTAATCTCCTAACTAAAATTCAATTGCTAATCTAGCTTTTGAAATTAATTTTCGCGGAATTTCAAGTTCACTAATTCGCGTTTTATCTTTAATTGCTAACGTTAATTTATCATCATCAACACTTTTAAGGGTTCCCTCAAAAGACTTCTTCCCATTGAGTTTTTGATATAAAGAAACGTGGATATAATCACCAATTGCATTTTGATAATCAGACTCCCGTTTTAATGGTCGTTCAGCACCTGGCGAAGACACCTCTAAAAAGTATGGTTCGTCAAATGGATCTGGATCCAATTCATCAAGTTTTTCACTTAACTGATCACTAACCAAAACACAGTCATTCAAACTAATTCCTTGGTCTTTATCAATATAAACTCGCAAATACCAGCTTCCACCCTCTTGAACATACTCAATGTCATAAAGGTAAAAATTGTTGTCATCTAAAATCGGTTGAACGGTTTTAGTAACTCTATCAATAACTTCGCTCAAATACTTTACCTCCTAAAAAATACCAATAAAAAGAGCGAGCATCCCTGCTCACTCATCAGAAGAGTTTATTATTACTGTCATAACTATACCATATAACCCGGATAATATCAAAGAGCTCTAGATATCAAACAGACTTAACTGATTTTCATCAGGTAATTCACTCAAAACTCCATTTTGGGTCATAAATTCAATAATGGTTTTAGAAACTTTACCACGTTTAGCAAGATCTTCCTTTGAAATAAATGGCTTATCTTCTCGAGCCGCCACAATTTGTTTAGCAACATTTAACCCTAGTCCAGGAATTGCTCGAAATGGCGCGATTAATTTTTTACCATCAATTAACCACTCAGAAGCGTCCGAACGATTAATGTCAACCATCTCAAATTCGTAACCCCGCTCCAACATTTCATTGGCAATTTCCAAAACAGTCAAAAGATTCTTCTCTTTAGTTGATGCTTCGGTCCCTTTATCGTTGATTGCCTTGATGCTTGATTTAACTGCTTCTTTTCCATGACTCATAGCCACAATATCAAAATCGTCAGCTCGAACAGAAAAGTAAGCGGCATAGTAAACGAGTGGAAAATATACTTTAAAGTAGGCCACTCTGAGTGCCATTAAAACATAGGCAGCAGCATGAGCCCGTGGGAACATATACTTAATCTTCAAGCAAGAATCGATGTACCACTGTGGCACACCCACGTCTGTCATCTTATCCTGCCATTCATCTTTAATCCCGCGGCCGTGTCTGACTTGTTCCATCACTTGAAATGAAGTTTCTGAATCTAATCCCCAGTTGATCAAATCAGTCATAATATTATCACGGCAACCAATTACGTTTGCAATAGTCGCTGTTCCGTCTTTAATAAGTTCTTCAGCATTCCCTAACCAAACGTCCGTCCCGTGGGACAAGCCGGAAATTTGCAATAATTCAGAAAAATTACTTGGTTTAGTTTCTTCAAGCATCCCACGCACAAAACGAGTCCCAAATTCTGGGATTCCAAGTGTTCCAGTTTTTGAAAAAATTTGTTCAGGCGTCACACCAAGGATTTTGGGACTAGCAAACAATGACATCACACCTGGATCATCCATCGGAATCGTTGTCGGATCGACTCCTGATAAATCTTGAAGCATTCTAATCATCGTCGGATCATCATGTCCTAAAATATCGATTTTTAAAATATTATCGTGAATGGAATGAAAGTCAAAATGAGTCGTTTTCCATGCTGCATTTTGATCTTCAGCTGGATACTGAATGGGAGTAAAATCATAAATATCCATGTAGTCTGGCACAACAATGATTCCAGCTGGATGTTGTCCCGTTGTTCTTTTAACGCCAGTAGCACCTTTAGATAATCGATCAATCTCCGCATTTCGAAAGCGTTTCCCGGTATCCCGTTCATAAGCTTTTACGTATCCGTAAGCGGTCTTGTCAGCAACGGTCCCAATCGTTCCGGCACGATAAACATTCTTCTCACCGAAAAGAACCTTGGTGTAATTATGGGCAATTGGTTGATAATCTCCAGAAAAGTTTAAATCAATATCTGGAACCTTATTTCCCTTAAAGCCTAAAAAGGTTTCAAATGGAATATTATGGCCATCCCCTACCATTAACGTTCCACACTTCGGACACTTCTTGTGTGGCAAATCAAATCCCGAACTGTATTCACCCTTAGTAAAAAATTGTGAGTACTGACAATTAGGACAACGATAGTGTGGTGGAAGTGGATTAACTTCAGTAATTCCTGACATCGTCGCTACTAAGCTTGATCCAACTGAACCTCTTGATCCAACTAAGTATCCATCCTTATTACTTTTAGAAACCAGTCTTTGAGCAATCAAATAGATCACAGAAAATCCATTCCCTATGATACTTTTAAGTTCCTTATCAAGCCGTTTCTGGACAATGTCAGGAAGCGGATCACCATACAAACGATGCGCAGTATTCATCGTTCGATCTCTAATTTCGTCCTCGGCACCCTCCATTTTTGGTGTATACAACTTATCTTTTAAGGGTTTTACGTCATCAATTTCGGAAGCAATTTTATTAGTATTGTCAATTACAATTTCTTCGGCTTTATCATTCCCCAAAAAGTTGAAATCTTTTAACATTTCATCGGTGGTCCGAAAATGAAGATCAGGTAGTTCTTGACGATTCAACGGATTAGCTCCACCTTGAGAGTTAATCAAAATTTTACGATAAATATAATCGTGGGGATCAAGATAGTGAGCGTCACCAGTTGCTACTAAAGGAATGTCTAGTTCATGGGCAATTTCATACATATTACTAATAATTTCTTGTAACTTACCCCGATCACTAATTAATCCCTGATCGATTAGTGGCTGATACGCTGCTTGAGGTTGAACTTCAAGATAATCGTAAAACTTAGCCTTATCAAGCGCCTCTTTTTTACCCTTTTGCATCATCGCCGTAAACACTTCGCCGCTCGAACAGGCCGATCCAATCAATAGGCCAACCCGAAACTTCTTAAGCTGACTCCTAGGAATTCGGGGAACCCGATAATAATAATCAACATGAGCAAGTGACACCAGTTTAAACAGATTCTTTAAGCCAGCTTGAGTTTTCGCCAAAATAATAGCATGGAATGGACGAGCATGCTTATAAGCATCATGTTCCTCCATATGATCATTAAGCTGATCGTGATACTGAATGTTATATTTATCTTCAGCCTCTTTTAAAAAAAGATAATTTAAATGACCAGTTGATTCTGCATCATAAATGGCACGGTGATGGTGCTCTAATGAAACATCAAACTTTTTAGCCAACGTGTTTAACCGGTAACTCTTAAAATTAGGATATAGAAAACGTGCCAACGTCAAAGTATCAATAATTGGATTACTAATCCGACTCATACCATGGCGTTCGTAACCAGTATTCATGAACCCAATATCAAAAGTAACGTTATGTCCTACAATGATTGCATCACCACAGAACTCACGGAACAACTTAAAGACTTCTTCTTCAGATTTAGAACCAGCCACCATATCATTGGTAATTGAAGTTAAATTGGTAGTTTGTTCAGACAATGGGAAACCAGGATCAATGAACTCCTCAAACTGGTCAATCACATTGTTATTTTGCATCTTTACAGCCGAAAGTTCGATAACCTTATCGTAAATTGCAGATAAACCAGTGGTTTCAACGTCAAAGACAACGTATGTAGCATCTTTTAAAGCAACATGTTTATCGTTATAAGCAATTGGTTCACCATCATCAACGACATTTGCTTCCATCCCATAAATCATTTTAATATCGTTATCAACTGCAGAATGATAGGCATCCGGAAAGGCTTGCACGTCGTCATGATCAGTAACAGCAATTGCAGGATGACCCCACTTTTTAGCGCGACTAACATAATCACTAATCGAATTAGTAGCGTCCATTTGGCTCATGTTGGAGTGCAAGTGTAACTCAACCCTTTTTTTATTTTCAGGGGCCGTATCTTTTCTTTCTTCGTGTTTAATTGGATTAATATCATAAGCATTGAGCGTTAACTCATGAGAGTAATTATCTTCTTGAATACTCCCACGAACTTTGACCCAATCCCCCGCGTCCAATGCGGCAAATTCTTGTTCTTCCTCATCATTTTTTGAGAATTTCTTGACCACAATGGATGAAGAATAATCAGTAACTTTTAAAATCATCAATTGGCGGCCAGACCGTAATGATCGAATCTCTTTATCAAAAACATATCCACTAACCACGGCGGAACGTTCTTCTTCGGTTATGTCCACCATCTTAGTAATATCAACATCATCTTTGATTTTCTTTCCAATCATTTTAGAATGCTTGCTTGGATGTGATTTTCCCGAGGAATTCTTTAGAGCCTGCATCGCCTTTTGAGCCAATTCAACGTCCCGTTGTTGCTTCTTTTTCTTTAAATCATCAATTTTTGCTTGAGAAGAGCTAGCATCAATCATGGTGTGAATGGAAAATTTAGGAAAACCAACTCGTTGGTAGGTAGCTTCAATCGGTCCTAAAGCTCGACCGTCCAGAAAATCTTTGACAATTTCGTTTTCAGCAATAAACGTAACGCGATCGTCAATTAGCTTTGGCAAATTATTATTACATAACTCATGAGTTAAATTCGATGTAATTCCAGCGTTATTTACAATCCACTGCCAGTAATCACCAAGTTTACGATTATCAAAACTACTATCTGTGGTCTTGATCTCAAAATCAACCTTTGCAATCCCATCGAAGGCAACATCCAAATGATGAACAAATTCTATAAACTTTTCGTAAGGCATAATCTCTGGTAGTACTAAATGAAAATGCCATCGATTTGATTTCTGATGGACATCAATTTTGTCAATTTCAGCGTTTTTAAAGTAAGATTGATCAGCTGAATCTTCTAATTTAATTTGCTGAAGTAATTTACTAAATAATTCTTTTTTATTTAAACTCACTTTGAGCCTCTCTTTCATTAGTTTAAAAAAGACCAGTTAAAACCTGGTCTTTAATTTAAATCTCTTTAGACAAAATATCAATTGTATTACTTAGATCATCCTGTTTAGTTTCAATCGTTTCACCAGTTTTACGAATTTTAACTTCCACAATTCCTTCATCCGCCTTCTTACCGATTGTAACCCGAATTGGGATTCCAATAAGATCAGAATCAGCAAACTTAACCCCGGCACGTTCTTTACGATCATCAACCAAAACAGATAATCCTTTTGATTCTAACTCTTTCTCAATGGAAGATGTCATCTCTACTTGCTCATCGTTTTTGACATTGGTTGGGATAATATGAACATCATATGGGGCAATCTCTTTTGGCCAAACTAATCCATTTTGATCGGCCTGTTGTTCCGAAACTGCCGACAACAAACGACTGATTCCAATCCCATATGAACCCATGACAACTGGAATATTACGCCCATTCTGATCAAGAATATCAGCACCTAATGTTTTGGAATAGCGTGTTCCTAACTTGAAAATATGGCCAATTTCAATTCCCTTGGTAAATTTAAGCACTCCGCTACCATCAGGAGAAATGTCTCCTTCCTTAACTAAATGAAAATCACCAAAGTCTTTTACTTTGTAGTCACGGTCGTAATTGACGTTTTTATAATGCTTACCGTTTTTGTTAGCACCAGTCACGCCATTACTAATACCTTTAACATACTGATCAGCATAAACAGAAACGTCATCTGGAACATTAATTGGTCCCACTGATCCAGGTTTAACGTCTAAGTATTTAGAGACTTCACTAGGACTAGCAAGTTCAGCTGAGTCAGCATGAAAATAATTTTTAACTTTAGTTGGGTTAATTTTTTGATCGCCACGAATCAAAATCATTACTGGATTACCATCAACGATATAAAGTAAACTTTTAATAATCTGATCTTTTTCAACATCAAAGAACTTACTAACTTGATTAATGTTATTAACATCTGGAGTGTCCACTAATTCCAAGTCATTTAATTCTTGATGTCCTTTTTGATCAACAAACATATTCGTTGCCATCTCCAGATTAGCAGCATAATCACTATCATCAGAATAGACAATCGTATCTTCACCAACCGCAGCAGGCGCCGAAAATTCTTTTGAATCGGAACCACCCATTGATCCAGAATCACCAATGATGGTTCGATAATTTAACCCAATCCGGTCAAAAATTCTCTGAAACGCTGCTTCCATTTGTTTATAAATTTTATCCAAATCAGCATCATCTTCTGAAAAGGAATAGACATCAAGCATAATAAACTCTCGACTACGCAACAATCCATAACGTGGGCGATCTTCATCACGATATTTAGATTGAATTTGGTACAAAATTAAAGGGAGCTTTTTATATGACTTGATATTATTTTTAATCAGATCAGTAAAAGTCTCTTCATGTGTAGGACCCAAAATGAAATCTGTATCGTGTCGATTTTTAAATTTAAATAGTTCGGGACCATAAGTGTCATATCTACCCGAATCTTTCCATAATTTGGCCGGAATAACTGCGGGCATCAACATTTCTGCTGCATCAGTTTTATCTAATTCTTCACGAACAATCTTTTTGATGTTTTCAAGTACGCGATATGCAAGTGGTAAATATGCATACATCCCTGCCGAAACCTGTCTAACGAATCCAGATCGAACTAACATTTTATGACTGAGAGCTTCAGCTCCCGCTGGATCTTGTTTTAAAGTTGGTATCAATAATTTTGACTGTTTCATTTTATAACCCCTAAAGTTTTATCGAATAAAATATCGCTCAATATCATTCCAAGTTACCAGTACCATCAATACTATCAGAATGGCAAAACCAATGAGCGTAATGATCGTTTCCGTTTTTTCCGAAACTGGTTTTCTTCTAATTGCTTCCACAATGTTTAATAATATTTTACCACCATCCAAGGCTGGAATTGGCAATACATTTACAATGGCTAAATTGATTGACAAAAATGCTAAAAAGCTCAATAGTCCTAGAAAACCGCCCTTAGATGCGTTAGACGTCTCCGCAAAGATAGCAACTGGACCACCTAAGTCATTTAAAGAAAAATGGGTAAACATTGAACCCAACACACCAAACAATTCGGTTGTCATGTCCCATGTTCGAGTAAATCCTGAAAACAACTTAGCTGAAAAACTAGTGTCCATCGCTTGTTGAACCCCAATCATACCAACTCTTTGCTTCTGAATGGTTTTGGCTTCCGTCTTCATTGAAATATTTTTAACTTTTCCATCATGCTTAACCGTTAAAGTTACTTTTTTATCCGGACGCTTCTGAATCAAGGTTCCGATGTCATTCCACGTGTTAGTTTTGTTACCATCAACAGCTAAAATATTACTATTATTTTGAAGACCAGCTTTTTTTGCAATTGAAACTTGTGGTGACAGGTTAACCTTGTTTGAATTATTAGGAACCCCACCTTGCATGAAGGACAAAAGCATAAATGCCAAAATTGCCAAGACAACGTTGTTAAAAATTCCCGCACAATTTACTAAAAGTCGTTTATACAAAGGTGCTGACTGAAATTGAACGTCAATCGGCGCTATTTGAACCTCGATTCCATCTTTTTCAATAATAGTAGCATCGTGATCCACAGAAAACCTTTTTTTCTCAGTATCATCACCATTTTCGTACCCTTCAATCCAGAGACCCCTTTCTAGATCGGATCCCGACACATCTAATGGTATTCCCTGAAATAATTGGCTTTTATTACTCAAATCAATTCTAGTAACAACACCTTTGCTATTAGTTTGAAGTCGAACTGGAGTCCCCGGTTGAATCTCTTCATCCTCATCATCACTACTTCCAGCCATTCGAACATACCCACCGATAGGTAGTAATCGTAGTGTGTAAGTCGTGTGATTATGTCGATAGTAAAATAGCTTGGGACCCATTCCAATTGAAAATTCACGGACCATGATTCCTGACATTTTAGCCACAATAAAATGACCAAATTCATGAACAAAAACTAATATCCCAAAAATGATTATGAAACTAATGATTGTAATTAACAAAAAAGACCCAGTCCCTTCCAGATATTACACAATTCCGAATAAATGTAGTAGTGGTAGAACAAATAATAAACTATCAAATCGATCTAATATTCCACCATGGCCTGGCAAAATCTTGCCGGAATCCTTAACTCCATAATAACGTTTTAAAGCTGACTCAACTAAATCACCAAATTGACCAAAAATAGAAAGAACAATCGTAATAAAGAACATACTTACGGTACCAATCCCATCAATCGGGAAGAAGTAGACAAAGATTGTACATAAAATGGCTGCTAATGCTGTACCGCCAATCGATCCCTCCCAAGTCTTATTAGGAGAAATATGGGGTGCCAATTTGTACTTTCCAAACGCCCTTCCAAAAAAGTAGGCACCAGAATCAGTTAACCATACAATAAATAGAGCATATAACAAGGTCGTTAATCCATCAGTCCGGGCTTCAATAAAGTAATGAAATCCAAATCCAATGTACAAAATTGCCAAGGTAAAGACCCCAGCGTCATCAAAATTGAACTTATTTTTAGAAAATACGGTAAATAACATCAACAACATTATTAAAATGTAAATTGCAAATGGAGGTTTAATCCACAATGGTAAAAATGATAACCAGTTTGTCGGGATAATCATAGCAATTGTCGCGACAAACGCAATTAGTGTTTCTGGAGACACTAAAAGTCGTTTTTTCATAATAAAAATTTCCGCTAGGGCAATCAAACCTAGCACGATGGCGGCCAAATCAATCCATATTCCACCAGCAATGATAATCGGTATAAAAATGATCAAAGCAATAACAGCTGTGATAATTCTCTGCTTCATAATAAATCTCCTATTTTGCGTCCAAACCACCAAATCGACGGTGACGCTGTTGAAATTGTATAATTGTTTTTTCTAGATCAGCAGGTGTGAAATCGGGCCAGTACTGATCAACAAATTCTAATTCACTGTACGCAATTTGCCATAACAAAAAATTAGAAATGCGTTCTTCACCACTAGTTCGAATCAATAAATCAGGATCAGAATATTCACCCAAAAAAGCGGTCATCAAATGATCCGAAATTGTCTGATCAGAAATTTCATCAACATTTATATTACCCTTTTTTACATTTTGCGCAATTTCCTTAACACCACGCACAATCTCGTCACGACTACCGTAATTTAAAGCAAAATTCAAGATCATCCCGGTACAATCCTTAGTATCATCAATTGCGTCATAAACTGCTTTTTGGGTTCTTTTCGGTAATCCAGAAATATCACCAATCGTCGTAACCTTAACATTGTGTTTAATGAGGCTTGGAACAAAGTCATCAAAAAATTTAGCTGGTAAACTCATCAAGTAGCCAACTTCCTTTGCGGGTCGTTTCCAGTTTTCAGTAGAGAATGCGTATAACGTTAATACTTTAACCCCAAGATTACTTGCCTTGGTAGTAATATCTTTTACTACCTCCATTCCGCGCTTATGGCCAGCAATTCTAGGTAAGTGTCTTTTTTTTGCCCAGCGCCCGTTTCCATCCATAATTATTGCAATATGATTAGGAATGTTTTTTATATCCAGTTCGTTAGTCATTTGAGTACCTCAATACTTTTACATAAATAAAGGATGAGAGAATCCTCATCCTTTTACTTTACTAATTTCCATTCTCCACGACCTGCATCAACCAAAGTATTAAAATACTTTAAAATCTTATTAGCGTCTTCAGGGCTCTGTTCCCCGAGTTGATTCAATCCTTCGCCCGTTGGGATTGGCTCTGACAGATCTGTAATTTCATTTCCGTTCTCAATCGTTGCTTTTGAAAAAGCAATAATCCAATCATTTTCGATCAAAGGAGAAACTACAAAAAATAAGTTAAAGTCATCATTAATGTAGGCAGGCATCACGTACACATTGTCTTGAATTTTCTGTAATTGATTACCATCATAATCTAGTGCACGCAAGTTTTCTTCGTTAACTGGTTGTTTCAAACGAAATGCCATGTGATCAAACTCAGGTGTGCCCGGTGTTACTTCTTTTTCGTTCTCATTCTCATCAGCCATTAGAAAAACTCCTCCTTTTTACTAACCATTAAGAATCTCGTCTTCCTTTTTCGAGACAATGTCCTCCACTTCAGAAATTGACTTATCAGTGATTTTTTGAATTTTGTCTTCCAAATTATGAGACTCGTCATCCGTAAAATCACCATCTTTGTTGCCCCGTTTAGCAGCATCCATGCCGTCACGACGAACATTTCGGACTGCTACTTTACTTTCTTCACCAGTTGCCTTAACTTTTTTGGCAATTTCCTTTCGACGATCTTCTGTCAACTGTGGGATCACAATCCGAATATTGTCACCATCATTCATTGGATTAATTCCAAGGTCAGCCTCTAAGATGCCGTGTTCAATGTCTTTTAATGAGCTCTTATCATAAGGCGTAATTAAGATTACACGTGGCTCTGGAATTGAGATCGAAGCTACCTGATTTAATGGCGTTGATGCCCCATAGTAGTTAACTCTAACTGGACTTAATAAACTAGCATTAGCACTACCAGCTCGGATATTTCCAAGTTCCCGTTGTAATGCTTCCTCTGCTTTCTTCATTTTTGATTTAGTTGTGTCAATAATTTCATTTGAACTAGGCATATTATTTTCCTTCCACGATTGTTCCAATTTTGTCACCTTGAACAACCTTCTTGATATTGCCAGGCTTATTTAAATTGAATACCACTAACGGGATATTATTATCCATTGAAAGTGAGCTTGCAGTAGTATCCATAACATGTAAGCCCTTATTAATGATATCCATTTGCGTTAATTTCTCATACTTCTTAGCGTTTGGATCGGTTTTAGGATCAGCTGAGTAAATTCCGTCAACCCCGTTTTTTGCCATTAAAATGGCATCAGCGTCAATCTCAGCAGCACGAAGGACTGCCGTAGTGTCAGTTGAAAAGTACGGATTACCAGTTCCTCCGGAAAAGATCACAATTCTTCCCTTTTCCAAGTGTCGAACCGCTTTACGCCGAATGTAGGGTTCTGCAATTTGCTTCATTTCAATTGATGTTTGCAGTCTAGTTGGAACATCCACTGATTCAAGGTTATCCTGTAAGGCTAAACCGTTCATAATGGTCGAAAGCATCCCAATATAATCAGCTTGAGATCTCTCCATTCCCATTTCTTCACCAGCTTCACCACGCCACATGTTTCCACCACCGACAACAATGGCAATTTGAATCCCTAAGTTATAAACATCTCTAATTTCTTCAGCAATCGTTTTGATAACGGGAGGATTAATTCCAAATCCTTTATCACCAGCAAGAGCTTCACCGCTTAACTTTAAAACGATCCGTTTGTACTTTAAATCTGACATCAGATTTCCTCCAACAATATAAATTAACTACGATAATTCTAGCATAGATTAACGTATAACAACAGTGTCCCGAAGTTAGGTATAACAAAAAAGCCAGTGCATTTAACACTGACTTTTTGCTGAAATATTATTGATTCATTTGTTGTTTAACTTCATCAGCAAAACTTTGAGTCTCTTGTTCAATACCCTCGCCAACTTCATAACGAACAAAGTCTTTTAGCTTGCCATTGTTTGATTCGACATACTGTTGAACCGACATGTCAGGATCCTTAACAAAGGGTTGGTCAGCTAAACTAATTTGAGCAAGAAACTTCTTCAAACGTCCATCAACCATTTTCTCAACGATCTTTTCAGGCTTACCTTCACTAAGAGCTTCCTTTTTAAGAACTTCACGTTCATGCTGCAAACGATCTGAAGGAATTTCATCTTGAGTTAAGAATTCAGGATTCTCGGCAGCAACATGCATGGCAACATCCTTTGCGGTATTGTCATCTCCACCTTCGAGCTCAACCAAAGCGCCAATTTCTCCACCATTATGAAGATAAAAGCCAAAACTATCATTATCATCCTTGTTAAAGGTTTTGAAACGACGCAATTTGATTTTTTCACCAGTAACTTGGGTAGTATTAATGATGGCATCTTCAACGGTTCCATCGTTTAATTCAAGTTTCATTGCTTCGTCTAAATCCTTAGGTTGATTCAATGCAATTGCATCGGTAACAGCATCAATCAAATCCTTAAAGTCATCATTACTAGCAACAAAGTCGGTTTGTGAGTTAATTTCAACAATTGCAGCCTTATTATCATGAACGGCTACTCGAGTTAAACCACTAGCGGCAACCTTTCCACTCTTCTTTTCAGCTTTTGCAACACCATTTTCTCTAAGAATATCGATAGCTTTCTTTTCATCACCATCAGCAGCAACTAAAGCTTTCTTAGCATCCATCATACCAGCACTAGTCTTGTCACGTAACTCTTTAACTTGTTTAGCGGTTACTTTTGCCATAATTGTGATCTCCTTTGTTTTAATAAAAAACTGACTTAAATTAGGCCAAAAGGGGTCTAAAAAAGTCAGCCTATCACTTTAACTATTTAGTTTCTTCGGATGTTTCATCTTTTTGATCAGCATTTTTATCAAAATCTTTTTCGCTAACTTCATCTTCACCTTGTTTACCTTCAATAATAGCATCTGCCATTGTTGAAGTAATCAATCTGATGGCACGAATTGCATCATCATTAGAAGGAATAACGTAATCGATTCCATCAGGATCAGTATTAGTATCTACCATTGCAACAACTGGAATGTTGAGCTTTTGAGCTTCATGCAAAGCAATCTGTTCCTTATGTGGATCAACAATAAACATTACATCCGGAATCTTAGGCATATCTTCGATACCACCTAAGAATCTTTCAAGCTTATCAGTTTGCTTTTTAAGTAAAGCAACTTCCTTCTTTGGCAAACGTTCAAAAGTTCCATCTTGGGCCATCTTTTTAAGCTTTTTCAAGTACTTGATTCGCTTTTGAATGGTGTTCCAGTTAGTAAGCGTACCACCTAACCAACGATGGTTAACGTAGTAAACACCTGCACGTTTTGCTTCTTCTTCAATTGAATCTTGAGCTTGCTTCTTTGTACCAACAAAAAGAATTACAGCATCATTTGCTGCTTCATCTTTCATGAAGTTGTAAGCTCGGTCAATACACTTAACCGTCTTTTGTAAATCGATGATATAAATACCATTACGTTCAGTAAAAATGTATTTCTTCATCTTTGGATTCCAACGACGAGTTTGGTGACCAAAGTGAACACCAGCCTCAAGTAATTGTTTCATTGTAACTACAGCCATAATTAGCCTCCATATAAAAGTTTTTTCCTCCCCAGAATTATATAAGGAACTCAAAGAGCACCACCTTATAAAGCCTTCCAGGTGTGTATTGGTAATTAACACCAAAGATTAGTATACAAAATATTAACGTAAATAACAATAATATTTTGAGATTTAATCAAATCTTGCGTATAATATTAAAAATGTGTTACGGTTCTATGTATCTGAGGAGGAGTTTAAATGATAAAAGCTGTCGTATTTGATGTCGACGACACATTGTATGATCAGAAGCGGGTTTCAGAAGAGGCCTTTTTTAAAACGTTCCCTAATCATCCAATTATTGACACAGCTACTTCATTTAAAAATTTTCAAATTCAAAGTCCCCTAGTTTATTCCAATATAATGTCTGGGACTTACAAGCAAAATGAACTAGTTTATCAAAACATCAAAAATGGTGTTAATGATCTTGATCCGGATAAAGAAGAAATTAAACATTTTAAGAAAAATTATCTAACCTGCATTAAAGAAATTTCATCTTATCACGATCTTTTAAAGACAATTAAAATGTTGTCAAAAGATTTAAAAATTGGAATTATCGCTAACGGATCCAGTCAATTTTTAAATAATGAACTAAAGATCCTTGGATTAGAAGATTACATTAATCCTAATTACATTATTGCTTCAGAGTCGGTTGGCATGTTAAAACCGGATCCCAAAATTTTTACCGTTATGAATCATAAATTAAACGTCCGCCCATCCGAAGTAGCATACATTGGCGATTCATTTACTGGTGACGTCATTTCAGCCAAGCGAGCAGGTTGGCACGCCTTTTGGTTCAATCATCGCAAACGATCTGTCCCAGAAACAAATTTTGTCCCAGACCAAACGGTGACTTCTCAAAATGAGCTTTGTGAACTCCTAAAGGCTCTATCAAAATAAAAAGAGCACTTCATATGAAGTGCTCTTTTTATTTTAAGTTCCTATTTAACTTCAACTGAGTTACCGGACTTACCGTTTTTAATCAATTGAACGTTTGAATCGAGTGCAATTTGAACCATGTTCTTAACCGCAGGCTTCGTGTAAAACGCAATGTGTGGAGTAATTAAAACATTGTCCCGTTTCATCAAGTTCTTCAATCTGTCATCTGGGATCTTATCAAAACTTCCAAAATCAACATTGAAAATGCCCACTTCGTTTTCGTAAACATCAAGAGCAGCTCCTGAAATCTTGCCGCTGTCAAGGCCACGAATCAAAGCATCAGTATCAATTAAGCTTCCACGAGCAGCATTGATAATTTTGATTCCATCTTTCATTTGCGCAATTGAATCATCATTAATCATATGATCATTTTCTTTTAATGCTGGGGCATGAAGCGTTAAAATATCAGAATTTGCATACAATTCTTCAGGGGTACCAACGTAAATTCCCTCTTTTTTGAGCTCAGGATTTGGATAAGGATCATAAGCAATCACTTTGGCACCAAAACCTTGAAGGATTTTAACAACTTGGCGTCCAATTCTTCCAGTAGCATAGACACCAACGGTTTGTTTGTTCATTTCGTCAGCAATATCTGGAGCCCATGTCATGTTACCATGGCGTTCCTTATCTTCAAACTTTTTAGTATGACGAAGTAACCGCATCATTTCTGTAACCGCTAATTCAGCAATAGCAGCTGGTGAATACGCTGGAACGTTAGTGACATTAATGCCATCACGTTTAACAGCGTCGGCATCAACATTATCCACCCCAACGTTTCGAAGTGAAAGTGATTTAATGCCAAAACTAGCTAATTTGTCTAAAATATCAGCAGTATAAGGCTTTTGCTGGTATGCAACCACGCCATCAAATCCCTTTGCTTCGTCGACAGTGTCATTATCCAATAATTTTGATTCTGCTTTTACTTCAATGTCTGGATGAGCTTTATCCCATTGTTCTAAGTATGGTCGTTCATCGTCTCTAATTCCATATGCAATGATTTTCATAACTTAGTCCCCCTTTTCTTTTCACCATAATTATAACACCCAATCACTAATTACCCCAAAGAGTCGAGTCAATTCCATGGCTAATTAGAAAAAATTCTTTTTTCCTCCGAGTTTGATGCTTAAAAGCGTATTCTGCTTTCATGGCACTACTTTTATCATTAAATTTTTCGTAGTACAGTAGTTTTAACGGTCGCCTGGTTTTAGTGTATTTGGCACCTTTCCCAGCTTGATGAACCGCTAATCTACGATAAACGTCGTCGGTAAACCCACCGTAAAACGTCCCGTCACAACAAAGCAAGACATACATATAGTAATTTTTATTTTCCATACAACATCTCTTTAACCTCTTTTGAATAACTACCATGGTCATAAACCGTAATCGGATAATCAACTTTGAAGCCGGCATCTTTTCCATCCTTAATTGCAGATACTAAAATCATGTTAGAATTCTTTCCCTCTTTAGGGTAAATAAATTGAATTTGCTTCATCGCTAGTCTAAAGTTAGTCATTAAGTTCATTAGTTCATGTAGGCGATCAGGACGATAAACCATGTAAAGCTTTCCACCAGTTTTTAAAAGCTCACTACTGGTTTTAATAACACTTTTCAAATTAGTTTTTATTTCGTGTCTTGCAATCGCTAAATATTCATTTGGATTTTTTTTACTAGTCGGAAGATTTGAAAAATACGGAGGGTTAACCGTAATAGTATCAACCCTATCTTTGCCAAAAATTGTGGTAGCATTCGCTAAATCAGCATTATAAACGGATATCTGATCCTCTAAACCGTTCAGTTGAACACTCCTATTTGCCATATCACTTAGACGTGATTGAATCTCGACTTCGGCAATCTTACCATGTGTTTTTTTGCTTAAAAACAAACCAACGGCACCATTTCCAGCACATAAATCAACCAAAAGACTATTCTTACTAATCTTTGGCTGAGCAAAATTAGCAAGCATTACAGCATCCAAAGAAAATGAAAACACACTTGGACTTTGAATGACTTTAATGTCCTGACTGTAGAGTTGGTCAATTCGTTCATCACCAATCAAGTTCACCTAGTTCACCACCATTTTTGAAATTTAACTTGTCACTTTTACCGTTAATAATATACTATTAAATTATACATCTTAAAAAAGGAGCTTAAAATCTTTTGTGGTACTCGTTTTTATTTACAGTTGGCCAATTCATTTTAAGAATTGTAAATGGACCAATGAATGTGATGCACAAGAATCGTATCCCAGACGGAAATTACGTGTTAATTGCTCCCCACCGGAGTTGGTTTGATATGATTCTAATTGCAACGGTAATTCGCCCTAAACAATTGTGTTTCATGGCTAAAAAAGAACTATTCAAAAATCCAATGCTGGGATGGTTTTTGCGGCATGTCAACGTATTTTCGGTTGATCGTTCAAATCCAGGAATTTCAGCAATTAAAATTCCCGTTAGAGCACTGAGAAAAACCAATCTATCACTCATGATGTTCCCGTCTGGTACGAGGCATTCCAAAAAACTCAAGGGCGGTGCAGCACTGATTGCCCAACTAGCTGGAGTGCCCCTGGTACCAGTTGTTTATCAGGGACCATTGACTCTCAAAGAAGTTTTCAAACGCCAGAAAGTTTCAATTAACTTTGGTGATCCGATTTACATCAATAAAAAAGAAAGATTGGATGATAAAAACCAAAAATTAATTGAAAATCAAATGCAAACCGCTTTTGACAAGCTCGATGATGAAATTAATCCCAACTACGTGTACATTGATGAATCAAAACCGCATAATAAAAAAACGTCGAAATAATTCGACGTTTTTTTAATTTTGATGATGTTTCATTGCGTTCATCATCTGATTAAGTTTCTTTTGTGATGGTTTTTGTCCCATCTGAAGCATCATCGCTTTAAGTTGTTCCTGGTTGATTGGTGGATTATCCTTCAAATACTTTTCCATGTACTTACGAGCACCGAAGAAGCCAATTAGTGCACCAGCTAGTAAAGCCAAAATCACTATTAAAATCCAGATCCATGTAGACAAATCATTGACCTCCCTTCAAGCCTTTCATTATTATTCTACACAATTAACAAGGTTTTGAAAAGATTGGAATCAATCGTCTCGCAAATTTTTCTTTCGTTGAGACTCCTTTACTTTGTCTGAAGTAATTTCGTTCCCATTTTTATCATAAACCTTGGTCATTTCAATCTGACTTTTAAAATTAGCCTTGAATCGCTCCAAATATTCTTTTCGTAACTTCTTCTGTTCTTCTTTTTCGTCTTCCGACAAACCTTCATGTTTTGATTTTTTAGATAATTCGTTAATTCTTGGAATGAGTTTTTCTAATTCTTTATCTTCAGCCATGTTAACCTCTCCCTTCATCTGATATCATAATATCACGAAATAAAGCGTTAAAACAAGGATTTATACACGAACAAACGTTTGCAAAGTTCCGTTTTTGTGGTATTCTTATTTTAGCTAAAAATCAATTAGAAAACCTAGAGGTGCCCTATGTCGCAAGCATCACAAACAAAACAACATGATATTCTCGAATATATTTGGAAACAAGTTCGGGATCAAGGATACCCACCTACCGTTCGAGAAATCGGAGAACACGTTGGCTTATCATCAACTTCAACGGTCCATGGTCATCTTGCTCGCTTGGAAAAGAAGGGCTACATCATAAAAGATCCAACTAAGCCGCGCGCCCTTGAAGTTACTTCTGATGGAATGAACTATCTTGGTGTTTCTCAAGAATCAAAGCCGGACGAGATGCCTTTACTTGGAACCGTTGCTGCTGGGGAACCAATTCTTGCGGTTCAAGACGCAACTGATTATTTTCCGATTCCAACCGAACTTCAACGAAATTCCGATTCACTTTTCATGCTTACCATTAGTGGTACAAGTATGATCAATATCGGAATTTTAGATGGTGATCAGGTAATTGTAAAACGCCAAAATACCGCTGAAAATGGTGATATTGTCATCGCCATGAACGACGAAAATGAAGCCACCTGCAAACGATTCTTTAAAGAAAGTGACCATTTCAGACTCCAGCCCGAAAACGATGACATGGCACCAATTATCTTAAAAAACGTTGTCATCTTAGGTAAAGTGGTCGGTTTATATCGCATCGGCATTAAATAAAAACCATTCACTTAAAGTGAATGGTTTTTTTCTTGATTTAAATACTGCCGTTTGCCCTCTTTAACACCAGAAAAGACGAACTTAGCTGGATCATTACTTAGATCCAATTCATAATTATCATCCAAAAGACTAGGCAATCCGTTAAATATTTGTTCATAAGCTTCAACTGATAATTTCTTTCGACTGTCTAACAGATTATTCATTAACTGTCTCCGCTTTTGATCCCTAAAGTGATCTTGTAGTATTCCGGTATAAAACTCTCCTTGAGCCCCAGAGCCATAACTAAACACGCCAATTTGGTCTCCTACCCTTAAATCTGAAGAATTATCCAGAAGTGAAAGAAGACTTAAATATAGTGACCCGGTATACAAATTGCCAACTCGTTTACTGTAAACCCGACTAGCTTCAAATTCTCTTAACAATTTTTCCTGTTCCTTAACTGAGACTTCAGGAAGGACTTGGCGTAATGCTTTTAACCCCATCTTAGTGTATGGCAAGTGAAAAACGATCGCCTTTAAATCATTAAAAGTAAGATCATGTTTTTTTAAATAATCATGAACCGTTTCATTAAAAAATTTTTCATAAATATCGTTAGAGTAGTGTCCATCCACCACCGCCTCAGTCTTTCCGATTGGACGCCAAAAATCCATAATGTCTTGAGAATAAACACTACTATCATCGCTTAAAGTCATAATACTTGGATTACTCGACACCGTCATGGCAACCGCTCCACCACCTTGTGTAACTTCGCCGGCAGTTTGAACTCCGTATCTAGCAATATCAGAACCAACCACTAAAGCCTGCTTATCGGGATGCAAGTGAACATAGTCTTTAGCCATCTGTAATCCTGCAGTCGCTCCATAGCAGGCTTGTTTAATTTCAAATGCTCGTGCGTGTGAACTCAGTTTTAACAGGTTTTGAACATAAATTGCCCCAGACTTAGAGTTATCAATTCCACTTTCTGATCCAAAAATAATTAAATCAATCTTATCTCGATTTTCTTGACTTACAATTTGGTCCGAAGCATTAGCCGCCAACGTAACAGAATCTTGGGTGGAGGGAATGACAGCTTGTTGAGTTTGTCCGATCCCAATTAAATACTTGTTTGGATCTTCATCACGCGCTCTGGCTAAATCCACCATATCAATAAAATAAGTTGGGGTATAAAAGCCAATTTTATCAATTCCAACTTTCACTAATACCACTCCATTTTCAATTTAATTTTCTAAACGTCACTCATGTCTAAAAATGATCAGTTATCTTACCAAAAAAGATGGTTAAAATTAATAAATCAGCTGAACCACCTAAGCTTAAATCTTGATTATCAAAGTTTTCACACATTTTTTCAAGCTGTTCTTTAATTAGCGCGAAATTAAAAGCTTCAGTGTTTAAAATTGAAGTAACCTGCCTGTGTACCTTTTCAACGATTTC
The DNA here is from genome assembly GCF_059901425.1 of Fructilactobacillus sp. X2R1C3. Taxonomy (NCBI): domain Bacteria; kingdom Bacillati; phylum Bacillota; class Bacilli; order Lactobacillales; family Lactobacillaceae; genus Fructilactobacillus; species Fructilactobacillus sp. X2R1C3. Next base: position 89,726 of record NZ_JBWXUW010000002.1, on the reverse strand, counting down.
AGGCGATCCAGCACGTTTAATCAAATTACTGTCTTGACTATGAGCGACAATGTTAAGTAACGCCCAAAGGATCTTTTCATTTTTATTTCCATCAAAAGTGACCAAAGCTGGCAATCCATGACCTGTCACCGTTTTGAATCCTGCCTCGGCTTCTCCACGAATTCCTGTCATCCCATATTCTAAAAATTGGTGCTCACCAGCGGTTAATTCTTTATCTGATTTTCTTCTTACTTGCGCAAAATCTGATTTAACGATTCCAGCAGTCATGGCTTTTTCTACGTCAATTACATCCCCAAGGGTAAAGGAAACTTTAGACTGAGAAAGATACCCCAGTGCTGTCACAATAATTCCTAGTACAAAAATCGCACCTTTATGAGTATTAACACCCTTAGTCACCTTAAACATGGTTTGCTCGGCTTTAATTCCATCAGGTCGAATCAATCTCAATAGTTGACTTAAGTCATCACTTAAAAAATTTTGTCCCCTTAAAAAGACAGTTTCAAAATAAGGACGCATCGTTATAATGCTGTCAATGAACGTAAAAACATCCATATCGGGATGAGTTTTATGAGAAACTGGATCCACCAGTCCTGGTTTGGGATTGGAAACAACTTCATCTAACATCGATTCCATCGCTGCGTCAACGATCTTATTTTTTTGACAAATTTTAACTTCCCAATCCATTACCGCATTATTCATTTCCGACATTCCTAAAATATATCTCACTAATTTTTCGTTGCAAATCAGACACGGAATGAGTACGATTTCTAGCACATTCTTTAGCATTTCGATCACAAATCAGACATCTTCTAGGTCTCATTTTGACATCAGTCCGGGAGTAATGAGAATGCTTATGATCCATTACGTCAATATCAAACAAACGTCCTAAACGATCATTATCTTCAAAATGAATTGCTCGTTTCTTCAACATAAGTCCATTACCATCAACCACCAAAAACCGTTCTTTTCCCGCATCAGTGTTCCACTCCATTTTATCGATAATCTTCATATTGTACAACTGCGTTTTAAGGAATCGCTTATAGCCAACATCAAATAATTCCATAATTTGCGGGTTGTTCTTGATGGGACCCGGAATATTTAACTTGATTGACACAATCGCATCCATCGGATATTGCCCCTTTAATTGAGCTTGTAAGTGTGCCCGTCTGTCTTTGTTAGCAAGTACATCTGGGATCCCCTGCACTTTCCCAGTTAAAAAAATATTATCTTCCAACTTATCAAACCCCTTAAAAAAACGGCTCCATCTGCCTTACAGATAGCACCGTCTTTAAAATTAATCTTTTACTTGTCGAATTGAATCAATGATCGTTCCATCCCGATACTCAACCAATCCAACCGTCTTATTAGTATACCTCAGTGGTTCTTCTTTGCCGACGATCTTTTCAGCTTTTTTAGCTAATTCTTGGATGCTGTATACATGCAAACTCGGAACATCCTTAAATTGCTTAATCAGGTCTGGGCGATTAGGATTAACGGCGATTCCAAATTCGGTTACTAAGACATCAATCGATTGCCCTGGAGTTACAGCCGTACTAATATGATCTACCACCGTTGGAATGCGACCTCGTACCAGTGGAGCACAGATGATTGTCATCTTAGATGTAGCAGCATCCTGATGTCCACCAACTGCTCCTCTAATTACGCCATCAGAGCCAGTTAACACGTTAACGTTAAAATCAGTATCAATTTCCAAGGCACTTAATACCGCAATGTCTAACTGAGCGACCATTGATCCTTTATTATCAGGATCAGCATACCATGACGCATCAATTTCCTGTTGGTTTTTGTTGTTTTTCATTGAATCAGCAGCGGCTTTATCAAAGTCTTGAACATCCATTAACTTATCAACTAATCCCTCTTCAAGCAAATCAACCATTGGTTTAGTAATTCCACCCAAACCAAACGAGGCATGAAGATGATTATCAAGCATTGCTTGTCTTAAGTAACGAGTAACAGCAAGGGCAGCTCCACCAGAGCCAGTCTGAAATGAGAAGCCATCTTTAAAGTACGGTGAATTAACAATCACTTGGTTGACCGCTCTAGCGATGGTCAAATCTTTTGGATCCTTAGTGAATCGAGTAGCGCCAGAGCCAATCTTATTAGGATCACCAACTTTGTCCACCTTAACGACATAATCGACTTGTGTTTGTCGAATTGAGGCAGGTGTGTTGGGATAATCCACCACATTATCAGTTAATAAAACGACTTTATTAGCATAAGCTGCGTCCATTAACGCATACCCTAGTGAACCAAATGCGGCGGGACCTTCCATTCCATTAGCATTACCACAACGGTCTGAATTAGGAACCCCTAAAAAGGCAACATCAATTTTGATATCACCGTTTTCAATGGCACGAGCACGGCCACCATGGGATCTGAAAATCACTGGATTTTTAAGAATTCCATGAGAAACTTCGTCACCCAATGAACCACGCATTCCGGATGTGGTGATGTTAGTAACGGTTCCATTCTTAATGGCTTTAATTGCCATATCATTCATTACGCCGGTCAGTGAAGAGGGTGCTAAAGTTAGATCTTTAATTCCAAGGTCCATGATTGCCTTCATCACAAGATTAAAGATGTAGTCACCATTACGTAAATGGTGATGAAATGAGATGGTCATCCCATCCTTCACGTTATCTTTAACAACCTGCTTTAAATCATCCTTTAATTTATCATGTCCATCTTGAACCTGGACTTTAGGAGCCGTTCTTTGAAAGACCGGGTTATCAATCTTAGTAGTTTCAAATGGTTTAAAGTGCAGTTCATTCATTAATTTATCGGGTAAATTACGACCTAATTTATTTTCCAATGTAATGACCCTCCTTATCAATCAAGCCAGAAGCTTTAGCTAGTTTCATAACTCTCTCAGCTCTGAGTGCAACTGGTCTATCAACCATCTGTCCGTTCATTGAGACAACTCCTGAGCCAGCTTTTCTTGCTTTTTCAATCGCAGCAAGTACATTTTCAGCATTCTTAATTTCATCTTCACTTGGGGCATAAACTTGGTTTACCAAAGGAATTTGGCGTGGATTAATAACTGATTTCCCATCGTAACCCAGTTCATGAATATACTCAGTTTCTTCCAAAAATCCTTTAACATTATCAACATCGGTGTAAACCGTATCAAAAGCGGCGATACCAGCTGCTCTAGCAGCATTTAAAATCATATTTCTGGCAAACTGTAGCTCCAATCCATTTGGATAACGGTGTGTTTTTAAATCCGTTGTGTAATCTTCCGCCGATAAAGCAATCCCAATCATGCGATCAGAGGCCTTAGCAATCTCAAGTACATTCATAACACCTTCAGCGCTCTCAATTGCGGCCATTAAATGAGTGGTTCCAACTGGAATGTTGAACTCTTTTTCAGCGTCAACAACTAGACTCTCCATCTCTTCAACCATTGCTGCGCTTTCAGTTTTAGGAATTCTAATAACGTCGATGCCAGCCTTAACCATCATTTTGACATCAGCTTCAAAAAAGTCAGTGTCGAGTCCATTAGTTCTAACAACTAATTCTGCATCACCGTAATCAACCGTTTTTAAAGCCTCATAAACTAAGTTTCTTGCCGAATCTTTTTCCGCTAACGAAACCGAGTCTTCAAGGTCGAACATGATTGAATCGGCACCATAGATCCCAGCATCTTTGATCATCCCTGGATTATTACCTGGAACAAACATCATCGTTCTTCTGAGTCGTTCACTATTTTCAGCCATTATAGTGCCTCCCATGCTGGTTGTTCGCTGTCACCCATGGCCCGTTGAATTGCGGTAATTGTTCGAGCTTTAATTACACAATCTAAAGCACCTTGGTCAACTGCCTTAATATTGACATTATCTAATTCAAATTTGTTAACAACTTCCTTAATGGTAGCAATAATATCAACACCAAACCGTTTCTTAACATCCGATTCAAGATTAATTTGGATTCCGTTAGTACCCTTACTAACCGTAATCTGAATGTCAGAAGATTCCAGTGTTCCATCCATTGCAGTTTTATTAATTCCCACTGATCTTCATTCCTTTCTTAATTCTTTCTTGTAATGAGTCCAGATGCGTTTCTATGAACTCGTAAGTTGTTTTTGTAACAATCCCCTTAATTGAGGTTAACTCACCATTCTTAATGGCCATCCGAACCGTTCGAGCTGAAATTACTCTTCCGGCTTCATCCTGATCTCGTTTAATAACTTTAACTTTGACTTCAGGTGGGAGAACCTTTTCTAAAATTTGATTATAGATTGAGGTTGTTTTGGAATTTTGCTCTGTTCCAAGAAAACGAACGTTAATGCCAAGATCTTGAGCAATCCAATCTTTAAAGATTAATGCATCAATGGTTGTCTGATACCGCACCTTGTCTGCTTGTGCTCCCAAAAAATACGAAGGAAAAGTTGCATAACTTACTAAGTAGTCGCCACCAGGAACAACAATTACATTTTTTAAATCAGCAACACCCTTTTGAACCAGTTCTAACCGTTCTTTGGATGTAAACAATGATTTATCAGTGCTCACAACAAATACATAAACGTTATCACTGACTTCTGCTGCTTTTTCAATCAAATATCGATGACCATCAGTAAAGGGATTAGCGTTCATAACTATTCCAGCATTATTATCTGCTTTATTAACCTTGGGCAGACTTTTAAGATAATCAGTAATACTATAATCACCGGTCTCTAAAAAGGCCGCATCATCACTTTGAACGAGTTCCTTAAACCCAACGTGTTCGAAACTTTCCGCATACATTGGTTTTGTAAAGACAAAGACGTGAAAGATTCCACGTTGTCCTAAATTTGTTAAAAGATTCGAAACCACCTTGTTAAAGTAGACTCCGTTTTCAGTGTACTTATGACAAACACCAATGTACTTTAAAATGTTTCCAGAATATGAACCAGTACCAACTAATTTGTCCCCATCAAAAAGCCCAACGGTATAATCCAAGGGATCAACCTCATCACCAGAAAAATTGGCAATACCAAGTGATTTAAGAAAATCTTTCCACTGATTAAATTGATCAGGAACCTCTAAATTAATTTCTCTAGTCTCAATATTCATATCCTTAATAATCTCCCGTTTCTACTAACCCATGATTAACATAATAATCGGAATTACGATGATAAAGAGGACTGATGTAGATACAACCACGTTTGTAGCAAACTTAACGTCACCATGATAAGTTTGTGCCAAAATTGGTAGAACTGCAAGTGAAGGAGTAGCAGCTTGAACAATCAAAGTCTTGGAGAAGGTTGGAACCATTGATGCTCCAAGCTTGAAACCAACAAAAATAATTGCAGCCATGACTAATGGTGAAATCACGAAACGACCTGCCAAAGTCAAAATGACATCTTTATCAAAATGCATGTTTCTAAGACCAAATGATCTCAACATAATTCCAATATAGATTAATGCAAGTGGGGTAACCAGTGCACCCAAATCAGTTAACGTTGTTTGGACAAAATTAACTAACAAATGCTCCTGAAGCCATGGAATATACAAAAATGGAATGGCAACGATGAATCCCCATAATGGAGCTGGAATCAAATGATGCCAATCAAATTTAGCTTTGGAACCATCTTTAGCGGTTGGATCGTCCGCAGCAATTACCCAAACACCCAGAGTCCAAATAATGATCGTATTTACAATATAGTAAACAAGTAAATAAGGGACTGATATCTCACCAAACAAAGCAACGTTTAAGGGCATTCCAATAAAAACAGTATTAGCACCGTTAATACCGGTCATCATCAGTCCTCTTCGACCCTTTTTAACTCTAAATAATTTAACTTCAATCCATGAAATAACGTAGCCTAAAAGGATCGCAAGCACAACATAGATTAATCCAGTTGACAAATTAGCTAGTTGTTCTGGATGAAAATATTTAAGCATTGCCACAAAAATAGAACATGGCAAAGCAACTTTCATAATAATCTTTGAGATTGAACCGGAAAATGATTCTTTAAACCATCCAAGTCCTTGTGTGATATAACCAACTGCAATCATAATTACAATTGCTAACACACTCTGGATCGATGTAATAAATATTGCCATAATTGCACCTCTTATCCCTTTTCACCATATTTTATAATTGAATTTGTGACTGTTTTAACAACGTTTTCATCAAAAACCCCCGGAACAATTTTATCTGGAGTGGGATCGGGAATCATGCTGGCTAACGCGTCAGAAACGACTTCCTCAATTTGGTATGTAACCTTTTTAATCCCACTCTTTAAAAGTCCCTTGAAAAGACCAGGGAAAACCAAAATATTATTAACTTGATTTGGATACTTACTAGACCCAGTCGCAATCACTTTAGCACCACCGGCTTTAGCGTCTTGTGGAAGAATTTCCGGAACTGGATTAGCGAGCGCAAAGATAATTGGATCTTTTGCCATTCTTTTAACTTGACTAGTACTTAAAACATTAGCATCAGACAGACCGATAAAAACATCCTGATCATCAATTACATCATCTAGGGTTTGCCCTTCTTTTCCGTTCAAGGATTTAGCAAGTCCAGTTTGATATGAATTATAGTTCTTACTATCTGGCTTAACTACGCCATCGATATCAACTAAGGTAATATTCTTAATGCCGACATGCTCCAACAATGAGGCTGTGGCAACACCAGATGCTCCCACCCCGTTGACGACGATCTTTAAATCTTTCAATTCTTTACCAACTACTTTACTAGCGTTGATCAATCCGGCCAAAACCACAATAGCAGTTCCCTCTTGGTCGTCATGATAGACCGGAATATCTAATGTTTTACTCAAGATATCCTCTAACTCAAAGCATTTTGGTGCCGCAATGTCCTCCAAATGGATCCCAGCAAAGGTATCTTGGATACTTTTAATGTGAGTGGCCATTTTCTTGGCATCTTCCTGCTCAATGGCAACCGGTAACGCATTAACACTGGCCAGATCTTTATATAACAGCGCTTTCCCTTCAACAACAGGAAGCCCTGCAGCTGGTCCGATATTACCTAATCCTAGAACTGCTGAACCATCAGTAACAACAGCAAGTAGCTTTCCACTCATTGTGTACTTGTCCTTTAAACTAGGGTCTTTTTCAATGGCCTTGGAAATCTTAGCAACACCAGGTGTGTAAGCTTCACTAAGTTCTTCACGGTTTTTTACAGGAAATTCTGATTCCATTTCTAGCATTCCCGTGTGCTTTTCATGAATGGAATAAATATTATCAGCCACGCAAACCCCTCCAATTGTTTTTATTTTCACGCGGACACGATTGCTCATATCCGCTTACATTGTGATTATATTAACTAAAGTGCGCAAAGTCAACCAAGTTAACACACTTTAACAAACTCAAATAAAAAACGACCTCATTAAAATGAGACCGCTACCAAAAGGTTAAATCTAATAATTCACACGCTGATATTTCTTACCATTGTGATTTCTTATATTTTTTTCACAAACTTCAACAAAATATCGTTAAACACATTTGGCTGTTCAGCCATAATGATATGACCAGCATCTTCAACAATCTGATAATGACCATTATGAGCCATCCCCGCTGCAACTTTTGCAAAGTGATAATCAAAAAATGGCGATTTTCTTCCGGCAATAATCATCAAAGGAACCTTCAAATCACTCAAAATGTCACGCCAATCTTGAAAAGCATGATCCACTAACAACGAATAGTTTAAGTCGGCATCATATGGATACTTCTGTTTTAACAATTGGATTTTACCGTACAAAAGATCATTAATTTTACTGTAAGTGGAACGTCCAAATGGCTGCTTCAAAAATTCAGGGAAATTACTCCAGTCTAAAGCTTTAAATCCGTATGGCCATGACTGATCGGCAATCATTTTGGGACTCTGATCAACGTCTACAATGGCCTTAATCCCCTTATCAGTAAACAAAGAAACGTACGCAAACATGGTTGCCGCTCCCATTGAATTCCCGAGTAAGATTGGTTCTTTTAATCTTAGTTCCCTTTGGATCTCGTATAAATCCATCGCATGACGCGACATCCGTTCATCCTTACTAGTACGCTCAGACATCCCCTGATTTCTAGCATCCACGTTTACGACCCGAAAGCCGCTTTCGACTAATCTTTGGACAGTAAGGGTCCAAATCTCTTTATAACCCCCAATACCAGTGAGAATCATTACGGGTTGATCGCTTTTATTTCCCTCATCATCATAATCCAATTCAACGTTATCAGAAGTATAGAATTTCATTATCACTCACCATTTTCTTTATGATTTATTTTATATGTTAGCACTTCTCTCGCCAAAAGAATTATACTAATCCTAAAAACCAATTGGTAGTATAATAACTAAGAAAGAAGGGATAACATGAAACGGATTACATTAACATTTCCAACTCCTGGAAATTCAATTACTAAAATCATCAATGTTAATGACGGCAATCAGTACGTCATGAAATTGACCACTTTAGATAACATGGCTCCAGATGGCCATTCACTTGAAATTGAATTTCTCCCTAAAACCAGTGAAGATTTTCCAGAACGTGGCACCACCATCTTTTTAAATGGTTTTGATAAAACGTTCAAATTGTCAAACGGAGACATCCTAGTAGCAAAAAGTATGTAATAAAAAGGGTCTGTTGATTAAGTCAACGGGCCCTTTGTTTTTTTATTTGTGATCTAACTTATCTTGTGCTTTTTGAGCTGCGACGTTCATGATATTCCATGGACGGTCAAAGCCTGGTTGGAAGAAGAAGTCAGCATATGCCAAGTCATCAACGGTCATGTGTTGTTGAATTGCTAATGAAATGGTATTAATATTAGCGGTTACATCCCGTTTTGACATGATTTGAGCACCCTCAACTTCGCGAGTCTTAGGGTCAAAAGTTAATTTGAAGTATACCTCTGCATTCAATTTGTCATCATGAACAAACGGAGGAACTGCAGTATCAACAACAAAGACAGATTCAACGTCAACGCCAGCTTTTTCAGCAGTAACGTCCTTAAATCCAGTTGAGGCAAACTTGTAATCAAAAACATGAAGTGCTGATGAACCAGAAACTTCGGTAGTCTTACGCTTCTCATCGTTCAAGTTCATGGCAGCTGAGCGACCTTGACGTCTAGCGTTAGAAGCTAAAGCAATGATTTGCTTCTTGCCAGTAGGTGCAAAGGTAACCTCGGTAGAATCACCAACGGCAAAAATATCAGGTTGATTGGTTCTTTGATATTCATCGGTCTTGATCATGCCCTTTTCGTCGAGATCAACTTTACCTTTAAGCCAATCGGTAGCAGGACGAATTCCGGCAGTTTCAATCACTAGGTCAGCATCCCATTGGTCACCATTAGTTGAAATAACCGAAGAAACGTTTTCATCATCGTCACCAACGTATTCCTTAACACTTTGGTTCAATGACAATTTTACGCCGTTCTTTTTAAGTTCCGCTTCAAGAATCTTAGTAAACTCTGGATCCAAGTAAGTAGGAAGAATGGTTTTACCAGTATCAACTAAGGTAACGTGCTTGCCAGCCTTAGCGAATGATTCAGCTGCTTCAATTCCAATGTATCCACAACCAACGACCGTGACGTTGTTGATACCTGGAGTAACTTCAGCTTCCTTCAATTTAATGGCCCAATCACGTCCACGCATTGCGTAGATATTACCTAATTCCTTCCCTGGAACTGGAAGTTGGAATGGATTAGCACCAACACTTAAAATTAATTTATCATATTTTTCAGTGCTCTCTTTGCCATCGTTAACGTTTAAAGCGGTTAATGTGTGAGCTTCAGGATCAATATCGGTGATTTCAGTATTAATGTGAACATTTACACCTAATTTTTCCATGCCTTCTGGAGTTGCATAACTTACAGAGTTAACATCTTTTACGACGTTTTGAAGATATAATTCAATTCCACAAGATAGAAAAGATACAAAGTCTCCCTTTTCGTACCATTCGATGTCAGCATCAGGAAAATCTTTTAAAACTCCTCTGACAGCTTCGAATCCACCATGAGATGATCCAATTACAGCTACTTTCATATCTGCTTCCTCCTTCAATTTTTAAATTGTCGTTCTTTATGAACATTTTTATAGTACCACGCAATTACCTAATGAGACTACAAAATGTTCAATATTTAATAAATTATTTGCACACAATTTGATTGAACTACCCATAAGTTAAGCAATTAATAACCTATAAGATAAGTTATTAATTATATCCATAGTAATCATCTTTTGGTATCATGACTTATAAATTACTAAGGGATGAATCAAAATGAAAAAAATTTATTTTTTGTGTACGGGCAACTCGTGTCGAAGTCAAATGGCAGAAGGATTTACTAAAAAATATTTCCCGCAAAACTGGCAAATAAAAAGTGCAGGATTAAAAAAGCATGGTGTAAATCAAACTGCGGTTAAGGTAATGAAAGAACGCGGAATTGATATTTCTCACAATACATCAAAGTTAATTGACAAAAATTATTTAGTTAAGTGTGATTTAGTCGTTACGCTTTGCGGAGATGCTAAGGACAAGTGTCCAGTTACTCCGGGATCGGTTACGAAAATTCACTGGCTACTTAAGGATCCAGCACAAGCGAAGGGTTCCAAATCGGAAGTAATCGAAACTTTTAGAATCGTCCGCAATCAGATTGACCAATTAGTAAAACAATTGTCAGTTGATGAAACTAAATAAATAACAAAGGCCTAGATCAACTACTGCAACTGATCTAGGCCTTATTAAATCTTACGATCACTACATATACTAATACTAATTACAAACGTGAAAACAAGTAGTATTAATATATTTAGTTTATCTCATTGCTCTTTTATCACACGGATAACAAATGAAGATTAAGAAACTTTGATATCTAGGTACTTAAAAATTTGCTTCCTAATTCTTTGCGATTTAGGACTCATCTCACCATGAATTGCCCGATTTAATTCAACTGGTGAGACATCAACAATTTTTGACATATCAACTTGAGTCAAGTCCTTGTTAATTAAAGCTACTTTGATCTTTTTAAATACTCTTTGAGCATTACGTTCCAATTCAACGTTAGCCATCATTGATCCCTCCTTTCACAATTTATTAATTAAGTTATTGACTATGTCTATCCTTTGGAATAAAATGTAAATATGATAAAAATAATGGACTGTACTTAAACTATTTTCTTCGTGGGAACTAGTTTAAATACTTTTAACCATTGATATTATTCTGGACTGACTGATCAATTACTTAACTAAATTAATTATCAATCATATAAAATAAAATGTCAATGATTTTCTCTATTATTTGAAATAACTTTTTTAACTACCAATTTCAGAAAAGGAGAAACAATTTTGACAACAATTGAACGAATTAAGAGACTTTCAAGAATGCGTGGATGGTCACTTCAGTTAGTGGCACAGAAGGCTGGGATTGGGATTAACAATATTTATACTTGGAACAAAAAAACTCCTAGTACAAAGAGCCTTGGAAAAGTAGCCAAAGTACTCGGCGTGTCGATCGATTACCTATTAGGAAATACCGATCAACCGAACTACCACAATAACAGTACAAGAGCTAAATCAAAAACTAATGAGGTAATTGATCTTCCCCTCATTGGCAGCATTGCTTGCGGAAAACCAATCTTTGCTGAGCAGAATGTTACCGCGTACTTTCCAACTCTAAAGGAAGGACTGCCAAGTGGTGAGAATTTCTGGTTAAAATGTGACGGAGATTCGATGGCTCCTACCATTCAAAACGGATCGTACGTTTTGATTCATTATCAACCAGAGGTGGAAAATGGTGAAATTGCTGCTGTCCTATTAAACGATAACGAGGAAGCTACTCTTAAAAGGATTAGTACTCAAAAAGACCAAACCGTCTTAGTTCCTGATAACAAGGAATACCCACCGATTATCTTGAATAAAGATAATCCAGGTAAAATCATTGGAAAAGCAATCCGGATGCAATCCGAATTATAAGAGCTCAATACAACAAAAAGGCTATCAAAATCACAAGTTTTGATAGCCCTTTTGTTTTGTAATACTTATAAAGGCGAGTACAGGATTTGAACCTGCGCGCCGGCTATAAACCGGTTCGCCGGATTTCGAGTCCGGTGCATTACCACTCTGCCAACTCGCCATAATTAACACCACTTAAGTATAATCGTAAAAGAAAAGACAATCAACTTGAGAAGTGTGTTTAATTTAAAACTTAATCATATTTAATCAGACTGAGAATATCATAGTCTTTAATCTTATCGCGACCCTTTAAGTCCATTAATTCGACGATAAAAGCCGTTCCAACTACTACTCCACCGAGATCCTTGACCAACTCAATGGTAGCTTCAATGGTACCACCTGTAGCCAGCAAATCATCAGTCACAAGAACTCTCTGACCTGGTTTAATCGCATCATCATGCAAATAAAGTGATGACTGACCGTATTCCAGGCCATATGTAGCTTTGACAGTCTTGCCAGGTAACTTCCCTTTTTTTCTTGCAGGAGCAAATCCAATTCCAAGTTCATAGGCAACGGGACATCCCACAATAAAGCCACGAGCTTCGGGACCAACAATCATATCAATGTTCTTGCCCTTAGCATAGTTGACAATTTCGTCAGTAGCTTGACGATATGCTTCACCACTTTCTAGCAATGGAGAAATATCTCGAAAAGTTACACCTGGCTCTGGAAAATTAGGATAACTTGCTACATAATCCTTTAAATTAAGGACCATAAAAAATACTTCCTTTCTTATTATCAGTTCCCAATCTTATTAATTATTTTCACCAAATCACTTGGAGAAACGTTAAAAAGAGCATCTTCCACCTTTAATTGCTCTTCTCGCAATTGGTAAGTTGGGGAAGTAGACAAGCTTTGCTTGTTTGGATTACTGATACCATTCAAAATTCCATCCTGAATGGTGATAAACCCCAGTTCATTAAATACCTGCAACATGAAAACCAGAATATTGGTTGGAACATGCAAATGGTTTGCAACCTCACCAACATTCTTTGAAATTTGCACATTTTTATTAGTTTCAACGAACTTAAATAGTTTAGCATATTGTGAACGTTCTGGCATCCCTAAATTTAAAATATGATTCTTTTTATATAAATACAATATAATTTCAGGATTTTGGAAATGATTAACGACGTCTTTTAATTCATCAAGTGTTTCAGGACAATCAACAAGATAAACTACCCCATTAGTAATATCTTTTTTAACATCTGAAGCAAGCATGGCTTTAGAACCCTTACCAACATATGATTTCAATTGTTGATACAAGTTACGATGAAAGAAAATATACGTTCCCTCATTTATAAACATTGACTTAGTTAAGGTAGTGGTCCGTTTGTCAATAACAACGGTTCCGTCAACTTTAAGATCATCAACCATCAACTGGAGATTAGTACGACCCTTCCACTCATTTTCATTCAAGGTCGCTGCTACGTTAATATTCGCTGATAATTTAGAAACTTCAGTAGCAACATCCCCCATCCCAAAGTCAATTGCAGAAATCCGTGAATGATCGCCAACAACTTGAAATTTAAGATGATCATGCGCTTTCCCAATTACCTGAACATTAGTTAAAGCAATCGGATCAACGTCAAATCGTGGGCATTCATTATCAGTTCCAAATGGACTCAAAGTTTGAATTTGTTGAAATAACTTTTGATCAATTTCATCTGGAGTAACTTTAAAATCAATTTTTAAAGTTGGCTTTTGTGATAAATCAACCTGCTGCTTTGCCGATGACCGTTCAAACCGCTCAGCTAATGTTTTCAAGTTATCGGCTGGAACTGTCAATCCAACTGCCATGGCATGTCCACCAAATGCATCCATCAGATCGCGTTCACTATCTAAGGCTTTAAAAAGATCAAATCCTTTGACACTTCTTCCAGATCCTTTTGCCGTCTTGTTTTTGTCATCAATACTAACAACAACCGTCGGTTTATGAAATTTATCTTTAACCCGACTAGCTGCAATTCCCAGTACTCCTGTATGCCAACCCTTTCCTACAATTAAAAGGGTATCTTTCTTCCGATTCTCAGGTGACTTAGCTTGGGCAATTGCCTCGTCAGTAATTGAACTAACCAGTAACTTCCTCTGATCATTCTTTTGTTCAGTCTTCTTAGCTAGCTCATTTGCTTGATCATCGTCAACCGTAGTAAGTAGATCAACGCCCATATTGGCGTCACCCATTCGACCAAGTGCATTCAATCTAGGAGCAATGTTAAACCCAATATCTTGTTCATCAACTTTTCCCAAATCAATTCCAGATCGTTTAATAAGGGCTTTTAATCCAGGTCGCACCGTCAAGTGAATAACATTTAATCCAAACTGGACCAATGCTCGATTCTCTCCGGTAAGCGATACTAGGTCGGCAACTGTCCCAATTGCGGCTAAATCTAGTTTATCTTGAGGAATTTCATCCATTAATGCCGTCGCCAACTTAAAAGCCACTCCAGCTCCGGAAAGATACTGAAACGGATATTTAGGATCGCCCAACTGGGCATGAACGATTGCATAGGCGTTTGGCAATTTTTCTGGTAACTCGTGATGATCGGTAATAATCACATCACAATTTAACTTATTAGCTTCCTCAATTGCGTCAAATCCAGCAACTCCATTATCAACGGTAACAATTAACGAAGTTCCACTATCAATAATTTTCTGAAAGGCCTTTACATTTGGACCGTATCCATCTTTAAACCGATTAGGAATATAATAACGAACTTCTGCTCCCATCTCGACTAGCGTTTCATATAGAATAGCGGTACTAGTAAGCCCATCAGCATCATAATCCCCATAAACGGTAATTTGCTCACCATTTTCAACTGCCAACTCAATCCGATCAACCGCTTTTTGCATATCATGCATTAAAAGGGGGTCGTTTAAGTCACTAGTATCCGGACTTAAGTAATGTCGAATCTTATCGGCATTATCATAACCTCGTTCAAACAGTAAACTAACAACTAACGGTTCAAGTCCCAAATCACTAGCTAGTTGACTAACAGCATCTTGGTTAAGATTATTTTGTTTTAGCTTCCAATTATACTTTGAAGAAAGCAAATATGGATCCTCTTTTCACTATTTTTCGTTGTCCTCTTGCTGTTTATTGATTACATTTTCAACGTTTCGATTATCTTGATTAACCTTTTGTTTACTAATTGAATTCTTTAACTGCATCTTTAGAGAATCAACTTGTTTATTTAAATCATTAATTTGTCCCTTTAATCCATCAATTGTTTTCTGTGAATCACGATTTTCTTTTTTCCGTTTGGAACCATTTTTAAATGAACTGATCATTGATAATAAGAACATAATTAAAGCTCCAATTAGTAATGTCAATAATAAGACTAGGATTAACGGCATTTTAACCGTCGTGAAACCGAAGTTAATCTCAGCACTTCCCATATTTAACAAAACAAAAATAGCGACAATCACAATCAAAACCATGCTTAAAATCATTGAAACTTGTTTTTTCATTGGGCATTCTCCTCTCCCTTATTAAAGGGAATATCAATAAAATCAAAATCTTTAACTACCTTGGTATTTGGAAAAACTTGTTGAGCCTGCCTTTGCAACTCATGAGCCATTTTAGCAGTATACCTTGCGGAAATGTGCGTTAATAGCAATCGTTTTACGTTGGCATCTCTGGCAGTATTAGCAGCCTGGATGTTCGTAGAATGATAGTAATTGTGAGCTAATTTTGCTTCGCCCTTTCCAAACGTACTTTCATGAACTAAAATGTCAGCATTTTGCGCTAACTTATTGATGGTATCAACTTTTCTCGTATCCCCTAAAATGGTAACAATTCGTCCCTTTTGAGCATTACCAATGTAGTCTTTTCCATTAATGACTCTGCCATCATTAAGTTTGACCGTCTTACCTTCCTTAAGCTTTCCGTACAGTGGACCGGATGGAATATCATCTTCCCGCAGTTTATCAACAAGCAGTTCACCCGGATGATCATGTTCAACAATCCGAAAACCCCAACTCTGAACTTGATGATCAAGCTTTTCCGCATAAACCGTAAACTTTTTGCCGTCAAAAATCTTACCAGGCTGGTCCAGCTCCACGTATTTTATTTTATACCCTAACTTAGTCTGCGTCACTTGCAAACTAGTCTGAACGTAGTTTTTGATTCCAAAGGGACCATAAATGGTAACCGGATCATCTCCACCCTGAAACGAACGACTTGATAATAATCCCGGAAGACCATAGATGTGATCACCATGAAGGTGGGTAATAAAAATCTTATTAATTTTTCGCGGTTTTAACGTTGATCGCAAGATTTGTTGTTGAGTACCTTCCCCCGCATCAAATAACCACACGGAATTAATCTCATCCAACAATCTTAAAGCGACACTAGAAACGTTTCGAAACTTACCAGGAACTCCCGCACCAGTTCCAAAAAACTCTAATTGCATATCCTATCGTTCCTTCTTGACACTCAAATTTTTACACTCGTGAAGAATTACTATACAATTGTAGCATACCACATTGGCAATAATAAGCTGAAATCTAGGTGATAACTTTGAGATTAAATGAATTTTACGTCTCATCTGAAGATTTAAATAATTCATATAAAATATACGTTGAAATTAATAAGGTTATTTTACCAGTTTTTGACATTGAATTTTTACAAAATAAAATTTTATTAGTCCCAAGTAAAAACAAACGTCCACTAACCTTGAATCAATTTAACACCCGGACAAGAGAACTCGATGATCATTTATCACTTTTTTGTAAAACAATTGAAACTCCAAAACTATTCGGTTATCGTTTAAAAAATGATGAGCTTATTTTTGGATAATAAAAGACGATACTACAAGTATCGTCTTTTATATTATTCAACATATGAAAAAGTAAAGTCCGAAATTGATACCAGATCACCATTCTTAGCGCCGGCATCCCGTAGTGCTTGATCAACACCCATTCCACGTAATTTTCGAGCTAACCTTAATACACCTTGTTCATGCTCAGTATTGGCCATTTGAATTACTCGTTCAATCTGATGTCCAGACAGAACCCAAGTTCCATCTTCATCTTTTGTCAAAGTAAACGGCTTTTCATCCTCATCGGGACGGTAAACGACTTCCTTAGAATCATTAAGCTCGTTAGCACCCACAATTGGAAATTTTGGTGCTTGATCGAGTTCACTACTAGTTTCTCGAATGAGATCCTTAAGCCCTGAATGAGTAATGGAAGAAATGGGAATAATTTTGCTATTAACATGATCATTATGTTCGGCTAATTCACGTTTAAACAACTTAAGATTCTCATCCGAATCGGGCATATCCATTTTAGAAGCAACGATAATTTGAGGACGCTTCAAAAGACTTTCATCAAAATTAGCCAGTTCATGATTGATTTTTTCATAGTCATCATACGGGTCACGTCCCTCAACTCCACTCATATCAACAACATGGAGGATAACTCGAGTTCTTTGAATGTGTCTTAAAAATTCAAAACCTAATCCAACACCCTTGGATGCTCCCTCAATCAGTCCAGGCAAATCAGCAATCACAAAGTCGTTTCCATCATGATTTCGTACGATTCCAAGATTAGGAACGATGGTAGTAAAGTGGTATTGAGCTACTTTTGGTTTTGACGAAGTAATCGCACTTAATAACGTAGATTTACCAGCTGATGGGAAACCGACTAAACCAACATCAGCTAATAACCTTAACTGAAGTTCAATCTCCATCTCTTGACCAGGTTCCCCATTTTCAGCAATTTCTGGGGCAGAATTTTTAGGAGTTGCAAAGTGAACGTTTCCTCTTCCTCCACGACCACCCTTTACAACTACAACTTCATCGTTTGCTTTAGTCAAATCTGCAATTGGTTCTCCGGTCTCTGAGTTATAAATCGTGGTGCCATCGGGGACATTCACCACTAAGTCAGGGGCGCTTGCACCAGTCATCTTTTTGTTAGCACCATTGCCACCGTTTTTGGCTTTAAATTGTTTTTTATACTTAAAATCCATTAGAGTTGACATCCCGGTATCAACTTTGAAAACAACATTACCACCATGGCCACCATCACCACCAGAAGGTCCGCCATTTGGTACATATTTTTCCCGACGAAATCCAACCATTCCGTCTCCACCCTTACCGGCCTTAACTTTAAATTTTACTTGATCTACAAACATAATTTCTCCATTTTCCTATTAGTTTTTCATCATCTTGGCCACTGGTGCAACGTTCTCAAAGGTCAATTTAACCGTCTGAGCAACCTTCTTTGAAATGCCAACTGCTTGAATGTCTTCTACACTAGCATCCGCAATGTTTTTAGTGGAACCAAATTTTCGCAAAAGTTTATTTCTAGTTTTGGGTCCAACTCCTTTAATACTATCTAATCTAGAAGTCATCGAATTCTTATTATGGAGTTGATGATGATAGTTAATTGCAAAGCGATGCACTTCGTCTTGAACCCTTTGAACTAGATAAAAAGCCTGACTTTTCGGATTTAAATTAACGTGATGATCATTACTTCCGTAAAGCAAATCAGCCGTCTTATGCTTATCATTTTTCACCATTCCAGCTACTGGAATGTGCAGATTAAGTTCATTTTCCAAAACATCGGTAACAGCATTCATCTGAATCTCGCCGCCGTCCATGAGTATCAGATCTGGCATTTCAGCGTGTTCCTTTAATAAACGGGTGTAGCGCCTTCTAATCACTTCGCGCGTACTGGCCGCTTCATCGGCATGATCAACGGTTCTTAACTTATATTTTCGATACTTCTTCTTATTCGGTTTCCCATCTTCAAATACTACCATAGCAGAAACTAAATCTGCACCTGAAATATGGGAATGATCAAAAGCTTCGATTCGTCCGATATGACCAATTCCTAAAGCGTCACCCAACTCATCCATTGCTCCGGTAGTCTTTTTGCGATCCATTTCCATTAACTTAAACTGCTCATTTAAAACTAATCGCGCATTATGCTCTGCCATGTCCAAAAGGGCTTTCTTTTGGCCACGCTGAGGGGTTCTGACTGGCACTCCGATCATCTTTGAAAGAACATCATGGTCGATTGAGTTAGGTACCAAAATTTCTTTGGGTGGAATCCGATCAGAATCGTTATAAAATTGAACGATATAGCTAGTCATCTCTTCATTGGCGGTACTAATAATCGGAAATAATTTTTTCTCACGTTTCATCAAACGTGCCTGCCGAATAAAGAAAACTTGTACAGAAAGCCAGCCTTTATCAGCATAAAAATTAAACACGTCTCGTGGGGTATTGTCATGCGAAATGATTTTTTGTTTCTCAACGGTCGCATCAATGTAATGCAGTTGATCACGCAATTCAGCTGCCCGTTCATACTCCATGTTATTTGATGCCTTATTCATTCGTTTAGTCAATAGTTGTCTAGCAGGTCCCACACTACCGTTTAAAAAGGACTTGATTTTTTTGATTTGAGCATCGTACTCTGACTTAGGAACTTCCTTAAAACAAGCTCCCAAGCACTGTCCCATGTGGTAGTACAAACAAGCTCGTTTTTGATACCCGTTACAACGTCTGAGTGGATACATCTTTTGTAAAAAATTCAAGGTTTCATCCGCAGCATAGACGTTTGGATATGGTCCAAAGTAATATCCACCATCATTTTTAACGGTATTAGTAATCAACATTCGGGGATCACGTTCATTAGTAATTTTAATGTAAGGATACCCACTGTGTCCCTGCTTTAAACGAACGTTATAATAAGGCCGGTGTTTCTGAATCAAAGTAATTTCAAGTAAAAATGCTTCTTTGTCATTTGAAGTAATGATTGTCTCAAAATCAGCAATGTTTCGCACTAATTTGGCTCGTCTTCCGTACTGAGTACTCTTGAAATAAGAGCGAACTCGGTTCTTTAGGTTTTTTGCCTTACCAATATAAATAATTTTGCCATCTTTATCTTTCATAATGTAACAACCGGGTTGATCCGGAAGTAACGTTAACTTTCGTTCAATTAAATCAGATGCCATAAACTCCCTCCTTTCCGATAAATACTACTGTTACAATTATAATGAATTAGTTACAGTTTGTATAACAAACTGACATGAAATGATTTTTTTGCTATGATGAGTCTAAAGGAGCGATTAATATGGGACTAAAAATTAGAAGAAATGAAGATCTTGATGCCATGTTCAGTAAATTTGCTAAAGAGAATCCGAAAGATCCTAACCGCACCAAGTTTTTGAATCATAAAAACAAAGAAGACCAACGCGAATCAAAAAAGAATAAAATATTAGATCAAGACAAAACCAAATAAACACAAAATCAGCTGTTCTCACAGCTGATTTTTTTTATTACTTAATTTGTTGCTCAATCCAGTTCCAAATTTGATCTGCTCCGACCTTGGTTTT
This sequence comes from Fructilactobacillus sp. X2R1C3, assembly GCF_059901425.1. Lineage (NCBI taxonomy): Bacteria > Bacillati > Bacillota > Bacilli > Lactobacillales > Lactobacillaceae > Fructilactobacillus > Fructilactobacillus sp. X2R1C3. The sequence continues at coordinate 69,412 of NZ_JBWXUW010000002.1, read as the reverse complement.
AGCAGAGAACATTATCAACGGTTCATCTGCTTCAAGCTCCAGCCCTTTTCGCAACATCTGTTCTTGTTTCTTGATTTTACTTTTAGGAATTTTATCAACCTTAGTCGCTACGTAAAGCACGGGAATCCCATAATACTCTAACCAATCACGCATCTGAATATCGTACTCACTCGGGGCGTGTCTACCATCAATTAAATTGATCACACCCCGGAGCTGCTCACGTTGCGTTAGATAAGTCTCAATCATTTGGGCCCATTTTTCCCGTTCTGTTTTAGAAACCTTCGCGTACCCATATCCTGGAACGTCAACAAAGTAAATTTCATCGTTAACGCGATAAAAATTCAAAGTCTGCGTTTTTCCAGGTTGACCAGACGTATGAGCGTAATCCTTTCGGTTAATCAACATATTCGTTAGTGAAGACTTGCCGACGTTAGATCGACCCAAAAAGCCAATTTCTGGATATCCAGTAGTGGGATACTGTTTGGGATCAACTGCACTCATTACTAGTTCAACATCATTTACGTCCATTATTATCTCCGTTCGATTACTTTGCTTCGCTTTTTAAGACCATCTTTGGTTCCTTACCACTATTTACTGAATCTGGGGTAACAATCACTTCTTTAACGTCATCGCGACTTGGAAGTGAATACATAATATCTCTCATCACACTTTCAATCATAGAGCGGAGACCACGAGCACCCGTATTTCTGGCAATAGCCTTTTTAGCCATGGCCTTAAGTGCATCGTCTTCAAATTTAAGTTGGACACCTTCAAGAGATAAAAGCTTTTGGTATTGTTTCACTAACGCATTTTTAGGCTGAGTAAGAATTTTGACCAGATCATTTTCACTCAACTTATTCAAAGCAGTCAAAATTGGAAGACGACCGATAAACTCTGGAATTAATCCAAAATTCATTAGGTCCTCAGGAATTACTTTTTGCATAATATCTTCATCAGCAACGTATTGGGTTTCATGATTATCAACCCCAAAACCAATTGTTTTATCACCTAAGCGTCGTCTAACAATATCTTGAATTCCATCAAAAGCCCCACCAACAATAAACAGAATATTCTTCGTATTAATCTTAATAAACTCTTGGCTCGGGTTCTTTCTACCACCTTTTGGTGGGACATTAGCGGTCGTTCCCTCTAAAATCTTTAAAAGAGCCTGTTGAACTCCTTCACCAGATACATCTCTTGTGATTGAAACATTTTCGGCTTTTTTAGCAATTTTATCAATCTCGTCAATATAAATGATTCCCTTTTCAGCCCGATCAACGTCATAATCAGCGTTCTGTAAGAGTTTCAAAAGAATATTTTCAACATCTTCTCCAACATATCCAGCTTCAGTCAGCGTCGTAGCATCAGCAATTGCAAAGGGAACGTTTAAAATTTTAGCAAGTGTTTGAGCCAGATAAGTCTTCCCCGATCCAGTTGGTCCAATCATTGCAATATTACTTTTCTGAATCTGAGCGTCATCATAAGCATGTCGTTCTTGGTTACCATCTTCACTTTCATCATCATCTTCAGAATCATTCAAAGCCTTAATTCTCATATAATGATTAAAGACAGCCACCGCTAGCGTTTTTTTGGCTTCATCTTGACCAATCACATACTCATCAAGTTTTTTAACAATTTCACTTGGAGTAAGCACATTGATGTCTTCAGCATTGGTCTTGTTTAATTCATCACTCATGATCTGTTCACACAAATCGATACATTCATTACAAATATATACACCGGGTCCAGCAACAATTTTTTTTACTTGGTCCTGTGACTTTCCACAAAAGGAGCAAGTAATGGTCTCATTTTGATTTGAATCATCATACATGGTATCTCTCCTTTTTGTTAATTCGTTGTTAATTCGTCTCGTTGCCCGCAATTTGAAACTATACCATACTAATAGAACCTTTTAAAATAATTTGCTCTACAAAAAAAGACCCGCTCTAACAAGCGGATCCCATCTTGTATAAATTATTTCTTATTTTCTTTACTGGAATCCTTCTTTTCAGAAGCCTTCTTGGTAGTTGATTTTGGTTCTTCTTTAGCACTGTCAACCACAATGTCAACGGCTTTTTGAATACCAATATCATGTTTTAACATGTCGTCAGATAATGCATTACGAACGGCTGTTTCTTCCATTCCGTATTGTTTAGCAAGATTGCTAACTTCTTTTTGAATGTCTTCTTCACTAGGATCAATCTTTTCAGCTTTAACAATTGCTTCTAAGACCAAATTAGTTTTAACTCGACGATCTGCACCATCAGCAAATTGCTTCTTTAAGTCCTCTGGCTTAGTACCAGTGAGTTTGTAGTACATTTCAGCGTTAATACCCTGCTGCTGCATTCCAGCTAAGTACTGGTTCATTTGACGTTGAACGTCATCATTAATCATAACTTCTGGAATATCCTTAACAGTAGCATTATCTACTGCTTCACTAATAGCCGTATTTTCCTTGGCATCGTGAGCGGCTGATTCTTTTTGTTCCTTAAGTTCTTTTTTAACTTTGTCTTCCAATTCAGAAAGGGTATCAACATCTTCATCAACATCTTTAGCAAAGTCATCATCAAGCTTAGGAAGTTGTTTTTCTTTAACTTCATGGAGTTTAACTTTAAAGGTAGCTTCTTTACCAGCAAGTGACTTTTCTTGATAATCCTTAGGGAAGGTAACTTTTACTTCGACATCATCGCCAGCCTTTTTGCCAATCAATTGATCTTCAAATCCTGGAATGAATGATCCTGAACCAAGTTCAAGAGAATAGTTATTTGCTTTTCCACCTTCAAAAGGCTTGCCATCAACAAATCCCTCAAAATCGATGGTAACAGTGTCACCCTTTTTGGCAGGGCGATCAACTAGAACAAGTTCAGCTTGAGATTGACGCATTTTATCAATCTTAGCATCAACGTCTTTCTTGTAAACTCGAGTGCTTTCCTTTGGAACGCTTAGTCCTTTGTATTGACCAAGTTTAACGTCAGGTTTGACACTAACAGTAGCCTTTAAGACCCAAGGCTTCCCTTTTTCAATTGAATCAACACTAACGTCAGGTTGACCAACGGGTTCAATGCCAGCGTCCTTAATTGCTTCACTGTAAGCATCTGGTAATAACAAATTCAAAGCATCTTGGTATAAAGCTTCTTCACCATACATTTGGTTAAATACTTGTCTTGAAACTTTACCCTTACGGAATCCAGGAACTTTAATATTTTTCTTATTCTTTTTGAAAGCTCGATCTAATCCTTCTTTAATCTTATCAAGACCAATTTCAAAGGTTAATTCCCCATCATTGGTGCCTTTTTTCTTCCAATCTGCCATAACATTTCCTCCAACATGAAAAATATTTACACACTTTTCCAAGTAATAGTATTCAAATAATATTCTAACTTAAGCGTCCGCAAAAGTAAACAGCGACGCTAAAACGGCCATAGCAATAAAAAAAGAGATTGAAGACAATGTCTTCAATCTCTAAATAAAAATACTAATTAATCATCGATTTCGGTAACAACACCGGCACCAACGGTATGTCCACCTTCACGAATAGTGAACTTAGTACCTTTTTCAATGGCAACTGGCTTAGTTAAGTCAACGTGGAAAGTAACGTTGTCTCCAGGCATTACCATTTCAGTTCCCTTGTCTAATTCGATAACACCAGTAACATCAGTGGTGTGGAAGTAGAATTGAGGACGATAGTTTGAGAAGAATGGAGTATGACGTCCACCTTCTTCTTTGGTTAAGATATAAACTTGACCAGTGAACTTCTTGTGGGTTTGAATTGAACCAGGTGCTGCAAGAACTTGTCCACGAACAACTTGGTCACGATCAATACCACGAAGTAATGCACCGATGTTGTCACCGGCTTCACCTTTGTCAAGAGTCTTTCTGAACATTTCAAGACCAGTAACAGTAGTCTTCAATGTGTCAGGAACTAAACCAACAATTTCAACTTCGTCGCCGACTTTGATGCTACCACGGTCAATACGACCAGAAGCAACAGTTCCACGACCAGTGATGGTAAATACATCTTCAACAGGCATTAAGAATGGCTTGTCGTCATCACGTTCTGGAGTTGGGATGTATTCATCAACAACATCCATTAATTTCATGATGTTTTCTTCTTGTTCTTTGTCACCTTGAAGTGCTTTCAAAGCTGAACCACGAACAACCGGAACATCGTCACCATTGTAACCATATTCTGAAAGCAACTCACGAATTTCCATTTCAACTAAGTCGATCAATTCGTCGTCATCAACCATGTCAGTCTTGTTCAAGAAGACAACAATGTGGTCAACACCAACTTGTCTAGCAAGCAAAATGTGTTCACGAGTTTGTGGCATAGGACCATCAGTTGCGGCAACAACAAGAATGGCACCATCCATTTGAGCAGCACCAGTGATCATGTTCTTAACGTAGTCAGCATGTCCTGGGGCGTCAATATGTGCATAATGACGCTTTTCAGTTTCGTATTCAACGTGGGCAGTATTAATAGTAATACCACGTTCCTTTTCTTCTGGTGCAGCATCGATATCAGCAAAGTCTTCAGCCTTAGCCAAGCCCTTTTCTGATAATACTTTAGTGATTGCTGCAGTTAAAGTAGTCTTCCCGTGGTCAATATGGCCGATAGTACCAATATTAACGTGGGGCTTTGTTCTTTCATAATGTTCTTTTGCCATTTATGAAACCCTCCTGTCATTTTCGTAAGACAAACATCAGCAAAACGCCAATGTCTCTTTATCATTAATTATACTACATTTCCCCTAAAAGGCAAAATTGTCACCCTTTTGGGAATTCACTTTCATATTATATCCACTGACAAATTATTTGTAAACCAGATATAGACAATTTCTTAAATTACTTTAGTAATAAATTCATGATTTTATCAATTTTCACTAACCAATGATCAATTGATCCCATTTTTTCATCATCCACTACCATATTCGGATTAATGATATGCCGATGAATAGCGGTTACCCATTCACTAGGCTCCTTAATCACATCATCAATAAACGGATACAAAATCTGGGCATCATATTCAACCGCGTTAGAAATTTGCTGGTAACGAATTGGATCATTTTGTCCGTAGCGTTTTCTAATTTCCCTTTGCATTGCTTGATACGCACCAGAATCCAATTCATCAACAAGCTGTGATGGTGTTAAAGTATACGTTTTTCCATCCATCCAAATATATTTAACTGGTTTATCATACTTTAACTTAGCTAAATTATTAAGTAACTGATTTCTCCATACTGGATTGAAGTCTGGATCTACTAGGTTAAACTGTGCACCCTTCAAATATTGCTTATACGGGAGTTCTTCAGCCTTTTCCATTATGTCGCGCTGCTTGATTCCCGTTTGTCCACCCATGTGCATAAAATGCTTCAAGTTAGCCCGGTTAGATTCAGCCTGCTCAGAGTCATTGATTCTCTCTAAAGATTCGATTTCGCCTTTGACATCATCCTTATCTAATACATCAATCGAATCAACAATTATTCGTAGTGGGATAAACTTCCGGTTTTTTAAGTAAATATTTATTAATAATTTAATGTCATTTTCAACAAAATAATTAAAGTTATCTTCTAATAATCGATACGATTCAACGTACTTTTTTTCATTAAAGAGCGAGTGTCCCAACAAATCAATCACATTGTAATCGTCAACTTCATCATACAAAGCCAACAATTCCTGTGAACTTTTCTGATAATGTTTTTGTTTAAAATCTGTTTGTGCTTTTTTTAATCTTGCTTCTTGATGATCATTCAATCTATTATCCTCACATAAGAAAACAAAAAAATTGAGCCGGGGCTCAACTTCTTTAATCTTCTTGATCGTTTTTATTGTTAGCTTTTTTTCTTCTGTGGTGTTGATTGACTTCCATAATAACCGGAAGAATCACAGGTCTTCTTCCAGTCTTTTTGTATAGAAATTGTCCAAGGTCTTCTCTAACGTCTTGTTTTAAATGACCCCAGTCGAATTCCTTGTTATTAAGGTTATTCTGGACTGCTTCAGATACAATATCGGCTGCTTCTTTAAGCAAGGATTTATCAGAATTAACGTAAACAAACCCCCGAGCCATGATCTTGGGCTCTGAAATAATTTTTTTCTTCTTGCGGTCGATAGTAACGACTGCCACGAAGACACCATCTTCCGACAACACTTTTCGATCCCGTAATACAATGTTTCCAATGTCTCCGACACCAATTCCATCAATCATGGTGTCAGAAGCCGGGACAGCTTCTGACAAAAACATGTTTTCGCCATCAAACTCAATTACATCACCCTTAGCGGGTAAAATAACGTGTGAAGGTTTCATCCCAACTTCCTCAGCTAGCTCTTTTTGTGCTTCCATTAATCGATACTCACCCTGGATTGGAATTAAGTAATCGGGATGAATCAAATTAAGGAGCAGTTGAAGATCATGCTTGCTGGCATCTCCTGAGATGTTCTTTTCATCAGCAATGCTCATGACTTCTCCACCAGCTTTATAGATCATATCACGGGTCTTAGCCCATGGAGTGTCCATTGCACGGGATGGACTGGTAGCAATCAAGACCAGGTCACCTGGCTGAATATCAACGTCTCTGTCTCGGTTATCAGCCATTCTTTGAAGTGATTCCATTGGTTCACCGTTCTTACCGGTTTGTAGAATCAAAACTTCATGCGGATTCATTTGATCTAACTCTTTTGCAGATTCAATAAACAAATCGTCAGAAGGTAACGTTAACTTACCAAGTTTCAACGCAGTATCAATAACCTCTTCTAGACCCTTGCTGGTTAGATAAACTCTCCTACCTGACTTAGATGCAGCGTTTAAAACTTCTTGAATTCTTAAAATATTATTAGCAAGACAGGCAACGATCACACGACCCTTCTGGTAGTGAAAGGTTTCATAGAGATAATCTCTGATTTCTTTCTCGTCAGTACTCTCTTCTGGATTGTCAGCATTTCTTGAGTCACTTAAAAGTGCCAAGACGTGTTCTTTACCAATATCAGTAAGAGCTGAATAATCCGTTTTGTACCCGTCGGCAGCAGTCTGATCAAACTTAAAATCACCAGTATAGACAATGTTTCCGAGTTCAGTACTAATCACGATCCCAACTGAGTCAGGAATTGAATGGGTGGTATCAAAGAAACTAACCGTGCCATCCTCAAATACGATTTCACTTTTACTATTAATGACATGGAAATCATTAAATTTTTTAGTCTTCTTATTATCAGCAACCGCCAGCTTTGCCAAACCAATCGTTAACTCCGTTCCAAACACGGGAACGTTAAATTCACTTAAAAAATATGGAAGTGCCCCAATTGCATCTGCGTGACCGTGGGTAAGAAAAACCCCGACAATTTTATCGGCGTTATCCCTTAAATACGAAAAATCTGGGATTACAAAATCAATTCCTAACATTTCGTTTTGAGGGTATTTTAGTCCACAATCCAAAATAAAAATACTATTATCATTAATTTCAATGGCATAAAGATCCTTGCCATTTTCTCTCACTCCACCCAGTGGAATGATTTTGATGTTCTTTTTCATAATTACTTGTTCCTCTCAAAAAATTACTTACGATTAAAATTAACTATTTTATGCGAAGCTTAGCCTCTAAGCGCTCATGATATCTGTTAACAGTGTAACATATTTATATTAAGCACTAAATTATTTATGTATAAAAAAAGAGCGGAAAAATCCGCCCTATTAAAATCAAGATTAACGACGTAATCCTAATTCCTTGATTAATTTACGATAACTTTGTACATCATTGTTACGTAAGTAAGCAAGAAGATTTCTTCTGTGACCGATCTTCTTCATAAGTCCACGTTGTGAATGAAAATCCTTTTTGTGGGTCTTCATGTGTCCATTAATTTCATTAATGTCAGCAGTCAATACAGCAATTTGTACTTCTGTCGAACCCGTGTCACCATCGTGTTGAGCAAACTTTTTAATAATGTCGTTCTTTTGTTCTTTAGTTAAAGCCATTATTACATTCCACCTTTCTAATATAATCCCTCAATCTGAGTAATACGTCAGTGACTCGCAAAACTAAGATTAAGTTACTTATTCAATATAACCTAAAAGAAAGCGTTATTCAAGTTATCATTAAAAAATTAGTCTTGTTTTTAGTGCTATTGCAATTAATCAATGGATTTTGTATAATTAAGAACGTCAAAAGATGTGAATAATTGAATTTATTTCACAAGGTGGAGGTGAACTTAATGCCAGTAATTAAATCTGCTATCGAACGTATGCGAACTAACGAAGAAGCTAGAAAGAAAAACGCATCTCAAAAGAACGAAATGAGAAGTGCAATCAAAAAATTCGAAAAAGCTGAAGCTTCTGGTGCCGATGATTTAGATAGTGTATACCGCAGTGCTGTTGCAGCAATTGACCATGCAAAATCTAAGGGTCTTATCAAAGCTAATAACGCTAACCGTAAGAAGTCTCATTTAGCAAATAAACTTGCTAAAAACGACAACTAAAAAAAGAATCCGATTAATCGGATTCTTTTTTTATACTCTGATTTAGTTTAACGGCAAACATTTCAAACAACAATTCTGGATCAACACTCGTACTTTTCAGTTGCTCCTCAATTTCTACCAAACTAATATAGGCATTTCGTAGATATTCTCTAGGATACTTACGATTGTTCCTAATTGCTAACTTTACTCGATACGGATGGACCCGTAAAGAACTTGCTAAATTCCCCTGACTATAGCCAAAATAATCTAAAATTTTAACTTGCAGTAATAACCTAAACTGACTAACTAAAATTGCATTGATTTGAATTGGTTCATGCTTCTGAGAAATTAAATCATGATAAAACTCAATTGCTTTCGTTGTTTTACCACTCATTAGATAATTAATTAAATCAAAAACGTTTTGATCCATCGATTTTGATACTAACGAATCGACCGCATCAAGCGTTATTTTTTTATCATTGGTTTTGTATAAAAAGAGTTTATTTAATTCGTTCATAACACTAGCCAAATTGCCCGAAGTTCGAGAAAGAAGTTCTTCAAGTGCATTTTGATCGATCGAATATCCACTGTTCTTAATCTTACTTTGCACTAACTGCTTAACTTCCCTTTCAGAAAACTGATTTAAGTCGATTACTTCCGCACATTTTAAAAGCTTCTTACTAACTTTTTTTCTGGCATCTAGCTTTTGATATGGGGCAAAAAAGGCCAAAGTTGTGTCATCAGGAGCATTTTTCAAATAATTTATGAGTTCTTCTGGATGATGAACGGCTTTGCTTTTATTTTTTTCACCAGTCAAAAAATATGGATTCTTAATGAAGACTAGTCGTCTTTCCCCAAAAAAAGGAATTGACATCGCATCATTTAGTGCAACGGAAAGCGATGTTTCTTCCATATCATAAGTAGCAAAATTCATTGTCCGTTCATCATTCGGGATCAGAGATTTTAGTTTCTTCTGAATTATATCGATCCAATAATCATCATTTCCAAGGATTAAATAAATTGACTTAGGATCATTATCAATCTGATTAACTTGTTCTACGACACTCAACGACGTGCCACCTTCCACTTTGTTTCAAATTTTCCAATTTTGTTATTATTTTTGAATTTATATCTAATCATACCATTCTTTTTAGTACTGATAATTGCAACATGTTGTTGATGCATTGTATCAATAGTTTCCTGATTTGGATGATTATAACGATTATGACGACCAGCAGATATCAGAGCAACTTTAGGACTAATCGCCCTGATAAATCTAGGATCGGAGGAAGTCCTACTTCCATGATGACCTAGCTTAATCACATCAACTCGCAAATCAGGATATTTTTGAATAATTTTAAGTTCCTCTTCTCGATTCAAATCACCCATAAAAATCCATTTCAAACCGCCAATTTTACCAAAAAGTACCATGGAATCTTGATTTTCACCAGACCCACTTTTCATCGGATGAACAACTTGAAATGGAGAATTTTTAATTCGATTTCCAGCCTTGGCATCAAGCAACTGAAACTGTCCTTGATACGGTCTAATTCGCCTTAAAAAGCTTTGATTATTAGTCATCCCCCATGGAACATAAACCCGATCAACCTTCATTTTACTTAAAAAGGCCGGCAAATCACCAACATGATCAGCATCTTGATGACTTAAACAAACATTATCAAGTTTTGAAATCCCAATGCTTTTTAAATATCGGATTGAAGTATCATTGGCTTGATAAATTTTGGCCCGCTTCTGTTTGCCAAAGAAATTAGGCTTCCCGCCTGTGTCAATCAAAGTAATCGAACGATTAAACGGTTCTCTAACAAGAAAGCTATCCCCTTGACCAACATCAAATGCATCAACTTCTCCATTTATCGGAAAATGAATCATCACAAAACCAATACTGAAAAACAGCACCAAAATGGTTATTCGCTTCATAGTTACCTTTTCAATGAGAAGTAAAGAAATTACTACCATCAATAAAACAATCCATACGTTTAGTTTCCCGATTACCAAATTCCCTGGAAGCCTGGAAAGAAAATTTAAAAGTTGGTCAAATACCTTTAAGGTTGTATCAATTAATGAAACAATCAAATCAAACTTTAAAAATGACAGCAAATATCCAATTAACACCATTGGAAATATAAAGGTTGAAAAGAAAGGAACAAATAACAGATTGGCAAACAAAGATAATGCATGCCATTCATACATATGATACAAAATAATCGGTAAACTAATTAAGTTAAGTAGGATAGTCTGTTTTAAAAACCCACATTTTTTCGTCAGGATTAACCCAAGTGATAATAAATATGAGAGCTGACACCCAAACTGAAAAATAAACAATGGATTAATCAGCAAGTTGATCATCACCGCACTGGACCAGATATCTAAGGGAGACATGTCAAAATGCACTTTATCTAGACCCAAACGTTCTTCGGCCATTATAATTGCCCGAAGTAAACTAGCTCCTGCACCAGCAATTACAAAGTAAAATGGGAGAAAAATGATTAAGAATGAATTAACCTGCTCCCTTCTCAATCGCAAAGTCGTCATAATCCACGTAATTAGACCAATTAGATAATAAACGTGCATCCCCGAAATTGTGAATAAGTGGATGAGGCCCAAGCGTTGGACCCCGGTCAGTTCTTCTCTAAAATCACTACTCCGACTCCCATAAATGATACCCAAAACGTACATCCGTAGATGTTTAGGTAATTGATCACACGTTTTAAGCATTTGAAACCTTAAGTCGTGAACACGATTACCTAAATCTCGGCTGCTACAAATCTGACGGTATTTAATTTGATCACATTTAATTTCACTCACAATTCCCTTAGCACGATTAAAACTCTTGGAGTCAAATTGGGCAAAATTGGGAGGTGAATCAATCAAATTAAGTTGGCCATCAATAATAAATTCGCTGGTGTGATTAAGATGAAGTAAAGCATCTTTTTCACTCTTATTTTTTACAAACCCATAAATTAATACCCGCTGTTTCAACCGGGGGATTTCTACAACTCCACTATACGTATCTCCACGAAGCTGTAATTCATCTGGATGGACCTTAGCTATCCAAGTCGAAGTCGCTTCTGTCTTAGGTATCACCCTAACTTGTTGGTTAATGTGATTCTGCCAAATTCCAAAAAATATCAGTGGGATTAGCAGTGAGATGACACTTTTTGAAAAGAAACAGGGAATTTTTAAAAGAAAGATACGAATCAACCATAAAATTAATAAAACAATTCCAATTATGTGATTTCCAAAAAATGCGAATGCACCAAGCACCCACAAAATGGATGTAAAAACCAAAAAATTCTTTTTAATTATTTATCGACGGATAAGAATGACTCAAACGGTAGATTATTAACATCATTTTGATTAACATCAACTTTTTCTAAAGAAACATGTTTCATGTCCAATAACTTTTTAGCATACTCACTGTTATGATAATTCCTTAAATATTTGATTTTAACGATCCCGGCCTGAAGTAACATCTTTGTACACTGCAAACAAGGTACATCAGTGACGTATAACTCAGCATTATCAGTTGACTCACCAAACTTAGCACATTGTAAAATGGCATTCATCTCGGCGTGGATTGTTCTTTGACAATGACCATCTACTAAATAACACCCTTCGTCAATACAATGGACATCTCCTGATACCGAACCGTTATATCCACAAGCAATTACTCGCTTATTTCGCACCAATACCGCACCGACAGATCGTCGATTGCACGTACTTCTGGACGCAACTAACATTGCTTGCAACATAAAATATTGGTCCCACGGAATCCTTTTCTTTTTCATAAATGTCATCACCTTCACTAGAATAGATAAATCTAGTATACCAATATTTATCTATCACAGTTGCTTCAAACAGTAATCGAACTTTTCAAATTTGCAACGGTTTTGTCACCAAATCCAGGAACGTTTTTCAAGTCCTCAGGCTTTTTAAACGGTCCACTTTGTTTCCGATAAGCAATTATTTTATCAGCTTTCTTATCACCAATCCCATTTAGCTGTTGAAGTTTAGCTTTATCTGCTTCATTAATATTAATCTTTCCGCTATCAGAGCCTTTATCACCTCCAGCCGGATGTCCTGATGAATCACTAGCAACTTGATTAGTCTTAGGTAATCCATTAATTTCTCCACGAATTGGAACATAAACAACCTGTTGATCAGACAATCTTTGCGCTAAATTAATGTGCTTGGCATCCGCTGAACGATTAAAACCACCTGCTAATTCAACTGCATCAGAAACACGCATGTTTTTACCAACCTGATAAACTCCTGGTTTATTAACTGCTCCTTTTACATCAACATATACTTGTTGATGGTTGTCATCCCCATTACCTGATGAATTCTCCGCGGTTGATTTAGTAACGTTTCTTCTGCGATTTGCTTTGGCTGCTGTTTGCAAATTGGTATGTGGCGCCTGCCCGTTACTATTTTGAGATGCAAAAACACAATATCCCAGTAACCCCACTACAGTAATTATCAATCCTCCAATAATTCTGTATTTGTATTCCTCAATAAATTCGTATAACTTATCCATCTTTCTCTCCTTTCACATTTAAATACGAAAAAAAACACAGCTTTTAGCTGTGTTTTTGATTTAAATAATTTAAAGCGTCATCAAAAGATGTGACCGGAACAATTTTCATTTTAGGGGCATACTTTTTGGCAGTTGCTTTAGCCACTTGGTAATTAGTCTTATGACCCTGCTCCATTCTCAAAATTGGCTCAGTCGGTTTAACGTATGGACAAAAGAAAACCTGTGCGCCACTCTTATTAGCAGCAATTATTTTCTTATCCACTCCACCAATTTCACCCACTTGACCATTGGCGGCAATCGTCCCAGTTCCTGCAATTCGTTTGTAATCATAATTCGTATGTTTTAATTCACTATATACTTGCAGGGCAAACATCAGGCCGCCAGAGGGTCCGCCAATTTTGCCCGGGTTAATATTAGCCTTAGGATCAGTTTTAACACTCATATCGTCAATCATTCCGATCCCAATTCCATAAAATCCCTTGACCAGCTGTTTCTTTGTGCCAATCGCCTGTTTATCTTTTCCATTCCGTTTAAAAGTAATTTTAAGTCGCGCATGCTTGGGTAAGCTCTGAATGTACTTTACATATTCTGGGCCCTTATATAATTTTTTCCCATTTATTGATTCAACCAAGTCACCAGGCTTCAATTTATTAGCGAAATCAGATTGTGGATAAACGTTTAATACATACACACCATGATAACTTTGCTTAACTTTACCATGAGCTTTGTGATAGCCAACATAAATTGCATTATTGATAGCCGTCTTCATATAAATATCTTGTACGTTATCATACTCTTGATTACTTTGATTTCCCATCACATCTGACGTTTTCTCAATTGAAACATGGGGATTCACTTTTGAATACAAGTAAGTGATCGGTCTTGCCTGCGACATTGAAACTGCAGTGATCATAAACTTATTCTTCTTATTTGGTTTGATTCCTTGAATTTTAACCATTGGTTGAATATTAACGGCCTCACCGGGCGCTTCAATCAAAGCATTAAGCGGCCAAAAAAGGAACCACAATATAAAAATAATGATCCCTAGGAAAATCAAAAAATATCGGTTATGTTTAATCCATTTCCAGACTTTCTTCACTGGTTTCTCTTCTCCTTTAGTGCCTCACGCACAACGTCAGGAACAAATTTTGATACATCCCCACCAAAATGATTAATCTCTTTAACCATTGAAGAAGAAATCAACTCATAATCATGGTTAGCAAACAACAACACGGTCTCAATTTGTGAATCCAACATTTGGTTTAAACTAGCAATTTCCTGTTCGTTTTCAAAATCTTTAGTATCCCGAATCCCCCGGATCAGGATATTGGCATGTTCTGCTTTCAAGAAATCAACCGTCAAATTAGAATAGACCTTAACCGTAACGTTTGAATAGCCGGCCACACACGATTCAACCATTTCTTTTCGTTCATTAGGAGTAAACAACCCCACTTTACTCGAATTGTCGCCAATGGCAACGACAACTTCGTCAAATAGTTGTGTTGCCCGCTTAATAATATTCAAATGTCCATTGGTAATAGGGTCAAAGCTACCCGGATAAATGGCTTTTCTCATAATTTTTCCCTTTATTTTAAAATTTGATAGATTGAGATTACCGTTAAACCATAATCTTTTTGTTTAATGAGGCGATAATTTTTAACATCATCAGGCATATCAGTTTGATTGTCAGTCTCACAGATTACCATCCCACTATGATTTAATAAACCACTATCGCTAATCTCTTCTAGTTGTTTAACCATCTGTTGTTTCTTATATGGTGGATCTAAAAAAATATAGTCAAAGAAATGACCTTCTTTTTTCAATTTAACCAGCGCTGATTCGGCATTCATCTTCCACACAGAAAAATCAGCAGCATTCGGATCAATTGCAACGTTCTGTTTAATAGTTTTATACGCAGCATACTGTTTATCAACTAAAACAGCATGATCCATTCCCCTAGAAATGGCCTCAAGGGAGACGGCTCCTGATCCGGCATACAAATCCAGAAAACTACCGCCGTCAAAGTATGGTCCAATCATGTTAAATAACGCTTCTCGTACTTTGTCAGTTGTTGGGCGTGTCTGATTTCCAGGGACTGGTTTAATTTTACGTCCCCCAAATTTGCCTGAAATTATTCTCATTTTTGTTTCCTACTCTTCAACGTTATTTTCAGCATTAATCTCACCAAAAGCAAGTGCCAAGTCAACGGTTGGAGAGACCCCAACCTTTTTAACAAACCTAAGCTTACTAATTTCTTGGATAGTCGTATCTAAATCAGAACTATCAACAAAAATAATAACATAGTGCATCTTTTTCGATACAAATCGAATATCACCAAATCTCTTTAGGTTTTTAATTTGACGAATCGAGTACGTCGAAACAATCAATTCCGTTCGGTCAGTTAATTTGGCCATGATTTCACCTTACTTCACTTTTTTATTACTACGTTCTCTTTTTTCTACTCTACTGATATAAAGGACCAGTCCAAGACAAATGGAAAGTGCCGTTATACTCGAACCTCCGTAACTGATAAATGGAAGTGCAACCCCAGTTAAAGGAATCATACCAACGGCACCACCAGCATTAAATAAGGTCTGAATAAAAATGTAAGCAGCGGTTCCATAACAAATCGTACTATAAAAAGTATCATTAGTTCGACTGCCAACTGCGATGATTCTTAAAACGAGATACAACAAGAGTCCCAAAACGACTAAAATACCGACAACCCCAAGTTCCTCGCCAATAACTGCAATTATAAAATCAGTATTTGGCTCTGACAAGTAACCCATCTTTTGAATGCCGTTACCAATCCCAACACCAAATAATCCTCCGTTACTAATTGCATAATAAGAATTAACCAATTGATGCCCAGTAGTCTGAATGTACTTAAAGGGGTCAGAAAAACTAATTAATCTTTGAATTTGATAAGCGTGAATGTTACTTAAAATTCCATCAAAAGGCTTAATCCAGATCCTAAAACCTAAAATAAAGATTCCAATTGCAACAATCCAAATTCTTGAAGCTTTAAAGTTACTTCCAGCTGCCAGAATCATCATTAAAATAATGAATAAGTTAATTGCAAAACCACCAGTATCAGGTTGGAGGAAAATTAAAACGAGCATGATGATTGGAAGTACACTCGGCTTAGCAACAGTTCTAAACTCTTTAAATAATCCAACGTTCTCAAAGGATGGTCTTTCATGTGCTAAAACATTTGCGTAATACAAGATGAATAACGGCTTACAAAATTCAGCCGGTTGAATACTAACTGGTCCAATTCTGATCCATCCGGCTGCCCCATTCGTACTAGTACCAAAAAATTTCAAAAACACTAAAACAACGGCCATAAAAACCATTGCTAACACATAAAATTTTAAGTTCCCTTCAAGCGCCTTGCTCCTTAACCTTGAAAAAAACAACAGAACAATAAAGCCAACAAACACAAATATTGATTGCAGAATCAGATAACGAAACGCAATATTAGTATGAGCGCTTAACCCTTCACTAGATGAAAAGACCATGACGATCCCAATCAAACTCAGTAATAGGTACGGCACCATAATGTACCAGTCTAGTTGTTTTAAGTATTTAATCATATTAATCTCCAACTGAATATGTAAAATTCATGAATTAATACCTTTCATTATACTAGTATCACCAAATAAAAAAAGACTATTTAACAATGGTTAAATAGTCTTAATTATTTTAATTAATTGTGACGGCGCTTCTTAGCTGCCTTTTCACGTTCATTAGTATTTAAAATTCTCTTTCTTAATCTGATATGATCTGGAGTAACCTCACAAAGTTCATCCTCATTTAAGAATTCAAGTGATTCTTCAAGGGTCATATGAACTGGTTCTTTAACCTTCGCAATATCTTCGGATCCGGCTGCACGAACGTTGGTTTGATTACGACCACGAGTAATATTAACTGAAATATCATTATCTCGTGCGTTTTCACCAACAATCATACCCTCATAAACATCGGTACCAGGATCAGTGAAGATCTTACCACGGTCTTGAACGGCCATGATGGCGTAAGTAGTCACCTTGCCTGAATTAATTGAAACTAAGGTTCCATTACGACGACCAGGATTCCAATTTTTGATGGCTGGAAGATATTGACTGAATGAATGGTTCATGATTCCGTATCCACGAGTCAATGATAAAAATTGAGTGCTGTACCCAATCAAACCACGTGATGGAACTAAGAAAGTCATCCGAACCTGACCATTTCCAACGTTTTCCATGTTTTTCATTTCACCCTTACGTTGTGACAAGGTATCAATGATTGAACCAGAATATCCTTCTGGGGTATCAATCTGAACGGATTCAAATGGTTCACACTTAACTCCGTCAACATCCTTGTAGATAACTTCAGGACGAGAAACTTGAAGTTCGTAACCTTCACGACGCAAAGTTTCAATCAAGATTGAAAGGTGAAGTTCACCACGTCCAGAAACAACCCATGCACCTGGATCATCAGTGTCTTCAACTCGAAGAGAAACATCAGTATGAAGTTCCTTCTTCAAACGATCACCAAGTTGACGAGCAGTGAGATACTTACCGTCTTGACCAACAAATGGTGAAGTATTGGTTCCAAAGGTCATTCGAAGGGTTGGTTCGTCAATTCTCAAAACAGGAAGTGGTTCCTGCTTATCAGGACTAACAACGGTTTCACCAACGTTAATGTCTTCCATTCCAGAGACAGCAATTAAATCTCCGGCCTTAGCCTCATTGATCTCAACTTTTTGAAGACCAATGAATCCCATCAATTTAGTAACACGGAACTTCTGAGTGCTCCCATCAAGTTTCATGAGAACAACATTATCCCCAACTTTGATCTTACCTCTGAAGACACGGCCAATACCAATTCGACCAACGAAATCGTTATAATCAAGCATTGCAACTTGGAATTGTAACGGATCGTCTGAATTATCGATTGGTGATGGGATGTTTTTGATAATGGTATCAAAAACCGGCTTCATAGTGTGTTCTTGCTTTGAAACGTCAGGATCATAACTTGAAGTTCCGTTCATAGCAGATGCGTAAACAACGGGGAATTCCAGTTGCTCTTCGTCAGCACCTAATTCAATGAATAAATCAAGGACTTCATCGACAACTGCTTCAGGTCTTGCACCAGGCTTGTCAACTTTGTTGATTACAACAATTGGAGTCAAATGTTGTTCCAAAGCTTTCTTTAAAACAAAACGGGTCTGTGGCATTGTTCCTTCAGCTGCATCAACAACCAACAGGACACCATCAACCATTCGCATGATACGCTCAACTTCTCCACCAAAGTCAGCATGTCCTGGGGTATCCAGAATGTTAATTTGCTTGTCGCCATACTTAACGGCAGTATTTTTTGACAGAATGGTAATTCCACGCTCACGTTCAATCGCGTTAGAATCTAACGCACGATCTTGAATCTCAGTGTGATCATTCAAAGTGTCAGATTGCTTTAATAATTCATTAACCAAGGTCGTCTTACCGTGATCGACATGGGCAATGATGGCAATGTTTCTAATATCGTCTCTTGTTTTCAAAAATGTTTCCTCCTCAAAAAAGCAATTCAAAAATTTGCAATTTGATAAGTTAATAACCCAACTTCGATAAAAAAGCTGTGAGTCCATCACAGCTTTTGATTAACGCTTCGTCGAAATTTTCAGAATATCTTTTTGCGCCTTTTTTGTCGCTAACAAAACTGTGTTTGATGATAGCATATTTATGGGCTTGCCGTCAATAGTAGAAACGGTCATCCCAAGCGTTTCAGCAAGAACACGACCAGCAGCAATATCCCAAGGCCTTAAATGCGAAATATAACCGATTGTCTCCCCACAAAGAGCAGCAACGATTTCGATCCCAGCACTACCGTAAATTCGGTAACCAGAACTAGCCTCTGCAATTTCTTGCATATGATAAACATCCCTAATAACAAGTGGACCACTCATTCCAATTAACCCATCTTCAAGAGAACCGTTAACTGGAGGATTCATTGTCTCAGAATTAACATAGATGCCAATATCAGGACCACCATGATATAACTTGTCATTTATAACATCATAAATGAACCCAAGGGTTGGTACGCCATCGACATAATAGGCAATCATCATTGCGAAGTGATTACGTTGCTTTACAAAATTCATTGTTCCATCGATTGGATCTACAATCCAAACCCGTCCGTTTAAATTGTCAATTTTGTCCCCTAAGCCTTCTTCGCCAAGAACTTTACTGTCAGGTTTAAGTGCTTTTAGCTGTTTTACAAAAAACTTTTCGTTGTCTTTATCAATATTTGTAACTAAATCTTTCCTTCCAGTTTTTTCATCTACGTCTAAATGACCATTTAATCTTTCCATGACAAACGCACGTGCGGTTTTTAAGATTTGGCAAACATCTTGATCAATTTTATTTAAATCATCTACTGTTGTGATGGAAATCATTCCTTTCGCTTAATGGTCCTTAAATCCGGGTTTTCTTTTGCTAATTTAACAACATGGTACACGTCTAAGCCAGACTGCTTTTCAAAATCTCTTTGTAAGTTATTTTGTTCGACTCTTGCCGGATTAATCTCGCAGAAGCGTCGATAACTATCCATTAATTTCTTTCGACTAACTCCATTATTATATGCCATTTCAATATTTTCAAAGAAATGACAAACGTCAATTAATTCTTTTCGACTCCAATCATCGAAAATGGGATAAGAATAACTATCATTAGTTTTTTGAGGCATTTTTTCCTCCATTAATCACGGCTGCAATAATACCGTCGGCCCACTCAACATCTGAATTTAACTTTTTTTGTTCATCTTCTGAAAGCTGAAGTCGAATCGATTGAGCTGCTCCATTTCGATTAATCAGTTTTGGGCTAACGTCTAGCTTTAATTCATCTTTTTCTTTATCAACATTTACAACTGAACAAATTAACGATTGACCCTCATACATTGAAACAAGTAATCGAACAATAGCCTTACTTTGGATCATTTCATTAATAACGACCCCCTGATCATCGATCACTTCCTGAACTTGAGTAATGATATCACTACTATAGTTGTTACTATCATCAGCCAGGTATGAAAGCAAGGTTGCAGGACCAATGTAAACCCTACTCCAGGCGACTAAATTATTAGTATTTAATCCTAAGACATTGACATTAATATCATCAGCACTAACGTCAAAATTCCTCTGGAGTTCATTCTTTAGCAACATTTCTTGGGGAAGAGTTCCAACGCCAATGATATTTTGATTATCAAGTCCAGAAAAACTTGCTGCAAAATACGTGAATACTTCATCATGGGGAGCATCAATCACTATTTTACCGCGAAATCCATTTGAGACACAGTCATTGATTAAATTCCTTAGTTTATCAATTTCTGGTCTCATATCTTCTGCAATCTGAGTAGCATCCGTCAACTTGGGATTATAGAAATCAACGTTTGGCAAATACAATAACGCATCGAAATTATTTAATTCTGGCTTACTTGCAATCTGGATTGACAAGTTATGACACATCTTACTAGAAAAGACGGTTGATCGAACTTGCTCACTGTCATCTACTTGGATAGTAACGGGAAAGTCTAAAACAATTAAAGCGTTCAAAAGTGATAAGATCCTGGTTATGCTTCCTTTAATTAAAATTTTTGGTTGCATTCTAATTCCTCCATTCTTTGTTTTTAAAGAATTTATTAATTTTTTGCTTGTTAATAAAATACCATTTCAAATTTCTTTTTGCACATAAGAATAAATTAAAATGCCGAAATACCATGAAATTAACTGGTTTTGAGATTTATGATAAAATAAATTGGTAGAAGTTGACATGAATTAGGAGGTAAACCGTTATGTACTTAATGAAAGACATAACTCGAGAGGGAAATCCTGTGTTACGGGAACAAAGTCAACCCGTTAAATTTCCACTTAGCGATGAAGATCGTAAATTAGGCGAAAAAATGATGAATTACTTGGAAGTTAGTCAGGATCCTGAACAATGTAAAAAATACCATTTGCGAGCCGGAGTTGGTTTGGCCGCTCCACAAGTTGGACAATCTAAATCAATGGCTGCTGTTTTAACACCACCAGAAGGTGAAGACCAAAAATCACCGTTCAAGGCAATTATGATAAATCCAGTTATTATCTCAAACTCCGTTCAACGTGGTGCATTAACTGAAGGTGAAGGATGCTTATCGGTTGATCGTGATGTCCCTGGTTTTGTTCCGAGAGCAGACCGTGTTACGATTAAATATCAAGATTTGAGCGGTAAAGTTCATCAAGTCAGGTTAAAACACTATCCAGCCATCATTGCTCAACATGAAATTGATCATCTTCACGGAACTTTGTTTTACGATCATATCGACAAAGATGATCCATTTTCCAAAACCGAAGATGAAGTGTTTTTTGATTAATAATGTTTTTTTGTGGGAGACGTTACTGCGTCTCCCTTTCTTTTTCATTTAACTTATCCAAATCACTTAAATATTCATGAGTTGCAGGATTAATGACATTTGCTACATCAAAAACCATTACACTTTTGTTCAGCCAACAGTCAGTCACAATCAACGTTTTTTTATGATTGGAATCAACAAAACCATCTGACATGGAGTATTCGGATAGTTTTTGATTGAAAAGGTCCCGTAAAAGATCCGCATCATCATAGCCCTCTTTTACAACGCAACGATATTCAAAAACCATCACTCCTCTTCCCCAGAAGTCAGACAGGACTTGTGACCCAACGTAACTTTGTACAATTTCACGTTTATCTTCAACCTCAAAGTATTTGACCACTTTATAAATCTCGCCATCAACGCTATGCTTCATTTTTAACTGATACCTTTTGGTCGGTAGAGTGACAAAAAAATAGTGCAAACAGTTATAAATTAAAAAAGCAACGACAATTGCAACGACCCATTCTAAAAATATTTTCACTGTTCTTCTCCCATTATTGATTATTAGGCAAATTTATAGGTCAATTCTAACATGAAACATGTTTGTCGATTCACATGATTCTATACTTATTTACCATAATATGCTAGAATATGGTTAATTGTTGCGTTCCTGCAACCTAATGTACGAAAAATAACATTAAATCAACAAAAAAGGAGTAATTATATTGATTTACAAGGTTTTATATCAAGATGAAAATAATTCTAACCCTAAACGTGAAGCAACTAAAACGATTTACTTAGAAGCTAAAACCGTTGCGGACGTTAGAACTAAACTTGAACAACACACAAAGCACAACATTGAATTCATTGAACCGCTCGAAGGGAAGCACCTTGAATTTGAAAAAAATGATCCCGGTTTTAAAATTACGGAGTTTAACTAGTTATGAAGAAATTAAACATCAAAAATAACGAAACTGCTATTTATGGTGTTGGTGGACTCGGAGAAATTGGTAAGAATACTTATGGTGTACAATTCCAGGATGAAATCATCTTAATTGATGCTGGAATTAAGTTCCCAGAAGATGATCAATTGGGAATTGACTATGTCATCCCAGATTATCAGTACTTAATTGATAATAAGGACAAAATTAAGGCACTTGTAATCACCCACGGTCATGAAGATCATATCGGTGGTGTGCCCTTTCTTTTAAAGGTTCTCAACGTTCCAATTTACGCTGGCCCGCTAGCATTAGCATTAATCAAAAACAAATTGGAAGAACACGGCTTGTTAAAACAGGCTGAACTTCACGAGATTAACGATAAGTCAGTTTTGAAATTCAAAAAGACGAGTGTTTCTTTTTTTAGAACCACTCATTCGATACCAGATACAATGGGAGTTGCTGTTCATACTCCCGACGGTGTCATCGTGGAAACGGGAGATTATAAGTTCGATCTCACGCCTGTCACTAATCAGCCGCCTGATTTACAAGCCATGGCCAAACTGGGTGAGGAAGGTGTACTCTGTTTGATGGCTGACAGT
Source organism: Fructilactobacillus sp. X2R1C3 (assembly GCF_059901425.1). Taxonomy (NCBI): domain Bacteria; kingdom Bacillati; phylum Bacillota; class Bacilli; order Lactobacillales; family Lactobacillaceae; genus Fructilactobacillus; species Fructilactobacillus sp. X2R1C3. The sequence goes on along the minus strand of NZ_JBWXUW010000002.1, from coordinate 46,496 downwards.
ACCAATGCCGAAAAGCCAGTCTGGACTAAGTCAGAAAAATGGGTTGGAAAATCCGTTCGTCATATTTTTGATGAAGTCAAGGGTCGTATTATCTTTGCCACCTTTGCTTCCAACCTCTCAAGAATTAAAACTGCTATTGATACGGCACTAGCTCATGATCGTAAAATTGCTGTATTTGGTAGAAGTATGGAAGCAGCCATTGTCAATGGTAGAAAGCTTGGTTACCTAGACGTTCCTGACAGCGCCTTCGTTGATGCTCAAGAGTTAAAGCACTTACCGGCAGATAAGGTTATGATCCTGTGTACCGGCTCTCAAGGTGAACCAATGGCTGCTTTGGCTCGAATTGCTAACGGAACTCACCGGCAAATTTCGATCCAACCTGGTGATACCGTTGTCTTTTCAAGTAACCCAATCCCTGGTAACACATTAAGTGTTAACCGGGTCATTAATGAGCTTGAAGAAGACGGTGCTAAAGTCATTCACGGTAAGATTAATAACATTCATACCTCTGGACACGGTGGCCAAGAAGAAGAAAAACTAATGCTTCGTTTAATGAAGCCAAAGTTCTTTGTCCCGATCCATGGTGAGTACCGAATGTTAAAAATCCATACTAAACTCGCACAAGAATGTGGAGTCCCGGCTGATCACTGTTTTATTTTAAAAAATGGTGAGGTGCTTGCTTTAACAAAAGATAGTGCTCGTGTTGCTGGATACTTCAACGCTGGTGATGTTTACATCGATGGCAATGGGGTTGGAAATATTGGTGATAAAGTCCTAAGGGATCGTCAGCTTCTTTCTGAAGAAGGTTTAGTAGTGGTTGTTGCTACAATCAACTTAAAGAACCAAGAAATCCAATCTGGTCCTGACCTTCTCTCACGTGGATTCGTTTATATGCGCGAATCAGGTGAATTACTTGACGAAGGACGCAAGTTAGTCTTTAGAACCATCCGTCGTGCTATGAAGAATAAAAATGCAGACGAAAAATCAATTAGTAAGGCAATTGTCAATGATTTATCAAACTTCTTATATGAAAAAACACAAAGAAGTCCCCTAATCTTGCCAATGCTAATCATGAACAATTAACAAAAAGGATGCTTACAATAAGCATCCTTTTTTCAATTATTTATACTTAACGATTTTATCAATTTCATCTAATTCATCTTGAGTAAAGTCAAGGTTATCTAATGCCTTCAGGTTATCATCTAAATGATCAACTTTTGAAGCACCAGTAACCACACTGGCAACCGTTGGATCGTGTAATAGCCATGCTAATGACATTTGGGCAAGTGTTTGATTACGATTCTGTGCAATCTTATTTAGTTTATTTAGCTTATTAACAGCACTTTCATCACCATTAGCCAAAATAAATTTGTTGGTCTTATGCAATTTGATGTCACTTGGAATCCCCTTTAAGTACTTACTGGTTAAAAGACCCTCTGCTAAAGGACCGTAAGCAATAAAACCATCATGATTATCTGCTAACGTTTTAAGGGTTCCATCATCTTCAGGCTCTCGATTAAGCATATTATATGAACTCTGGTTAACTACAAATGGAGTCTTCAGTTCCTTAAATAATTTAATCATTTCTGCAGTCTGATGGCCATCATAATTAGAAATTCCAATGTAAAGTGCTTTACCTGCACGAACTAATCCATCAAGGGCTTCAGCAGTCTCTTCTAATCGAGTATTAGGATCAAATCGATGGGTATAATAAATATCCACATAATCAAGTCCCATTCTTTGAAGACTTTGATCTAGCGCAGTAACGAGTGTTTTCTTTGAAGAATAGTTACCATAAACACCTGGCCACATATGAAATCCAGCTTTAGTGGTGATAATTAATTCATCACGGTAAGGCTTTAAATCGCGTCGATAAACTTGGCCAAACATTCTTTCAGCAGCACCTGAACCGGGACCATAGTTATTAGCTAAATCAAAGCTAAAGATTCCCTTGTTGAAAGCATGGAGCATTACCCTTTCACTATCTTTAAAGTTGGCATCGTCACCGAAGCTATGCCACATTCCAAATGATAATGCGGGTAATTGCAGTCCCGTTGTTCCAGCACGTCTTACTTTCATATTATCGTAACGATCATCATTTGCTCTAAATACCATTAGAATCCCTCCAAATTTATATTACTTAAACAATTTACTTGTTGATTGTTCGTTCTCAATTAATTTTAAGGCATCACCAATCAGCTTGCCAACTGAAACGATCACCATTTTGTCAATTCTCTTATTCTGTGGAACGACAATGGAATCAGAAACAATCACCTGTTTAATGGCTGGATCGGAAAGATTTTGCTTTGCTTCTTCAGTAAGAACAGGATGAGTGGCAACTACGTAAACCGCTTTTGCTCCTGCATTCATAATCGCTTGCGCAGTGATTTTCATCTTCTCACCCGTCACAATCATATCATCAACAACAATTGCATTTTTACCCTTTATATCACCAATAATCGTACTAGGAACCTGACTCAGATCCTCAGGATTTCGATTATCAACAATTGCAATCGGAAGGTTCAAGTAGCCAGCCATTCCTCGTGCCTTTGCGACACTATTATAATCAGGTGAAACCACAACGGCGTCATTACTAATATCGTGTTCTTTTAGGTAATTACCCATTAACTCAAGTGACCGCAAGTGATCCACTGGAATATCAAAGAATCCCTGAATTTGTGCCGCATGTAAATCAAGAGTAATGACTCGATCTACCGCACTAGATTCAAGAAAGGTAGCAATTAATTTTGCAGTAATTGGTTCTCTGGAACGCGCTTTTCGGTCAGATCTTGAATATCCATAGTACGGGATTACCACGTTAATAGTATGGGGACTGGTTCTTCGAACTGCATCAATCATAATCATCAATTCCATCAAATTATCATTAACAGGATCAGAAAGCGATTGAACGATGTACACATCATCTCCACGAATACTCTCATCAATTGAAATTTGAATTTCACCATCACTAAAATGATTGATGGTTGCTTTACCAAGGTCCATTCCACTATATTCAGAAATCTTTTCTGCTAACGGACGATTCGAATTCAACGCAAATATCTTTGCCGACTTTTTTTCTTTTTTTGTTTTCACCATCAAGTTTCCCCTCATAACCAACTAATTACTACCTACATTATAATCGAATTTAATTCATTTATCATTATTAAAATTTTGGGGGGTAATTCCCTGCATCCCAATCATGGGATCAATTGTATTTTCAATAATCTGATCCTCCGATAAAATAAAATCTGAGGGAGTTTTCTTTTTAAAAGTCGGTCTACCCTTTTTTGAATTGCCAATTACCTTTGGAGTATACTCTTCGTCAATCACGTACTGTAACCGTTGCTTCAAAGTCGTTTTCCGATTAACCGATTCATTTTCAATACATTCTTCAAATGAATTTGGATCTCCAATCATGATCAACATTTTCGAAGCTCTAGTAACTGCAGTATACAATAAGTTCCTTTTAAGCATCCTCTTATATTGAGGAACAATCGGTAAGATGACCATTTCGAACTCACTACCCTGAGCTTTATGAATCGAGGTACAGTATGCAAGTGTTAACTGATTCCAGTCATTTCGAGTATAGGTAACCTCATTTTGATCAAACGCAATGACCAGTTTATCTAGATAATGCTTATTATCGCTATTAACTTCAATTCCAACGATTTTACCAATATCACCGTTAAAAATGTTATTCTCAGGGACATTTACAAGTTGAAGAACCTTATCGCCAATTCGATAAGTGGTTCCCCTAAAGTCAACTTCTTTCTGAGAGTCGGCCGTTTTAGGATTCATAATGTTTTGAATCTCAACGTTTAAACGATCAATCCCTGCAGTTCCTCGATACATTGGAGCTAGTACTTGTACATCCGTAGAACTAAATCCCTTCGTTTTGGCCTTATTAACAATCTGCTTAATTACCGAATCAACTTGTTGGGTATTACAATTAATAAAGCTACGATCCCTTTGATTTTTTAAAAGTGTTTTGGGCATCTCACCATTCTTGATATCATGGGCTAATTCTACAATGGTCGATCCGTCATTTTGACGATGAATTTGGTTTAATTCCACGCTTGGAATTGTATGAGAACGGAGTAAATCATAAAAAACCTGACCGGGACCAACCGAAGGTAACTGATCCTTATCACCAACAAAGATCACCTTCATACCATTTGGAACCGCCTGGCTTAAAATTTTAAACAAGTCTGTATCCACCATCGACATTTCATCAACGATTAACAAACCACCCTCCAAATCATTGGCAGCTTCTTCATCGCCATGACCAGTAAGACCTAGCAAGCGATGAATTGTACTGGCAGGAATTTTAGTTGATTCACTCATTTTTTTGGCAGCTCGCCCAGTAGGAGCTGCTAATAATACCGGATATGCTTGTTCTTTATAGTCATTAATATCTAAAGATAAATCATTAGCTTTAGCAAACGTTCTAACAATTCCGTTGATAATAGTCGTTTTCCCAGTTCCAGGACCACCCGTGAGCAAAAATGCAGGGTTTATCATTGCTTCGTTAATGGCTTTTTTCTGAGAATCGTCATACTCAATTCCGACCTCACTCTCAACTTTACCAATTATCTTAGAAAAATCATTAGTTTGATCCTCCACCTTTTTGCCACTCTGCTCAATTCGCTTGATGTTTTCAGCAATGCGTATCTCGTCATCGTACAGATTTTTTAAATAAATTTTATCTTCATCGACGACAATTTTTTGGTCTTTAGCTAAATCATACAATTCTTCACCTAGCTTCTTGTCGTCAATACTCTGCGTTCGATCGGTTTCAAGAATTCGAGTGCTTTCTTGCATTAATTCTCTAGTATCAGAATACGTATTACCACTTTTAATGGACAAAGAATCAAGAGCTGTCAGTAATCCGGCACGTAACCGTCCCTTATCGTTGTAATCTACTCCAACCTTATTTGCAATTCGATCAGCACGCTTAAAGCTAATTCCGGAAATATCTTCAACGAGTTGATAAGGATTATTCTTAATGACCTCTAAAGCCTGTTCTTTATACTTTTTAAAGATGGCGGAAGCTAAGCTACTACCGAAGCCATAACTATTCAGCCCAACGATGGTTTGTTCAACCCCATTATTTTCGTGGATTGCTTTTGTAATTACGTCCTTTTGCTTCTTGGTTAATCCAACCGAATTTAAAACCGCTGGGTTTTCTAAAACCTTCTCAATTAAATTCGTTCCCAATTTGTTAACAACTTTTTCGGCAGTCTTCGGTCCGATACCAGTAAATTCATCGCCTGATAAATAATTAACCAAACCCTTTTTGGAAGTTTGACCAACCCGCTCGTAGTTTTCAGCTTGAAATTGCTTTCCATATTTGGGATGGTCAACCAACTTCCCAATAAAACGATAGGTGACATCATCACTAATATCCGCAAAGTTACCAGTGATAACAATTTCATCTTCATGCCAGTCTATATTAGTTTCATTAACCTTTACCAGCAAAACTTTGTAGAAACTATCTGAACTTTCAAAAAAAGTTGTCTGAACTTGTCCCTTCACAAATGGCTGCTCACTTTGAGATGAATTATTCAATTTTTCGTTCGTTTGAAATAAATCCATGGATTCAGACAATTATTTTCTCCTATTTTTTGGAATCATTTGGTTTCGAGTCATCAGAGTGCTCTTCTTTTTGTTTATTTAATTGAACTACTTTTTCAATGTCTTTTATCTGACTTTGTTTAGCATCAAAATTTTTCTTATCGTATTTCTCGGCTTTTTTGAAATAATCATCAAATGGTTCGCCAATCACCATGGCAATTAATCCCCGATCGAAATTGGCTTTTCCGTCATCAGGATTACTTTTTAAGACTCGATCATAAAAATCAGCTGCTTGATCAAAATCACCTAGCGCCATTAAACATTTCCCCATCATCCGATTAATTTCGGGATCTTGCTTGGCTAATTCTTGAGCCGTAAGTAAAAACACTAGGGCTCGCTTGTAATCCTTTTTACCCATATAACTCTGCGCTAACATAATATAAGCATCTTTTTTTAACTCCGGATCGCTCACCTGCTGAAACTGTTGAATGGCTTTTTCATATTCACCTGCAGAATAATATACGTTACCTAAACCATATAGCAGCGTACTTTTGGCTTTTTTATTTGAATCACCAAATAAACCCAATGCTTTCATTAACAACTCTTCAGCCTGTGTATAACTTTTAAGCTCAACTAAAAATACACTTAAATCATAGTAAGTTCGGTAGTCCTTGGGGTGATCGTCAATATCTTTTACTAACTTATGAAGTGTTTCCTCAGCTTGCTTTTGACGGGGATCTTCCGTTGGTTTATTTTCTCGTCCATTATCTGTCATAGCCTTACTCCTATTACACTAAATCTGATTTTTCAATTTTCCTATCTAAATAACTGGTGTCATTCCAATCCACCAATCGATACGTTTTGCCATGATTACTAGTTTCAATAACGGTAGTACTTGTATTAGCCAATCCACCACGTTTACGTAAATCTTTCAGAGGAATTCCTAATAACGAATTAATCAGAGCATTCAGAGCTGCTCCATGACTAACAATTAAGATATTATCGTTATTACTATAATTTTTTGTAATTTCACCAATTTTACTTTGCATTCGCTTGATTAACTCAGGAAAATCTTCCCCACCAATCGCTTCAGGACGATATTGATCTGGATGATTGCGAAAGGCATCAAATTCTGCTGGGAATTTCTTTTGCACATCAGTAAATTTCATTCCTTCCATCTTACCAAGATGAAACTCTTCCAAACGACTGTCCAGTGAAATGGAGACCGGAAATTTTAACCACTTTTGAATATGAAAGGCGGTAATTCGTGCTCTTTTAATGGGGCTTGCATAAATATGTGCAAATTGAACGCCAGAAAGAAATTTACCCGCTTGATCCATTTCATGGTAACTTTCGTCAAGAAGCGGTGAGTCACCTCCGGCACCTTGATACCTACTTTCAAGATTCCATTCGGTCTTCCCATGTCTCACAAAATAAAGTTTCATTTAAACCCCTCTCACCCACATTGATATAGCTTTATTATGCCAGTTTAGAATTAAATTATCAAAAAAGTCCGACTCAAAATGAGTCGAACTTTGTTTAAATATTATACGTATTGTAGTTCATGATCATTTTTAAACGCGGCATCAATCGTAGCGGTTCCTAAACATTCTTGACCGTCATAGAAAACCACTGCCTGTCCGGGAGTGATTGACCGAACTGGTTCATCAAAAGTTACCTTAACGTGATTATTGTCGTCATCAATATGAACGGTAACCCCCGTATCCTTTTGACGATACCTAAACTTAGCCGTACAGTGAAAATCATTTCCTCGCGTATTGGAATCAATCCAAGAAAGACCAGAAGCAGTCAGATAATCAGCATACAAGTGTTCATTATCATACCCTTTTCCTACGTACAGAATATTCTTGGAAAGATCCTTACCAACCACAAACCATGGTCGATTATCGTAACCATCTCCGCCAATACCAAGGCCCTTTCTTTGACCAATTGTATAGTACATCAAGCCATTATGATGTCCCTTTACTTCACCATCAAAAGTCATCATTTTACCCGGCTTGGCCGGAAGGTATTTGCTAAGAAAATTATTAAAGTTGTTAGGACCAATGAAACAAACTCCCATTGAATCCTTTTTATCAGCTACCCACAAATTAGCTTCTTTAGCAATTTTTCTAACCTCAGGTTTAGTCATCCCACCAACTGGAAACATTACTCGATCCAGTTGATCTGCTGAAAGTTGACTTAAAAAGTAAGTTTGATCTTTATTAAGATCTGTGGAACGTAATAAGTGGTTGTGTCCCTCTTTATCACGTTTCAACTGAGCATAATGCCCCATTGCAATATAATCGGCACCAAGATCCATTGCATACTCGAGAAAAGCTTTGTACTTAATCTCAGTATTACAAATTACATCAGGATTAGGAGTACGTCCGCGTTTGTATTCCTCTAAGAAATACTTGAAGACCCGATCCCAATACTCATGTTCAAAGTTAACAGAATAATATGGGATGCCGATTTCGTTAGCAACATGAGCAACATCCTTGTAGTCTTCAGTAGCGGTACAAACACCATCAGCATCGGTGTCATCCCAGTTCTTCATGAAGACTCCAACCACATCGTATCCCTGTTGTTTTAAGAGGTAGGCGGCAACTGAAGAGTCAACTCCACCACTCATACCAACAACAACACGTGTTTTACTGTTATCTTGCATAACATCACCATCATTCTTTAGATTCTGAAAATCTACGATTTGAAGGTCGCAATTCCAGTATTTACTATCATACTCTACTAACTAACATTCTTGCAACTTTTCACTCTTCTACACTTTTTGAAATACTTTTCTTAAAATCATATTCTGCATAATGAAATTAAACTGATCACGTTCTTCTTGATGATTATCATTAGAAAAGATATCCACATCATTCATTTCATTACCATCAACGACTGCCATCTTAAATTCACTCATATCAGAATTGATTGTAATCTTAAGCTTGATCGCCCTTTTATTAAACGGGGATTCTGGGTCAATGGATTTCTTATAGGAAAAATTGCCACTTTTAGTGGTGTTAAAACCAAGGTCAAGTAAAGTGTATTGTTTGATTTCTGGGTTCAACTCATATTTGTCAGTTCCACCCTTTAACTGGACTACCTTTGAAAATGCCATTACTTCTTGTTTCCCTTCTTCAAGCGATTAACAATCGCCGTAATCTCAGTAACTAATTTTTGAATGTCTTCATCAGTGGTATATGCCCCAAAACTAACTCGAATGGATTCTGAAAGTCTAGGACTATCTTTTCCAAACATTGCAGTTAAGACATGAGAAGGTTCCAAACTACCAGCGGTACATGCTGATCCACCCGACACGGCAATCCCCGCTAAATCTAAATTAGTCTGCATAACATAAGTAGAAATTCCCTTGATCCAAATGTTTAAGACGTGTGGCAGAGTATTATCACTCATCGATCCGTTTACATCGATGTCAATTCCGTTATTAGTTAATCCATCAACCACTTCACGCTTAAATCGTCTAAAATCTTCTCTTCGTTGCTTTTTCTTTTCACTAGGAAGGTTTCTAACAGCCGTAGCAAATCCTGATATTTGGGGAATATTTTCGGTTCCGGCACGTCGTTTGTCTTCCTGATCGCCACCCATAATATAACTGGTAAAATTAATTCCATTTCGTCGATACAAAAAACCAATCATTTTGGGACCATTTAACTTATGAGCCGATGTGGATAGTAAATCAATGTGGTCTCTTTTGACATCAATATCAAGTAGACCATAAGCTTGCACAGCATCAGTATGAAACCAAGCCTGATGATCTTTAAGTAGTTCCCCAATTTCATGAATCGGATTCTTACTCCCAACTTCATTATTTCCCATCATGATTGAAACCAGAATCGTGTCATCATCAAGCGCATTCTTAAGATCAGTTAAAGAAATATTACCTTGCTTGTCAACTGGCAAATAAGTAACTCTAAATCCATGATCTTCTAAATATTTCATGGGTTTTAAAATTGCTTCATGTTCAATTGCAGTTGTAATAATGTGATTACCAAGACTCTTTCGAGCTTCAGCCGTTCTAATCACAGCCGTGTTATCACTTTCAGTCCCACCACTTGTAAATACAATTTCGTTATCATCCGCATTAATACTTTTAGCAATCACATGTCGACTATCTTCCAAGATTTCTTTTGACTGTCTTCCAAGTTGATACAAAGTAGAAGCGTTTCCAAAGTTATTTTTAAACTTATCGTACATGTCATCCAACACTTCACTGGAGACTGGTGTGGTTGCGGCGTTATCTAAATAGATCTCACCCAATTAAATCATCCCTCTAAGCTTCTTTAGTATTCTTAAATAAATTTAATAGCATCTGTGCCGAACGTTTTCCGGCGTCAACAACAAACTCATCAAAACTCTGATTAGCGTTTTCATCACCAACATCTGACATCGCTCTAATAACGACGTACGGAATATTAAACTGGTGGGCAACTTGTCCTACTGCGGCGCCTTCCATCTCGGCCGATAAGGCATCTGGAAAGTTTTTCAGAATTTCATCGATCATTTTTTGTCCAGCAATAAATTGATCTCCAGTAACAATCAACCCCTTTTTAGGGTTAATACCGGTATCTTTTGAAGCATCAGTAATTTTATTAATCCAAGTGTCAGAAGCGTCAAATCGAGCTGGTTGACCAGGTAATTGGCCGTATTCATATCCTGCAGCAGTAGCATCAACGTCATGATAAGCAGTTTGAGTAGAGATTACTAAGTCACCAACACTCAGTCCTTCTCCAATGCCAGCTGCTGATCCAGAATGAATGATTACATCAACATCAAAATTCTCAAGTAAAAGGGCTGCTGTAATTCCTGCTTCAACTTTACCAATCCCAGATTTTACTAGGACAACTTTTTGACCATCGATGGTCCCTTCATAAAACTTAATGCCATTAATATCCTTTTCTCTTTCATTTTTTAATGCTGATTGCAAAGATTTAATTTCTTCATCCATTGCACAAATAATTCCAAATGTTTTCATTTCCCAAATTCTCCTAAATTATCCAACGAACCTCATAATTGCTAGCACGAGCACAATTAATAACAATAATAATAATATAACGACATTCAATCTTCTTCCAAGTCGTTTACGTTTGTACTCCGAAGCATCTTGTCTTTCTCGTTCATATGTGTCCGGTTGATCGGTATAATAATTCCCTGAAGATTCAGCTGATTGACCTTTATTAGCACGATGAAACAACCGGTCAAACCAGCTTCGCTTTTTCAAGCGAGCATGCCGAGTCTCTTGATTTTCTGATTCATTATCATAACGAGTACGAGGATCTCTTCTACCACTTTCACCATACATGCGCTGATACTCAGATCTAGTCATTTCAGACTGATCATTTTTCTTATCATTAACTACCATATATTGACCGCCTATTTCTGCATCAGTTCCCAGTATTGGATTGCCATAATTGTCTTAGCATCAATGATTTTACCGCTCTTTATCATTTGTTTGGCTTCATCTAACGTATACTCATTAATTTCTAAAAATTCACCAGGATCTCTAGGTAATTTAGTCTTCACTGGAGTTAATCCTTCCACTAAGTACAAATACATATACTCATCGGAAATCCCAACCGACGGATAAAACGAATAAAGCTCTTTAATTTCCTTAGCATTATATCGAACTTCTTCATTTAATTCCCTTTTAACTGCATGAATCGGTGAATCATTGTCGCGATCATCCAATTTACCTGCAGGGATTTCAATCATCACTTGTTTTGCTGGGGCACGCCATTGTTTCTCTAAAATCATTTTATTGTCTGAGGTGATTGCAAGCATTGCTACTGATTTACAGTGGTGAATAATCTCTCTGGAGGCCAGCCGTCCATTTGGAAGCTTAACTTGCTGTTCTTCCACTTGAGCAATTGGTCCATTATAAACCGGTTTGCTACTAATTACTTTTTCTTCAAAATCCATAATAATCACCTTCCAAAAATAGTTTAACCATAATATAAACCCAATGCAATTGCTTCAATCTTGATGTAAAACCACCTTAGCAGCCTGAAAGCCATGTTGTCCCATGGCTTTCACAAAATCAACTTGATCACCGGGCTTAATTTGCTTTGGATTTCCAGAAATAATTCCAGTAATATGCATGAAAACATCATCAGAATTAGGAACCTGAATGTACCCAAATCCCTTATCCCTTTCGTAACTTTTAATCGTACCTTTCATTTCGTTTTACCCCTTTGTTAATAAAAAATCGGGATCAAATCCCGATTCCATTACTTTTCTTCAAATCCGTCTGTTGCTGTTTCTGGAAACTCTTCTTTAACAATCTTAGCACAACGACCACAGAACTCTGGGTAAGCTGGGTCAGAACCAACATCCTGCTTAATGAGACGACAACGAACACAGGTCTCACCCTTGGCATGCTCTACTTTAATTGCTAAATTATCATCAAATCGATCTGCATCTGGGTCAACTTCATCAATTGATTTAACATCTAATTGAGAAACCATCAAGATTTGGGCAATATCAACACCTAAATCGTTAAACAGCTTCCTAGTTGCATCATCAACATACAAAGTCAATTTAGCTTCAGACGGTTTACCAATGACTTTACTATCTCGAGCCAGTTCCATGGCTTTCAACACGTTCTTTCTCAACTTCATAAATTGATCCCACTGATGCCTAATTTCATCTTCATTGTCAAAGTGCTTAACTTCTGGCATTTCAGCCAACTGAACAAACTCTTCTGGTTCATTTAAGAAATTCCAAATTTCTTCGGTCGTGTGGGGAATGATTGGAGTCATTAATTTAGTTAAAGCAACTAAGACCTCGTACAAAACCGTTTGCATCGAACGACGTCTGTGACCATTCTTAGGATCAATGTACAAAATATCTTTTGCAAAATCCAAGTAGAAAGCCGACAAGTCACTAGTAATAAATGAAAGTAATTCCTTATTAATACTCATGAAATCGTACTTGTTGTAGTCATCTTTAACGTTTTGAATTAATTGATTCAAGCGAAGCATCATGTACTGGTCAGCAGGGTTCATGTCTTCATACTTAACCGAATCTGATTCAGAATCAAAATCACTTGTATTAGCTAACATATACCGAATTGTATTCCTGATCTTTTTATAACTATCAGAGACTACCTTAAAGTTACCCATTGATACCCGCACGTCAGCTGAAGTATCAACAGTGGTAACCCACAAACGAACAATATCAGCTCCCATTTGCTTGATAACATCACTTGGAGCGATCGTATTTCCAAGTGATTTACTCATTTTGTGACCTTTCTTATCCAGAGTAAATCCTTGTGATAAAACATTTTTGTAAGGTGCAATGTCAGCATACGCAACACTTGTAATCAAACTAGAGTTAAACCAACCACGGTACTGATCGGATCCTTCAACAACGAGATCAGATGGATACGTCAATTCAGGTCGTTCTGCCAAAACGCCCTGATGAGAAGTACCCGAATCAAACCAAACATCCATAATGTCATTTTCTTTGGTAAACTTACCATTTGGTGAATGTTCACTAATAAATCCTTCTGGTAAAAGATCCTTGGCCTCCCTTTCAAACCAAATATCGGAGCCATATTTACCAAACAAACTAGCAACGTGTTCAATCGTCTCATCAGTAATGATTGGTTCTCCATCTTCACCATAGAAAATTGGTAGTGGAACTCCCCAAACTCGCTGTCTGGAAATGACCCAGTCACCACGATCACGAATCATGTTATAGAGTCGCTTTTGTCCCCAATCAGGGTTAAATCCAACCGTATCGATGGCATCCAAGATTTCTTTTCTAATCTTATCAACTGAGGCAAACCACTGCGGGGTAGCACGATAAATTACCGGCTTTTTGGTTCGCCAGTCAAAGGGATAACTATGTTTATAAGGCATGTAATAAATTAACTGTCCCTGTTTTTTTAACTTATCCAAGGCAATTTGGTTAGCATCTTCATAAAAGACACCTTCAAAATCAGGACCGGCTTCTTTAGTGAGATATCCCTTAGCATTCACGGGTGCAAACACATCCAAACCGTACTGCATCCCAATGTTATAGTCATCTTCACCAAATCCAGGAGCAGTGTGAACTAACCCAGTTCCGGAGTCATTAGTAACAAAATCGCCGTTCATTACAACCAATTGACGATTTTTGTCAAACGGATGTTGGGCTTTAATGTTGTTTAAATCCTTCCCTTTGACCGTCTTTAAGGTTTTAATATTTTCCCATCCGAACATTTCTGCGTCTTTATCAAGTAAATCAGTTCCGATAACATATTTTTTCGGGTCATCATCGTGTTGAATAATCGAATAGTTAAAATCAGGTTCAACGGTAATCCCCTCAGAACCAGGAATCGTCCAGGGCGTCGTAGTCCAGACAACCATATAAGTATCGTCATCTAAAATTCCATTTCCATCAATCACTTTTTCAGCAAAAAATGCCGACGGAGAAGTCACATCATGATACTCAACTTCTGCTTCCGCTAGTGCCGATTCCGATGACCAAGACCAAATTACCGGCTTAAGTCCTTTATAAATCAAGCCCCGATCAGCCATTTTACCAAAAACACGTACTTCAGCCGCTTCATATTCGGGCATTAAAGTAAGGTATGGATTATCCCAGTCCGCTGAAACACCTAAACGTTTGAATTCATCACGTTGTCGGTCAACTTGTTTTAAGGCATAATCGTGACAAAGTTTACGAAAATCATTCGTAGACATCTCTTTGCGATTATAGCCTTCCTTTTTAAGTTGTTGTTCAATTGGTAGTCCATGAGTATCCCATCCCGGAACATAAGGAGCCCGGTATCCATTCATGGATTTAAATCGAACAATAATGTCTTTGGTGATTTTATTCATGGCATGTCCCATATGGATATCACCGTTAGCATACGGAGGTCCATCGTGCAATACAAACGATGGTTTACCTTCATTCAGTTTTTGCCGTTGTTGATAAAGTTGATTATCTTCCCACACTTTTTCTCGTTCAACCTCTTTAACGGGAAGATTTCCTCTCATTTTAAACTTAGTTTTACCTAAGTTTAACGTATCCTTAATTCTCATAGTATCCTCCTCAAAATAAAAAGACCTCGCCCTCATAGGGACGAAGTCTTCGTGGTACCACCCAAATTCAAAATTAACAACCGTTAATTTTCTCATTGCATAATAGACTATCAATGAAGTGATCTTTTGCTAATAATTACTTTTTTAGGCTCACACCAACCCTAATTCGCTGAAAAGACCATTAGCAACTTTCTATCTTCAATCTATCATTATTTATGTAGCTTATCATTGGGATAAATTTCAACCGTCGGATCCGTGTATGGTCCTGAAACCGACTCCACAACAAATTGATCACCCTTTGATGAATCATTACTAGACGAGTTTACACTCCCAATAGCCTGCTTGTCAAGATTCTTCACGGCTTCTTGAATCTCATCATAATTGCTAAAATTACTTGAATCGAGTAATTTATTCCAATCTTCACTCTGGGCAAAGTCTAACTGACTTTTAAGCATTCCAATCATCTTTTGACGAAAATCCTTCACACTATTTCTGAAATCATCAGTTGCAATTGAAAGACTCTGGGCCTGCTTTGAGGTATTACCCATGATTTCATTCGATTGAGCGGTAGCTTCAGTTAAAATAGAGTTGGCTTGCTCTTGAGCTTTTTGTTTAATTTCATCTGCATCACTCTCAGCATCCTTTTTAACCTTATCAGCCGCTTCTTGAGCAACTAAAATCGATTGGTTCAAAGAATTTTTTAGGTCATCATAGTAAGTGAGGTCTTTTTTAGTTTTCTTTAATGATCTTTTAAGCTCCTCATTCTCATCTTGCAGAATTTGGTAATCTTTAGTGAGTTGATCTAAAAAGTCATTGACTTCATCAATGCTGTATCCCCTCATTTTTAGTGAAAACTTTTTATCATGAATATCTTGAGCCGTTAGCGTCATAATATCCCTCCTCATTTATTTTTTATTACGTTTAACTCAGCTTTTAATTTTCCCTTTTTCGAGTGGCCATTGTATCCCACTACTTTTATTCTACCGTATCCTCTGACAGAAATCATATCAGAAACTTTAATTTCATAATTTGATTTAGTAAACTCAAACCAATTTAAGCGAACTTTTTCATGCTCGATCAGACTCTTAGCCATACTTCTAGAAATATGAAAACCAATCGAAATAACTACATCTAAGCGAAATGATGGTAAAGTAACAAAATTTACCATCCAATCGTCTTCTCCTTTAACGATTTGACTAAAATTAATCTGTTCTAAATTAACCTTTACTTTTCCGATTCGGTCAACTGACCTCATCAAGTATTTAGCCATTTCATTTTCACAAATAAATTGCCAACGTTCTCCGTCGGTCAAAATATCGCCGAGAACCTTGCGTTCAATTCCACTTCCCATCAAACTTCCAAGAACTTGATTGTGATGGATAGACGCAAACTTTTCCGGATATTGAATCTCAATTAGTGATAATTTATAATCATCAAACTTTGGCACAAAATAGTCTGGATAAATCAGACCTCGTTTCATCTCAGCATTTTGATATCCACCAAACGTCGACAGCTTCAAACTAGGATAACGATTTACCAAGGTCTGAAGTAAATAGCACTCCCTTGAGTTGAGAAAACTAGTAAGAATTGGACGATACTCAGAATTTGCACTATCAATCCAATCGCTGGCAGTTTGAAGGAACGGTAATTCGGATTTTCTAAAATGCTGTTCAATATTTTTTTCAACACTCATTTTATCCGACCAAACTTATCAAGATATTTCCAATGTAAGTTACTCCAAACTGTAAAAGTTGAAGAACGATTAAAGCCAATATTGGACCAAAACCTAGCATCCCAATGTGAGCAAAGTTAAAGTACTCTAAAAAGGGATTCACGATCCGACCTAAAAACTGACCAAATCGAGATTGCGAAGCACCTGGAAACCACGTCAGTAAAGCATCGATTACGATTGCCAACATATAAATCTGAATTGCATAATTAATAATCTGTGCAATCCAAGTAATTACCATTTCCAATTAAATCATCCTAACCGACTATTGAACTTTTCGTCCATTGCCCCATCAATATCAAAATTGTTAGGAGCACAGAGAAAAATTTTCTCATCAATTCGTCTTATTTTTCCATCAATAGCGTAAATGGTCCCATTTAAAAAATCAACAATTCTTTTGACGGATTCATTACTAACCCCGTCCATTTTAACAATCACAGCATTCCCACCAATTAATTTGCTGGCAATACTCTTTGCGTCAGCATAAATTCGGGGTTCCATAACAGCAATTTTACTATTAGAAATATCACTTTTACTCATTGATATGACCTTACGCGGATTATTTTTTACAGATCGAGCGCTATCAACATTATTTTGGTTTGAGTCATCGTCTTCATAAGTCTCGTTATTATCATCGATCCCAAAAAAACGCTTAAAATTATATGACATTACTAGCTCCTCTCCGAACACTATTGCTTATTATTTCGGTTCCGATATCTGAAGAATGGAGGGACATCATCATTGTCGTTTCCACTATCATTATTATTTGAATCAGCATTATTTCCAGCTTCAAATGGTTCAAAGTCTTGCTTTTCCACGTTCGAAAATTTGTCATTATCTGATGAATCAGCATTTCTAACTTCGTTTTGGTTATCACTAATGTCCCAGTTGTGAAGCGGATCATCATTACCAGAATCAGCTGAATTATCTTTGGTAGCATTATCAGTCTTAGGACTAGCAAAGGTACTTGAACGATTCTTCCTAGTTAAGGCTGGACTAGCAGAACGGTCTGGATCCCCAGTCTGAATTCCAGTAGCAACTACTGAAACTTTAACTTCATCCCCCATGTTTTCATCGATCGAAGTTCCAAAGAAGATGTTAACATCATTTGACGTTGCATCAGACACGATATTAGCTGCATCTTGTGCCTCAGCAAGTGATAACTCTGGTCCAGCAGTTACATTCAGCAAAACTTGTTGAGCTCCGTCGATTGAAACTTCCAATAATGGTGAATTAATGGCCTTTTTAGTTGCTTCTTCAGTTCGGTTTTCACCGGTTGCTGCACCTACTCCCATAAGAGCGGATCCTTGATTCTGCATTACACTTGTTACATCAGCAAAATCCAGATTAACAACCCCGGGACTAGTAATTAAATCAGTGATTCCTTGAACACCCTGACGTAAGACATCATCGGCATCCTTAAAGGCTTCCATCATTGGAGTCTTTTTATCCACCATATCTAGTAAACGATTATTCGAAACCACTACTAAAGTATCAACGTTTTGCTTAAGGGCTTCAATTCCTTCAGTAGCGTTATGATCACGTTTTGGTCCTTCAAAAACGAAGGGACGAGTCACAACTCCAACTGTCAATGCACCAGCATCTTTAGCAATTTTGGCAACAATCGGAGCTGCACCAGTTCCAGTTCCTCCGCCCATTCCTGACGTAACAAACACCATGTCAGCATCGTGTAAGGCATCAGTAATGGCTTCTTCACTTTCTTCAGCTGCTTTTGATCCAACTTCTGGGTTTGAACCGGCTCCTAATCCTTTGGTAAGCTTAGGTCCAAGATTAATCTTAGTTTCTGCCTTAGAACTTCCTAAAGCTTGTAAGTCAGTGTTGGCAGCTATAAATTCAACTCCTTTAACGCCCTCTTCGATCATTCGATTAACGGCGTTTCCACCACCGCCACCAACTCCAATGACCTTAATTGTTGCACCATTATTTTTATTTGCATCCATTGAATAGTCCATATTTTATCAATACCCCCGCGTTACTCGAAAAAGTGGTGTACAATGCCACTTAATTTTTCGCCTAAATTCTTATCACTCTTTGGTTTCTTTTCACGTTTTTGTTTTGCAGTTTTATTCTGACGTTTTTGCTTAAAGGGAATGGATCCAGATACGCTTGGTTTAGATTGAGGTTCAACTTCTCTGGCATTTCCGTTGTCATTATAGGCGAATTCACCATGGTCAAATGCTGAACGTACTAACCGTTCAATTTGACTTAAATTACCACCATAATTAACTAATGATAATGCTAACGATAGTGAGGGATGTCTTAAACCAATTTGGTCGGGAATATAAACCCTGACATTAACACCAAAGGTATTAGCGGCTAATTCAGCAATCCCTGGCATAGAAGATACTCCACCGGTTAGCACAATCCCACCAGGAAGACTTAATGCCTCAACTCCATCAAGATCATCTTTGAGTCTACCAAAGATTTGATCGATTCGTGCTTCGATAATTTCAGCTAATAATTTCTCACTTACATTAACTGGTTGTCCTTGGCCAACAACTTCGACTGGAAACTCATTATCTTCACTAGCTTGATCAACATCAGCATATCCATATCCACGCTTCAACTTTTCAGCGTTAGCGGCAGAAGTGTTTAATACTGAAGAAATATCTTTAGTTATGTATTGTCCACCCTCAAGATCAACATTGGCGTACTTGAGTTCAAAGTCATGAATAACCGCAACCGTTGATTGTCCTCCACCTAGGTCAATCAATATTGTTCCAAACTCTTGCTCTGATTCACTTAAAATATATTTTCCTTCAGCCTGGGGATCGACAACCAATGCCTCAATATTCAAGCCAGCATTAGTAACGGCTTTTTTAATATTATGAATAATAGTCTTTGGCCCACTAATCATTCGGCCATTCATTTTCAGACGATTTCCAACCATGCCCCGTGGATCTTGGATACCGTCAAACCCGTCCACCATGAATTCATCTGGAGTTAGATCGATCACTTCACGTTCAGGTGGAAGGTTGGTGTCAATAGCAGACTCAGAAACGTCAACAACATCATCGTTTGTGATTTCCTCAGACTGGTCGGGGAGTTCAATCATCCCAGAACATTTATCAATTTTAATCTGATCAGCTGGGATGCCCACAATTACATTGCTAATTTTGACACTTGCCTTTTCTTCAGCCTGACTAACGGCCCGCTCAATAGCATTTGAAGCCTTATCAATATCAACAATAACTCCACGACTAACACCAGTTGATTTTTCATTACCAACTCCGATTACATTCATTTGACCGTTAGCTTTTTCAGCCACAATCACTTTAATCGAAGTAGTTCCAATATCTAAACCAATGTACAAATTTGAATCGTTCATTATCTGGAACCTCCATATAAGGTCTATTGAAACAGATTATCCAATATACCATAATCTCACTTAATTTTAACACACATGATGAACGTTAATAAAGAGCTCTCATTTCCCCAAAGGATAGGAGTATGCTCCCACTTCCATGTTAACTACGCTCTTTTGTTTCAGGCCCTTCGCAATTGCAGGATAGTAAGCCATCTTATCTGCCATAGTACTTATTTTGACGTAAATCTCATTTCCATCTTTCATCAAAATTTGAATCCGCTCCGGATTGCTTTTAGTATTAGCATTTTTTAACTCTTTAATCTGATTCCTAATTGATGGACTAATCTTTTTGTATTGCTTTAACACATTTCTAATTTCATTTCCTGGCTTAAATCCAGAAACAGTGCAGATATTGTTAGGATCATCAATTTTAACTGCTTCGCTGGAAACATGACCTGACGGATAGACTGGATAATACTTTCCGGCTTTAAAAATGTACTCCGGATTCGAATATCCATCTACCTTTACCAATAATTGATTATGCTTTTTAAAAGAAAAATCAACGTGCTTAACCTGCGCATTATGATCTAACACGTACTTTTGGGCCTTAGCTTTGTTTCTCTTTACCATTAGCAACGAATCTCCAACTCGAAATGGTATCTGATCTTTAATATTCTCGCCCTTTAACTGATGATTGGTTTGAATGTTGATCGATGAAACCCGACTGTATGGCAATACCAAATAGAGCGAAACTAAAGCTACTACTATAAACAATAATAAGATTGGCAAAAATCCTCTAATTAATTGTTTGCGTTGTTGCTTTCTAATCCCAGGAATTTTGTGTCCAACTCGATATCGACTATTCTTCCTTTGTTTTCTCTCCTGGTACTTTTCCAACCGACCTGATGAATTGGAATCATTATCGCTAGTTTTCATTAAGATCACCCGTTAAGCTTTTTTATGATGCTTCTCAATTGCCTGCTCACAAACGCCTAAAAGTTTGTCAGCGGCATCACGAACTCCCATATCATATGAGTTAGTAGCCATTTGCTTTCTTAATTCAGTGTTATGCATTAAAGAGTCGACTTTTGTCACTAAAGACTGCCCATTCAAATCTTTTTCAGTCAAAATCATCGCGGCATTATTTTTTACGAGACTCATCGCATTCTTCGTTTGATGATCCGCCGTCACATAGGGACTTGGAATTAAAATGGCCGGAATCCCAATGGCAGTTATTTCTGCAATACTAGTGGCACCAGCACGTCCAACAATTAAATCAACTTTAGGCAGAACCGCTGGCATATTTGAAATATAAGGTAAAACGGCGATATTGTCGTTAATTTTAATGTTTTTTAAATCATTTTTAACACCTTGATATCGCTTCTGGCCGGTAACAAAAACAACTTGGTATTTTCGTCGGTCAAATTCAGGGATTGCTTCTACCGTTGATGAATTAATTTTTAGTGCTCCCTGGCTTCCACCAAATATCAACACCGTTGGAACATCATCTTTTAAACCAAACTCACTCCATTTAAAATCGCTTTTCATATTAGCAACCTGCTGTGCCCGTGGATTGCCAGTGAAAACCACTTTATTTTCGGGAAACTGTTTTCGAGCATCGTCAAAAGCAATGGCAATTTCATCTACATAACGACTCAAAAAGCGATTAGTGAGACCAACAACACTATTTTGTTCATGAATAACGGTTGGAATTCCTAACTTAGCTGCAGCATATACTACGGCTCCACAAACATACCCACCGGTTCCAACCACAACATCTGGTTTAAAATTTTTAATGATTTTTTTTGACTCTTGGACACTTTTTAAAAACAACCAGATCGTTTTAAAGTTATACAGACTAAACAACTTCCGTTTGAATCCTTGAATTTTTAAGGCATCAAATTTAATTCCCTTTTCCGGAACAATTTTACCTTCCAATCCGCGATCGGACCCAACGTACAAAACCTCTGAATGAGGCTTTTGAGCTTTTAACGCGTCAATTAGGGCAAGCGCCGGATAGATATGTCCACCAGTTCCTCCCCCGGATACAATCATTCTCATTATTTAGTCTCCTTTTTACCAGTTAACTTCTCTACGTCTTTGATGAATTCATCCCCACGATCACGATAAGTCGCAAATTGATCCCAACTTGCGTTAGCCGGTGACAGCAATATGATATCCCCTGGTTTACTCATCTTAACCGCCTCTGGTACGGCTTCATCAAGGTCTTTAACTTTTTTAATTTGTGGAACACCGGCTTTTTTGGCAGCATCTTCTAACAAGTCAGCGGTTTCACCAAATAAAACAATTCCCGCTAAATTAGATTTAAAATCAGGAACCAGTTTATCAAAAGTATAGCCACGATCTAGCCCACCTGCTAACAAAACGATCGGTTCATCAAATCCTCTTAGAGCCATTTGGGTGGCCTCAATGTCGGTTGCCTTAGAATCATTGTAGAACTCACGATCGTCAGCAGTTAAAACGTATTGAACACGATGTCTAACTCCACCAAAATTCTTTAATACTGAAACAATCGCTTCAGTAGAGATTTTATACAGTTTAGCTACCGCAATCGCGGCTAAGGCATTTTGAACGTTTTGTTCACCCGGAACCCGAATATCTTTTTTGTGCATGATAAATTCATCTTTAAAGTAAATATCGCCATTAGAAACATAGGCTCCATTTTTGTACTTATCAGTGAGTGAAAATGGAACGATTTGAGCTTTACTACGCTTGCTTAATTCTCGCCATTCAGCACTATCAAAATTCATGACAAGAAAATCATCTTTGGTTTGATTTTTAGTAATCTGCATCTTAGCATTTACGTAATTTTCACGTGTTTTGTGGTAATCCAAATGGTTGGAAAAAATATTAGTAATTACAGCAATATGCGGATGAAGTTTAGGAGTCCCCAGTAACATAAAACTCGAAATTTCTAATACTAAGACATCATTCTTATTAACTTCTTGAGCTACCTTGGTGGCAGGAATTCCAATATTTCCACCATCTAGGGCCGTTCCATCTTTTTTGCCCGCTTGCAACATTTTAGTAATCATGGTGGTAGTGGTGGTTTTTCCGTTACTACCCGTGACCCCAACAATCGGAGCATCTGAGATTTCTGCTGCAAGTTCTAATTCCACAATGATCGGAATGTTTTTGTCTTGAGCGGCTTTAACCAAATCATTATCGTATGGAATGCCAGGATTTTTGACCATCAGATCAATTCCATCTAATAGGGAAAGAGGTGATTTACCTGCTACTACTCTTACACCATCTGCTTTTAATTCATCATATTCTTTAATTTGATCAGCTGGTTTTGCATCGGTTAAAGTGACATTTGCGCCCAGCTTAACCAACAGTTTAGCAGCATTAGTTCCACTCATGCCAGCCCCAAAAACTAAAATATTTTTATCTTTATAATTGTCCACGTTTTTCATAATTAAAATTAAGCTCCCTAAAAATTAAATCATTGTAATAACGCCAGTGATCGCAGTAAACAAACCTACTAGCCAAAAGACAATATCAATCTTCCATTCACTCCAGCCCATCAACTCAAAGGTATGATGAATGGGAGTCATCTTAAAAATTCTTTTTCCAGTTAACTTAAATGATGTGACTTGTAAGATGACACTGGCAGTTTCAACAACAAATACTAATCCAACCCATAATAACGAAAGTTCATGGTGAAGCAAAATTGAAACGGCAGCTAAAGCACCACCCAGTGCTAGAGAACCCATGTCACCCATAAAGATCTTGGCAGGCTTGTGATTAAAAAGCAGAAATGCGATAAGCGCACCTGCAACCGCCATACAAAAAATTTCAACTTCAAATTGGTGTTGAAAATGAGCAACAATGGCATAAGCTCCAAAAGCTATAATTGATAATCCACTTACCAATCCATCCAATCCATCCGTGAGGTTAACGGCGTTAGAAAAGCCCGCCAGCCAAAAAATGATAAACAAAACATAGAAATACCCTAATGGAATCTCGCCGAGGTTAAAAAAGCGAATTGACATTGGAAATCCATCAGCATAGTAAACCCAAGCAAACACCAGTGCTCCAATGACTTGAAGCAAGAACTTTTGCCAAGCTTTAAATCCTTCATTTTGCCGCTTAAAAAGTTTAATTGAGTCATCCCACATCCCAATTAGTCCATAAAACACAAGAACAAAGATTAGGATGAGTAACGTTGACTTCAATTGGCTAACTACTAATCCATAGATCAAGCACGTAATGACAATTGCAATTATGAAACCTAATCCTCCCATTGTAGGCGTTCCACTCTTACTTTCATGCCAGCTGGGACCTTCCTCCCTGATCATCTGACCTTCATGCTTTGATCTAAAATAACTTATTAATACTGGCGTTAGTCCCAGTGTAATAATAAATCCTCCAATTAGTGGAATTAACCAATCCATCACTTTTCATCCTCTCAAAATTTATTTTAATTTAACTGTCAACGTAGCTTTGGGGGTAATTCTTTGACCTACATTGATACTCTGACTTTCTACTTTTCCCTTACCGCTAGTACTTAATTTGATACCCAATTGATCACTAAGCGTTTGAACGTCTTTTTCGCTCCAACCTTTAAGACTAGGCATCTTTAATACTCCACTAGTGATCAAAATAACGTGATTATCTCCTGAACCAGCACCAATCGCCGTTGGACTTTGCTTAGTAACCGTGTCACCATCACCAATCACAATTGGCTCCAAATGACTTTTACTAAGTTGGTCTTTAGCCACATCAGTTTTTTGACTAACGACATCTGGAACTTGCGCATCATCAGCTGTATTTTGGGTCAATGCCCGCTGCATAACTGGATTGAAGATTTGCGCCATCAATTGAGTAGCGGTCTTTCCACCATTTAAAGTGGGTTGTTTCATACTTACGTACATAATGTATCTTGGGTTTGAAGAGGGTACCATTCCAGCAACCGAATACAGGTAACTATCGTCACCATTCTCATAACCGCCAGATCCATTACTTACCTGAGCAGTACCGGTCTTTGCGGCTACTCGATATCCGGGAATCTTGTAATCTTGACCGATTCCATATGGTTTATAAACAACATCTTCCATATGCTTTCGGACGGCTTTAGCAGTTGAAGGTTTAATGGGATGTCCCAACGTTTCTTCCTTATAACTCTTAATCACCTTATTATGATCATTGGTTATATCATCAACAAACCTTGGCTTGATCATTTTTCCGTTATTAGCAACTGATGTCATGGCTTGCACCATCTGCAAAGCAGTTACTTGAATACCCTGACCAAAGGCAGTATTAGCCTGTTCAATTGGTAACTTAAATTGCATATTTCCCGAATCATCATCACCAAAAACTGAATTAGTATTCTTCAGAAACTGGAATCGATTAATGTAATCTTTCCAGGTCTTTGGTCCCATTTGTTGTTCCAAATGTGCCATGGCAACGTTACTAGACAAAGCAAATCCCTTATTATAAGTGATCATTCCCCATCCTGTTGGTAGCCAATCGGGCACAATCTTACCATCAATATCATATTTACCTGATAGATAACGCTCATTTCCATGGAAATTACCACTATCAATTGAAGCGGCTAGCGTAAAAATCTTCATAGTTGAACCTGGCTCAAAAGCATCTTGGGTTAATGTATTTCGCCAAATTCCGCCTAATCCCTTGCCAGTTGTAGCATTGAAAGTTGGTCGTTGAGCGGCGGCTAAAACTTTCCCGGTCTTAGCATCAATCAACATGGCATTCATACTCTTTGGATGAACCTGTGACTGTACCTCACTCATCTGGTTTTCAAGTAGAAATTCTAGTCGCGAATCAATTGTGGTATGAACACTATTTCCGTTAACCACTGGTCGTTCTTTTTTATTATCATCAGGTACTTCGTAACCATAATTATCATGTCTTACTTCTTCATACCCATTTTTCCCACTCAGAACTTTATTAAATGACTTTTCAAGACCCATTTGTCCCACTAAGTTTGTTTCCTTAGTTTTGTTATTGGTAACTGGAGAGGCCAACCCAACAATGTGAGATGCAAAGACCCCATTTGGATATAATCGACTCTGTTGTTGAACAAATTTAATGCCGGGCAAATGATGAGAAACAATTTTTTGTTTATCAACTAAAGAAATGTTTTTTCCTGGATTTCCAAATTCAACCTGAAAAGCTTGTTTCTTTGGTTTAAGAGTCTTAAGCGCTTCTTTGTAACTAATTGGCAAGTTTTCAGAAAGGACCCTAGCGGTTTTTTCAGGATTAGTTACATAATCTGGTTTATTATCTCTAGTCTTTTGCGACTTGTTTAAAATAGCATAAATCGAGTAAGTACTGGTATCCTCAGCCAACGCTTGATTATTGTTATCATAGATGGTTCCACGTTTAGACTTAATCACGTTAGTTTGGGCATACAAACTCTTTGTTTGCTGTGCCAAATTAACGTGATTCGCACTTTTGAAAATTGCTTTTTTAAAAAAAAAGCCGAAAATCAACAGGAAAACTACAATTACTAAAATCCGAAAATACATCCCAAATTTTTTTCGATTAGCAATCGCATTTTTCCGATTTTTTATCTGCTCTTGTTTTTTATTCATTTTGTGACGTTCCTTATTTGATCATTTGAAAGTTTTAAACCCGATCCCTTAGCAACCTTATCTAAACGTGAACTACTTTGAAGTTCATCAATTTGTTGCCTAAGTCCGGTATTGGTATTATGTATTCTTGTTGATCGACTCTCAGTATCTTGCAACGTTTGTTGAGCACCTGAAAGTGAAATTCTTGTCCAAACCAATGCGACTGACATTAAGAATATCGTCGCACATCCAACTACTAAAATTGTAATTTCCAGCTTAGGACTGAACTTATGTTCTCTTTTCGGAGTAGTAACTCGTTTTGAATTGATCTGATTTCTTCGATATGTTTCATACGCGTTTCCATTTGAATATTCTTTTTTTGCTAGACCATTTTGTGCCAAAGTTCCCACCTCCTATTTAATTTTCTCAATGATTCTGAGTTTGGCACTGTGCGATCGATGATTTTGACTAAGTTCATCAGCACTGGGTAAAATTGGTTTTCTTTGGACCATTTTAAATTTTGGTTGCATTGAATCCGGTATGACTGGTAAATCATGGGGTAAATCTTGAATGGTGGTTTTTTCTTTAAAAATCCCCTTTACCAAACGATCTTCAAGCGATTGAAACGTGATTACACTAATCCGACCATGAACATTTAACATGTCTAACGCCTGCTCAAGTGAATCTTCTAAAGCGCCTAGCTCATCATTAACGGCAATTCGTACGGCTTGAAAAACGCGTTTAGCTGGGTTACCACCATGTCTTCGTGCTGGAGCTGGAATGGCATCCTTAATGATTTCAGCTAACTGACTTGTAGTATCAATCGGATGATCAGACCTAATTTTTTCAATACTACGAGCAATTTGCTTAGAAAATTTTTCCTCACCATACCGATAAAAAATTTTCACTAACTTTTCATACGACCAGTGATTAATAACTTCCCAAGCATCTAGATCATTTCTTTGATCCATCCGCATATCAAGACGGGCATCCTTTTGATAACTAAAGCCTCGCTCGGCATCATCCAATTGTGGTGAAGAAACTCCTAAATCATAAACAACCCCATCAATTCCAGCGACATCATAACGTTTCAAATCACGTTTAAGATTTCTAAAATTATCATGAATAAAAGTAATTTCATTATCTTTTAAGAACTTTTCTAAATGTGATTGATTATAATCGATGGCAACTTGATCTTGATCAAAAGCGTATAAATGACCATTTTTTAGTTCCGACAAGATCTTAGAACTATGGCCTCCGCCTCCAAGAGTACAATCAACATAGATCCCATTGGCCTTAACATCCAGACCACGAATAGCCTCATTTAATAAAACCGTTTGATGTTTAAACGTAGACATTAAAATTCACCTCAAGTTAGACATCAAGTAAATTTTCAGCAATATCACTGAACTCACTTGCAGCCTCATCCGTATAGTTATCCCACTTAGAAGCATCCCAAATTTCAAACCTAGTCGATACTCCAGCCAAAACACAGTTTTTAGTCAGGTTGGCATACTTACAAAGCGCGGTCGGAATATTGACTCGACCTTGCTTATCAATATCACATTCAGTGGCCGCAGAAAAGAAAAAACGTGAAAACATTCGCGCATCTTTCTTGTTAAACGGTAGTTCATTAATCTTATCTTGAACTTTTTGCCACTCACTCTCGGTATAACCAAAAAGACAGCCATCCAAACCACGGGTAATGACAAACTTATCTCCTAATAAATCTCTAAATTTAGCGGGAATGATGAGACGTCCCTTGGCATCGATATTATGTCGATATTCGCCCATGAACATAATTCATCATTCCCTTCTCCCCTAAATATAAATTTAGTTTACCACAATAAACCACTTCCTACCACTTTGCCTCCATAAAAATCCACAAAAAATAAAAGCACTCCGGAAAATAAATCCCAGGAATGCTTTTATATCAATGTATTATAATAATTTTTATAATCAAAGAAAATATAAAGATAATTATCCAATAAATGTCACTTATTCGCCAAAAATTAACTAAAAATTGTTTTGGCAACAACTGTCCTTCATCGATCACTCGATAAAACAAAAAGATAATCCCAATTATCATCCAAGCCAAAACGAATAATGGTAAAAACGAAAACCCATGACTTGTCATAGTAATAACGTGAACTAACCAAATCCCAATGATTGGAAATGAATCAAGAACACTCAACCGTTGAAACATCCGATTTTTAGTAATGCGCTTAAACAAAATAATAATAAAACCAATAATAATGAAAAGGAGTAAAGGCTTAATTAATGACTCCACTAATAGATGTAGATTAGATATATAATTGACCATTTTTAACCTCGTAAATTAGGTATAATAAGTGATTTGCAATATTTTTAGTTCAAAGTTAGAATTATGACAGTATGAATACTGAAAGTGGTGGATACTTTGAATAAATGGAAAGATAAAACAACGTTTCAAAAGATCTTAATGATCTTTGTTTGGTTAATGATTATTGCAACCATTTTATCAGTGGTTGCTGGATCAGCAGCTGCTTTCTTTGGTGGCATGTAAATTAATAATATCGTTTTAGGGCATTCTGAAGCAAATTCAGAGTGTCTTTTTATTTTTCATCATCATAAGGCTTCTTATACACGTCTCTAGGTTTACTTCCGTGTTGTGGTCCGATATACCCACGTTGTTCCATATCATCAACAATCCGAGCCGCCCGGTTATAACCAATTCGAAACTGACGTTGAATCATCGACGTACTGGCTTTTTGTTCTTTTACAACAAATTTCAGAGCATCATCAAATAAATCATCCTCATCATCGTCTTTTTCTTCTTCTTTAATTTCAGCATCAGTAACCATCATTGAGTCATCATATTCGGGTTCAGCTTGTTTCTTGACAAAATCAATCACGTTTTCAACATCACTATCAGAAATAAAGGAACCTTGGACACGCGCTGGAATATTTTGGTCGATCGGGAGATACAACATATCACCCCTCCCAAGCAATTTTTCAGCTCCATTCGTATCTAAAATTGTTCTTGAATCAACTCCACTTGATACCGCAAAAGCGATTCTTGATGGGACATTAGCCTTAATCAATCCGGTAATAACATCAACTGACGGACGTTGAGTTGCCAAAATCATATGAACCCCAGCTGCTCTTCCCATCTGAGCCAATCTAATGATGGCACTCTCCACTTCATTTGAGACCGTCATCATTAAATCAGCTAGTTCATCAACAACCACTACAATGTATGGGAGAGTTGGAAGAGCCGTCCCTTCAGTCCGATTCTTTTCTTGAATATACTTATTATATCCACTAATTTTACGTTGACCTGTCTGGGCAAACATCTCATAACGATGTTCCATTTCGTCAACCACTTTATGAAGAGCGCGAGCGGCCTTCTTAGGATCTGAAACCACTGGGCTTAAAAGATGAGGAATACCATTATAAACACCCAACTCAACTTTCTTAGGATCAATTAACATAAACTTGACTTGGTCGGGAGTCGCTTTTAAAAGGATACTTGTGAGAATCGAATTAATTGCAACCGACTTACCACTTCCAGTTGATCCCGCAATTAACAAATGAGGCATCTTGGTAATATCGCAAGAAACAACATCACCGTTAACGTTTTTACCTAAAGGAACATTCAAAATACCATGGTTATTGCCGGTCTGATTTTCAAATACATCCCGAAATGAAACGGTCGAAATTGATTTATTAGGAACTTCGATCCCAATTAAAGATTTGCCTGGAATTGGTGCTTCAATCCTGATGTCTTTTGCTGCTAATGCAAGTGCAATATCATCACTCAAATTGACAATTTTAGAAACTTTTACACCAATTGCTGGATGCAACTCATATTCAGTAACCGATGGTCCTAAGCTTACATTCTTTACCTCAGCATCAACCCCGAAACTCTTTAAAGTTTTTTGTAAAATTTTCGTATTTTTATCGATCGCATTATATTCTGCGGTCTGATCTTGCTCTGGCACTTTAGTAAGGAGATTAGTTGAAGGAAGTTGATAGTGGTTACCAGAGGAATTATTTTCAAAAGTTGGTAAACTCATTTTGGAATTATTATCAGAATGATTCCGTTTAGGCTTCCTACTTGCAACCGTTATGTGAGGCGTATTCTCATTTTGTTTAACACCAACACGTTCCGTTGGCTTATTGACTGGAGCAGTTGGTGACTTAACGGATGCTTGAGACTTCGAACTGTTCTCCTCATTTTCTTTTTGGTTTTCTAAATGATCTTGAAACTGATTTGTCTTTGCTGATTGCTGCTTTTGTAATTTTCGCTTATTTCGTCGCTCTTGATTATTCAGGTGTGCCCGATTAAATGACGCGATAATTGCAGTGATCCACTTAGCTGACCAAGTTAAAAGGCCCTTGATCCACTTAATAACTGGTAGTTTAAAGAAGATAATCGCTCCAACAACCATTAAACTGTACGCAAGGATCAAAGTTCCAACTAACGAGATAAGGGTATCGAAAAAAGATAATAACGTGGCGCCAATCATCCCACCCCCAACGTTACTAGTAGAGACACCGTTAGTAATATCAGAAAGTAACGCATTGAAAGTGGTAGACACAAAGTTAACATGAGAATTTAAAGAATTCGAAAAGATAATGGATAAGTTTAAAATCCAACCTATGAATGCTATCAAAAAACCAAAAATATAATGGTAATCGATTCGAGGAATCTTAATTCCTAAAAGTAACAAGCTGCCGAAAACACCTAGAAAAATTGCCAAAACCTGGTAGGCGTTCCCAACCACTAACCGAAATACATTAGCAAACAAAGTCCCCGCCATTCCTAAGCTGAAAAATCCTAAAACAGCGATCAACAGAAAAATCAAACCAATAATATTTAATTTCTTTTCACCGTAAAAGCTTTTTAATTTGGTCCAGACAGAATTTCTTTTTTTCCTTGGACGACGTTTTCTCGTTGTCTTACGCTTTGTAGTTTTACGTTTTGTTTTTCGTTGAGCCAACTAAGGCACCCCTTCGCATTATTTTAATTTATCGTGCTCATACGTATGAGTCACTTCAAGTCCAGCAAATTTCTGTTGCCTTAAAGCCTCATATATTACAATCGCACAAGTGTTCGATAAATTCAATGCTCGAATATGAGAATCATCTTGTGGAATTCTAATCGCTTGTTTTGAATATTGCCGTTCAAAGTTTTCAGGCAATCCCGTCGTTTCTTTGCCGAACAAAAAATAATAATCCTCGTTATTATCACTATAATCAGGATCTGTATACACCTTTTTCCCAAACTTTGAAACCAAAAACAGCCTTTGCTTGTCTGGAATGGTTTTTAAAAATTCGGGAAGATTTTCGTGATAATTGATCTTAACCTTATCCCAGTAATCTAATCCAGCTCTCTTTAAGTGTTTATCATCAACCGAAAAACCCAATGGTTTAATTAAATCAAGAACGGTATCAGTCCCCGCACATGTTCTTGCAATATTACCAGTATTAGCTGGCATTAATGGTTCAAATAATGCAATATGATTAGTCATTTACATCCTCCAATAATTCGTTCAATAACTTTCTTTTTCAATTATATCACGCGTCTAATTCCATTTAAGCGCAAAATCGATGTCAATTCAGATCTATAATAGTTATAATTATTGCAGGAGGTAGTTTATATGACAATCGTTGAACCACTTGTATCAAAATTTAGAGAGGTATCTGCTGAACTTGAAACCTCTCAATTAAAAATTGCAATTAACCAGGAGATGATGACCCCTAGTCGTGGATTTATCGCAGAAGCATGTAAATATGCCCACGAAAAAAAGCGAAGTCTCGACGTCTTAATTTCATCAAATAATAATACTAGTACCTTTAATGATTCTGAGATAAAAATCATGGAAGATGATCTTTTCCAATGCCAAGAGTTAGGTGTTGATGGTGTCATTATTGGTGCTTTAAATGACCAAAATAAAGTCGACTTAGAAGCCATGGAAATTTTAATGGCGGCAGCAGGCGGCATGCAACTATATTTTTCACCTGTATTTGATCAAATAATTGAAAAAAATTGGACTGATACTCTGAACTGGATTGATAACAATAACTTTGCTGGAGTAGTTGCATCAACCAGAATAGAAAGTTTATCTGCAAAAATAAAAAATTATCAGAATCTTCAGTTAATTCCACTTGTAGAGTCCAAAGATGAATTGGATAAAGTCCAAAAGATTGCTGATCCCAATATTATAATTAACAAAAAATAGCTTCAGCTATAAAAATAATCCCGTAACGCTAGTTTTTAGCGTTACGGGATTATTTGTTTTTCTACAATCAATGAACTTTTTTAATGCTCAAAATGACGTGGTCCTCTGAACTTGTGCCATAGAAACGCACCAACTCCAGCAACTACCACCACAATGATTCCACCAACTACCCAAGGAGTAACTTTATTCCCATCTTTTTTCTCGTGCTTAGCATCATTTTTGTCATGATCCTTTTTTGCCTTTTTATCTTTCTGATTCTTCTTATCAGATTGATTCTTTTTATCCTTGGCATTCTTATCAGCATTGGTTTTTTTGGAATTACCATTGGCCTTTGATTGATCTTTGGCTTTGTCATTTTGATTTTTTTCATTCGTCTGATTATTACCAGTAGCATTTTTCTGGTTGCCAGTAGCTGAACTATCACTAGTCCCGTTATTATTTTTATTCTTACCATTAGTCTGACTACCATTATTACCATTGGAACTCACACCAGCATTAGCACGGTTAGGTTGTTTATTACTTGCCGTATTACTACCAGTTGATGAATAAATAATCGTCATTTCCATAATATCCGTAGAACTATCACTACCACCAAATGTCATTTGGGGGCCATTACTATTATTTTGTCCATTTTGAATACTAGAATACTTGTATCCAGGAATGTTAGGAATCGACGCAATATAGGTGCTACCAGTTGCTCCCATGGCGGTGGTTGCAGGACGAATTACTTGACCATTTTGATCAACGTAGTGAACTACAATCTCCCCTTGACCACTATTACCCTGTGCAAATTGAGTAGTTTGTGCATTAACATGTCCCACATTGGGAACAAACACTCCCATGGTGACCACTGCAAAACTAATTAAAATTAGTGAGGTTACTTTCTTTAAGTTCATAATCCATACTCCATTTCATTTATTTGAAAATGTTTAAGGGTGTTCCTAAAAATTATTTTCACCTAATTAATTTTAGTTCAAGTCGGCAACGTAGCGATATGCACCTGAAGCTGCTCGGTATCTTAACCAAGTGTATCCATTAGCAATTACTTTGCCATCATAAACAACGCTTTCTCCAGCATCGTATTGACCTACAATTTGTGAACTGGTATTTGGTGAAGTTCTAATGTTAGTAGCATGTCTGAAGGTAAATCGTCCAGAAGTTGGAGTAACATCTGATTGGTTATTACCAGAAGCAGAACCATTTCCTAATTCAGCAACATAACGGTATGCACCTGATCCACCACGATATCTTAACCATGTGTATCCATTAGCAATCACTTTACCATCATACACAACTCGTTCACCGGCATTATATTGGCCTACAACCTGTGAATTAGTATTTGGTGAAGTTCTAATATTAGTAGTTTGACCAAAAGTATAGGTACCTGAAGTTTCAGTGACATTTGGTTGGTTATTTGGAGTTGAAGTGTTGTTATCTAGTTTAGCAACGTAACGGTAGGCACCTGAAGCTGCCTTATACCTTAACCATGTGTATCCATCGGCATTAACAGTACCGTCATAAACAACTCGCTCACCGGCATCGTACTGTCCCACAACTTGTGAACTGGTACTTGGAGCAGTTCTAATGTTGGTAGTTTGATTAAAGGTATACATCCCTGATTCTTGCTTAACGTTTGCATCTGGGTTAGGTGCGGGAGTAGAAGTATTGCTTAATTTAGCAACGTAACGATAGGCACCTGATCCACCACGATATCTTAACCATGTGTATCCATCGGCTTGGACAGTCCCGTCATAAACAACTCGTTCACCGGCATCGTATTGACCTACAATCTGAGAACTTGTACTTGGAGCAGTTCTAATGTTGGTAGTTTGACCAAAAGTATAGGTTCCAGAAGCTGGTGTGACATTTGACTCTGGATTTGAGGCTGGTACATCGCTTATCTTAGCGACATACAAATCATCACCAGAATATGACTTGTATCTTAACCATGTATATCCATCAGCATCAACCGTACCATTGTAAATCACACTCTCTCCAGCTTTATACTGTCCTACAACCGGCGCACTTAGACTTGGTGAAGTTCTAATATTGGTCATTTGACTGAAGGTATAAGTACCAGAAGCTGGTTTAACATCTGGAGCTGGTAACGGGTTTCCTTCATCTTGAAAGGCGATTTGATCGATGCTAGTTAAATTATAGTTACGGACACAGTTAATAAGTGTCTGAGCATAACTAGGATCAGTCGCATATCCATCATTTTGTAAAGCATAGGCTACACTCACGTAATCTCGTACACCAAGTAAGTTGCTGTAACGTGGGTTGTCTCTTAAGAAAGCACCATGGTCTTCAATGCTTGCAGCCCAACTTGGGTATAATCTAAAGGCTGCTTGAACAGTAACCCATTGACCATTAATGTATTCTTGAGTTGGAAAGTAGATTGATTGACCGTTATAAGAACCTTTGATTCCAAATAAATTGTTGCCTTTAACGGCTAATCCAGATCTCCCCCAACCACTTTCAATGATGGCCTGAGCGATTGAAATTGATG
The DNA here is from genome assembly GCF_059901425.1 of Fructilactobacillus sp. X2R1C3. NCBI lineage: Bacteria > Bacillati > Bacillota > Bacilli > Lactobacillales > Lactobacillaceae > Fructilactobacillus > Fructilactobacillus sp. X2R1C3. The sequence continues at coordinate 11,516 of NZ_JBWXUW010000002.1, read as the reverse complement.
GTAAAACACCATATTTCTTCCATCCAGCAATTGCACCAGGAGTCACCTTATTGATAAAGTCCTGAGTATAACTAGCAAAATTAGTGTTATTTGAAACATTAAAATTAGTATATTGTGATGGGCGTTGCACGTTTTGATTTACGTTATTTTCAACGCTTGAATCATAATAACCGGGACCAATCTGCTTATCTGGAGTAGCAACGTCAGCCTTTAAGTTCACGTTTTGATTTTGATCTGCACTCTGTTGATGATCATTATTATTTTCAGAAACTTTGTTCTCATTTTCAGCATTATCCGTTGCCTTGAGAGCAACTTCAGAATTCTGTGCTGATTGTTGACTAGCATCAGCTTTAGGAGTTTTTGTTACCTGCTGTTGATCACTAGTCTCTGAAACTTTTGGTGATTGCTGCTGTTCATTAGAATCATTCTGATTCTTGACATTATTAGTCTCAGTCGATTTTGAAACAGCCTTACTATCACTTAATGAGTTAGTTTGAACTGCTTGATCAGTCTTAGTTGGTTGTTGATTATCAGTAGTAACTTCATTTCCGTTCTGAGATTGTTTAGAATCATTTGATTGTAATGTTGGTGTATGTACATTTGTTTCAGAAGAATTCTTAACTTCTGTATTTGTCTCACCATTTACTGATTCTGCTTGTTGTGGCTGTGTGGCAGTCTTATCAGTATTTTCCGCTTGGGTTGAGTCACTATTGTTTTGGGTTTGATTAGTGTTTGCAACTGTTGGTTGTTCTTGAACAATGTCCTTCTTTGGTTGAGCATTTGAAGCCTGTTCACTTTCAGAAACTGGGACAGTACTTACCTTATCAGCATTTACTGAACTATTTAAGTTAAACGTGAACAATGCTGCACTGGCAAAGACAGTACCCATTGCTACTTTCATCCAGCCCTTTTTGGTTTTCACCAATTTGTTACGGCGTTTAGTCTCTCCGGTACTAAGAGCCATTTGGTTGTGCTTCTTAATGAGCTTCTTCATCAATTATCTCTCCTTTTCAAAACTGTAACATCATAATTAAGTATAACATCTAACGATCAAAAATTAATAAAAATATAAACAATATTAATAGTAATTATTCTAATGTGAAAACATCTAAATGTCTACCCCATTGACTTAATTTATTAACTTTTAATCATCCTTAGCCGTCACAGAACAAAAATTCTAGGGCAAGCTTGTCCTAGAATTTTTGTTTTATCTAACTAACAACTCACAATAATCAATGAAGCAAACACTAATCCAATAATCTTTTAAAACCCATGGGAATTTTAGATTCTACTTTAATATCTCTTTTTTCAAACGGATCAAAAAATGTCGTTTGATAGCAATGCAACTTTTGTCGTGTATCGCTTTGACCGTGTGGATTGTATAACCAATCTCCTACTAGTGGATAGCCAATTTTTGCAAAATGAACTCGAATTTGATGTGTTCGCCCCGTATGCAGCCTAATCTTAACCAACGACATCCCATTATTAACTTTCAATGTCCAAAATTCAGTTCGACAGTACTTCCCATCGTCTCTCACTTCTCGTTCAATAAATGAACCGGGTTTCCTCCCAATCGGGAGAACAATTTGTCCGTGCTTGATGTTAAGTTCACCTGAAACTACGGCAACGTAGTCCTTTTTAATCTTACGATCTTTTAATTGCTTATCGAGAACTGAATGAGCCAAATGATTTTTAGCAAAAATCACAGGACCGCTCGTATCACGATCAAGCCGATTGACGATATGAACTTTCTTACTGGGATAGTCATTTCTAACATAAAACCCTAAAACACGATTTAAAATCGTGTCATTAGGGTAAATATGTGAAGGAACAGACGCAAAACCAGCTGGTTTATCAATCACCAAAAAATTATCGTTTTCAAATAAAATCTTAATTGGCAAATGGGAAACCTGCAAAAAATCATTTTGTTCTTCGGGTGGCAAAATGACCCTAACTCGATCGCCACGTGACAATTCAAAACTGGTATAGACATCCTTGCCATTCACCATCAAATGACCGCCATGATAACGAATACTTTTAAGTAGCGATCTGGTAACTCCATTTTTCATCACAAACGTTCTGACTTTCATGGGTTTATATTCATCATAAATCCAATCAAAACTAATCATCGTCAAGAGTTTCTCCAATGAATGAATTACTTACCCGCTGCCAAAAATGAGTGTGACGGTATTTGGCAAAATAAATTCGACGCTTAGAAATTTTAAACTTAATTGATTTAATTGGACGATCCTTAATTAACAGCTGATCATAAGTTAAAACGTTATGAAGCGATACCTCTGGGACAATCGTGATTGACTCAGTTGGCGGAATAATGATCGGTGAACCAATCGTCCGAAAGACCCGGTTATTAATCGACGCCATCTCAGCAACTTGAATAGAATTAAATTTAGGAGAAATAATTGCTCCCCCAACCGACTTATTGTACGCCGTTGACCCAGTGGGAGTCGAAATACATAAACCATCACCACGGAAATTTTCAAAAAGTTCACCTTTAATGAAAACTTTAGCCACCATTGTTCCAAACAACTTTTTAAAGGTAGCCTCATTTAGCGCAATCATATAATCTGGTTGGCCACCATCGGCATAATCAACTTCGATGTCCAACAGTGGATAGCTCACGCTTTGGCCATTATCATGCTTCAAACTTTCAACCAACTGGGTCACTTCAGTATCACGCCAGTCAGTATAAAATCCCAAATGACCCGTGTGAATTCCAACAAACCTAATCTTGTCAGTCAAATCATCGTAATGATGAAAAGCAGAAAGTAACGTACCGTCTCCACCAACGGAAATCACAATTTCAGGATTAAGTTCATCAATTTCTAAATCTTTTGCATTTTCAATTTCTTTTGATAATTCCGATGCAATTCGACTCGAGGTCTCACCATCGTTACTATAAATTGCAATTTTCATTTTTGGTCCCTCGATTCGTGTTTATCGTTTTGGTCCTTAAGATCGCGATCTAACTCTTGTTTAATCTCTAACATCTCTTCATCCAACTTATAAGCGGTTTCGGATGCTCCCTGTAACCTCTTATGAACCTCAGGAGGAAAAACATCAGGATGCTTATAATTTAAAGAATGTTCAATGGTAGCCCAAAAGTTCATTGCTAAAGTCCGAATTTGAATTTCAGCCAGGATATCTCTTTGTCCCCCAACTAACTGCAAGGGATAACTAAATACAATGTGGTATGAACGGTAGCCACTGGCTTTTTCATTATTAACGTAATCCCGTTCTTCTAAAATATTAATGTCATTTCGTTTTCTAAGAATATCTACTACCGTGTAAATATCATCAAGAAATTCACACATAATACGCAACCCACAAATATCTTCCATGTCTTCAGACAAACGTGATTCCTCAATGTGACGTCGCTGCATTTTTTCCTTGATACTATCAATTGGTTTAATCCTACTAGTAACAAACTCAATGGGTGAGCGTTCGCCGCGTTCTAAGTACTCTGAGCGAATCCCACGTAATTTTAATTTTAATTCATTTGAAGCTTCTTGATATGGAAATAAAAAGTCATCCCAATTCTCCACCATAAAACAACAATCTCCAGTCTGTCATATTGTTCCAGAAACATAATACCACACTTGATTATCATCCCAGTATAATAAGAGTATTAAAACAAATTTATTGAATTTTTATAAAAAAATGATAATCTAGTAAGTGCGTCGTTATAGAAGAGAAAGATAACAAACTAGGAAAGGAAAAAGTTATGATTGAACTATATTTATTTGTAGACCCAACTTGCAGTGATTGTGCTGAGTCTGAACGAACCATTGATCGTTTGGCAAAACAATTACCCTGTAAGACATCATTTCGAATCATTCCGATCATGAACCTTAGCGTTATATCTGGTAATAAGGAAGCTCACTCACAACTTCTTCCATATAAACTAATCCTTGATTATAAAGCAGCCTTATTTCAAGGAGCCAAAAAGGGTCGAACCTTTTTGTTTGCACTACAGCAAGACATTTTAAAAAGAAACATGACTTACTGTGATAGCTTAGTTTACGACGTTGCCAAAAAAGCTAAGTTAGACTTGGAAATGTTTAAAGAAGACCGTCGATCAAAATTAACTGAGAGCACTTTTCAATCTGATCAACAAATGATTTCAGAAATGAATATTTCAAATCATGGTAATTTAGTAATATTCGACTGTGATTCTTCAGACAACGGTTTACTAATTGATAAAGTTGATTACCAGGAATTATTTGATATTTGTAACCACATAATTCAAAAGGAATCACGAGAGCTTGATGGTAAAATTAAACAAACAAATAATCTTCGAGTTCTCTAGAATAAAAAAGGGTTTCACACTTTTAAAAGTGTGAAACCCTTTTTTAATATTAAAGCCAACCAAACTGACTCTTTTCAGTATCGAGTTGACCGATTTCTTTCATTTCATCAGGCGTTAATTCAAAATTGAAAATATCTAAATTACTTTTAATCCGGTCTGGCTTGGTGGATCGTGGTAAAACAATAATTCCGTTTTGAATCAAGAAGCGAAGTCCAACCTGACCGATCGTCTTATCGTGATCTTGTGCGATCTTCTTTAGTGTTTCGTTGGTAAAGAAGCCGTTACGACCTCGTGCAAATGGTGACCAAGCTTCCAGTCGTAAATCATCTTTTTTAGCAACCGGCAAAAAGTCCTTTTGTTGCCTAAATACATTAGTCTCAACTTGATCGACAACTGGTTTAATGGTAGCACTCTTCAAAATGGTACTGAGATCATCACCATAAAAGTTAGACAAGCCGATGCTCTTTAATTTACCAGCCTTAACGGCATCTTCCATTGCTCTATAAGTTTCAGTTAAATCACCTGCAGGCCAATGATACAACATTAAATCAATATAGTCAGTTTGTAGTTTTTCCAGTGCTTCGTCAATCATGCTAGTTGCTTCATCGTAAGATTCTGGACTTTCAATCTTAGTAGTGAGAAAAATATCATCCCGGTTAACATCACTGTTCTTGATTGCATTTCCAACTTCACGTTCGTTGCCGTAATCACGCGCAGTATCAATCCCAGGATAACCATCCTTTAACGCTTGATCAACACTCTTTTCCGTCTCTTTAGCTGGAATTTCATATGTTCCAAAAAAGATCTGTGGGATTTTAATCCCATTATTTAAAGTAAATGTTTCATCTTTAGCTGTCATGCAAACACCCCTCCTCAATTAATTACAAGTACAGCATATTCCTCTCACATAATATTTCAAACATTGTGCTCACAGTAGCTTTAAAGCATTTTTTCCAGTTCATCTAAGCGTCTTTCAAACTTATCAAAGGCTTGATTTAAATAATCCGGTTTAGTCATATCAACTCCAGCTGCTTTCATAATAGTAATAGGATCCTTACTACTTCCTGATTTTAAATAGTTCAGATACGAATCAATCTTTTTAGGATCTCCACTCATAACTCGATCCGCTAATGCGGAAGCAGCCGCAAAACCAGTTGCGTACTGATAAACGTAGAAATCATAGTAAAAGTGGGGAATCCTGGACCATTCAAGTCGAATCTCAGGATCAGAAACAACGTCTTTTCCATAGTACTCTTGGTTCAAACTAAAGTAGTATTTGTTCATAAAGTCCGCAGTTAACGACTTTCCTTCTTGTTCTGATTGATGGATAAACTCTTCAAATTCAGCAAACTGGGTTTGCCGAAAAATTGTTCCCTTTACTCCATCTAAATAGGAATTAAGGATGTATTTGCGAACCTCTGGATCTGAATTATTCTTGAGTAAATAATCCGTCAGGATGTTTTCATTAGTCGTTGATGCAATTTCAGCTACAAAAATTGAATAATCCCCGTACTGATACGGCTGATTATGAGAAGCATAGTAACTGTGCATACTATGCCCCGTCTCATGAACCAAAATGTATAAATTATCAAGATTATCTTGCCAATTAAGCAAAACGAATGGGTTCGTATCATACATCCCAGATGAGTATGCTCCCGTTCGTTTTCCCTTATTTTCAACTACATCAATCCAACGATTATTAAATTCTTCTTTAACGTGTTTAACGTAATCCGGACCGTAAACACTTAGTGCCTTTAAAGCTTCCTCCTTCGCTTGACCAAAGGAATACTTGAGACTTGGTTTTCCACTTAATGGCACATACATATCATACATGTGTAATTCAGAAACATTTAAAGCTTTTTTTCTGAGCGCAACGTACCGATGAAATAACGGTAAGTGATCATGAACACTTTTTACTAAGGTTGTATAGACAGTTTCAGGAATCTCATTTTCACTCATTGCCATTTGTCGAGCTGAATCATATTTTCTCGTCTGTGCTTCAAAGTTATGAACAGATACTTCTGCTGACAAAGTTGAAGCAAGTGTGTTTTGAAATTGGTCAAAGGTTGAGTAAAAGGATTTGAAAGCATTCTCTCTCACTTTTCGATCTTGTGACTCCAAAAGTAAACTATAAATACCGTTAGAAAGTCGTACTTTTTTACCCGACCCATCATCCACCTGAGGAAATTTAAGGTCAGAACTATCTAAGATTCCAAACGTCTTTTCGGGTGCCTCAAAAATTGTTGAAGCCCTAGCCATCAACTTTTCTTGGTCCTCAGGTAAGACATGATCCTGATTAACTAAAATCTTATCAAAAAATCTTCGATATTCTTCTAACTTTGGATTTTCCCTAATAAACTGTTCGATGCTTTTAGACCCTAAGGAAATGATTTCGGGTTCTAACCAAGACTGTGCCTGACCAACTTTGCTTCCTAATTTATTAACCCGGTCCATGTCACTTTGAAGGTCATTATTAGTAGTATCAACATCACTAGCTGACTGAGCATAAACATATAATTTTTCATATTTTCGATTCAAGTCCAATACTTGCCTAATTACAGTTAAAAGCGACTCACTATTTAAGCCAAGTTGCCCTTTTAATTGACTAACCTTTCCAACTAAATCATTAACTTCACTATATGCTCGTTCGAACTCCGCATGATCCTTATACACAGTAGTCAAATCCCAAGTTAATTCTTTTGGAACCTCGTTTCGATTTGGCAAATCATTTATCTTTGACATTTTACAATCTCCATTTCATGAACGTTTCTTAATCATGCTTATCTTAGCATAAACATCTCTATACCACGTAAATTCTTCAACTCGTTCAATCTTTCCATCATCAATCACCAACAGCTTATTATGAATCAAACAAGCCACAAACCTTTGAATATAAACCTTCCTTACATTTTCAACATTGGTTAGAAAAACAAATTGATCATTTGGATCAGCAAAATGGCTTTCTTGATATACTTTATCCATAAATTGAAAAATACTTTTACCAACCCACTTTTTTAGTTCACAGATGAAAATTATTTCCCAAGTCAACCACTGATGACCGAAAACTGGAGGCAACATACGATAATGATGACAAATAAGTGGACATCCAGTCACCGTCCTGCCATTTAGGTAGCAGTATTCCTGTAAAGCCATCATCCACTGATCACGATAGCAAACTTTCTTCTCAATTTGTTTACATACTTTGATTAAATTGGGCTGCCTTAATTTATCAGATTGCTTTTTGTTAAAAAATTTAAACATTGAATACCAGCATTTAAATGACTTCTCTCGGTAACGATAGACCCCATCAACTTGATGAATTTGGTAGCGGATAAAATATCGTGATCTAAAAGAATTCATATAAACAAGATAATACCCCGTGTTTCTATTATATCTAATGAATTGAAGTACCGAAGGACTTGAAACCTTCTTTTTATAATATTTCATTCCCAAGATCCAAGAAGATTCCAAGCCAATTGAATGGTAGCCAGCAACCCGCTTACTCAATTGTTTAAAGCTAATAGGGCTGCATTGATACTCAATTGCCATATTACTCAAAAGAATATCCGCTCGTTGTTTTAAAGCTGGTAAATATACCTCTACACCAGCATCACATGGTAACGAGTTTAATATGATGTCTTTGCCAAGTGTATGCGCATAAGATTCACCGGCTCCCGTTTTACACTTTGAATTTGCTTGATGAGCAAAGTGTGGAATTTTATTAATACCCTTTTTCAAAACCACCAATTCACCACAATCACAGCAATAATATTTATGATTCCTCTTGGCATCTCGTGCCATAATTAGCTTTCCATTTTCTAAAGCCATTAACATAAAAAAGACCCTTCGCAATATACGAAAAAAGATTCGCTAAATGCGAATCTTTTTACTTAAAATAATATGCAATTGTTTCAAGTGCATCACCAACCGTAATTTGCTTACCATGCTTCTTTAATTTGTCTTCAGTCAGTGGCGCAATCTTTCCATACTCATAAACAATTCCCATTTCATCATTAATCATATGATTAAGGTCATCAAGATTAGAATTACCCTCACTATCGTACTGACCATTTAAATAGTATCTAAACATAATAATATACGAATTTTGATATTGATACAAATCAGTTTTTAATTCTACTGAATGGCGGGGAGTAACTTCTTTCCATTTATTGGCAAGACCAATTAAATCATCAAATGAATTAAACTTGATTGGAATCAGTCGTTTACCAGCTTTTTTATCAAAAATATCATACATCTTACGAATATCGTTAACATTTTTGCTAGTTCGTTGCCGCCTATTTTCATTTAATGGAGGTAACATCCCACCATTATCACCAATTTGATTTGAAATATTCTTATCTTTACTAATAAATAACTCTAATCCATCTTGGCTAGGAAGAATTTGAAACAAAACCGTATCTGTATCCGTAAAGTCTTTTTCAACGTCAGCTTCATCAAGAATGCTATAGAAAAATTGTTCACATTTTTCTCGATTCCCTAAAAGATCAAGCATCCCAATTCCATGCTTTTTTAAATCTTCTTTGTTAATCAATACACGGATTGTATCTTTGTTAACACGATGGAATTTCATAAAACGAATCGCCTCCTAAATCCTAATTGCCTTTCTTATTTTAGGCAATTCAACATTAACATTTTTACCAGCGGCTTGTTGTGCTTGCTGTAACAATTTTACGTGACTACCACTTTGAGGGAGATGACTTATTAACAGGTTCTTACTATCTGACAATCGAGCTAAGTGACCCGACTGTTTAGAAGTCATATGCCACAATTCACCATCCACGTCCTCAAAGAAATTCGTATCTGATATTAACATATCAGAGTTCTGAACAAAATTAATCAGACCATCAAAATAACGTGTATCAGCTGTGTAACTCAATACTTTTCCAGATGATCGCTCAACAATCTTCATTGCAAAGGCTGGCACAGGATGGATTGTCTTTAAAAATGTAACTGTAAATGGTCCCACTTCAAGTTCACTATCGGCACTAAAGGGTTCTTTTTCAGTCGAATTGGGCCAATCTAACTGGTTGTAATGAATCTGATCAGCTGTGTTTCCGTAAATTGGCAGAATATCGGTATCATAACGTTTATCATGTAACTGCCAATAATACTGTAACACTCCAACATCAGCGATGTGATCTGCATGATAATGTGACAAGATAACTGCATTTAATTTTAGTGGGTCTAAGACCTTCTCTAATGAGAGCATTATTCCACTCCCACAGTCAATTAACAAATTAAAGTCACCGCTAGTAACTAAATATCCACTAGTACCAATTCCATCATAAGGATATCCACCATAATCACCTAAAACCGTAAGTTTCATTTTTATTCCCCATTTCTAAAAATTAGGACATTTTCCTTTTAACTCATTAGGATTTATTCTAAACTAATTATGAAGTAATTTACATCAAAAGGAAGTTAATAATATGATAAGACAAATTTCTGTAACATTTGGCACGAAGAATGTGTTAGTACACATCATGAAAAGTAATCCCGAAAGAGATTTAGCACTATTCTCCACCAATAATAATGATTCAGGCCTCCAGCTCCTGGATTACAGTGGAAAGGAATCAATTTTTAAAAGTCCCATCACTTATGACGTCCTTTCACACGTTGGCGAAGATAACTGGAGTTATTTCATTAATTATGTGGAACTTTCACCATCTAATGACCAACGTAAAGTTTTAGACGCAAACATGAACACCTTCATGAGTAGTCCTGAATTACCAAGTGGGATGTTTTCTGGGTATTATATGTCAGATTCAAAGGATCATACTAAGCGTATTATTCTTACCTTATGGCGTGGAGCTTATGCCTACAATGATTGGGCTAATCGTCCTGAAAGTATTGTTTCTAAATTCAAAAACGATCCTAACATTGATTACCGCTCAGCTAGTTATCAACGAGTTGCACCGACAAATAATTAATAGATATAAAAAAAGAGATGAATTATTCATCTCTTTTTTTATATGATAATGATACGGTTCGTACGAGACTCGAACTCGTGATCTCCTGCGTGACAGGCAGGCGTCCTGAACCAACTAGACCAACGAACCAAAATTGCGGGAGCTGGATTTGAACCAACGACCTCCGGGTTATGAGCCCGACGAGCTACCAGACTGCTCTATCCCGCGATAATTATATAGTAAAAATAATGATGACCCGTACGGGATTCGAACCCATGTTACTGCCGTGAAAGGGCAGTGTCTTAAACCACTTGACCAACGGGTCATAATAAACGGAGAAGGAGAGATTCGAACTCTCGCGCCGCTTGCGCGACCTACACCCTTAGCAGGGGCGCCTCTTCAGCCACTTGAGTACTTCTCCAATGGGTCTAGGTGGACTCGAACCATCGACCTCACGCTTATCAGGCGTGCGCTCTAAACCGACTGAGCTATAGACCCAAATAAAACAAATAAAAGCGGGTGACGAGAATCGGACTCGCGACAGTAGCTTGGAAGGCTACGGTTTTACCACTAAACTACACCCGCATAAAAATATTTAATTAAGTGGCGCGGGACAGAATCGAACTGCCGACACACGGAGCTTCAATCCGTTGCTCTACCAACTGAGCTACCGAGCCATTTAAGCGGTTCGTACGAGACTCGAACTCGTGATCTCCTGCGTGACAGGCAGGCGTCCTGAACCAACTAGACCAACGAACCAAAATTGCGGGAGCTGGATTTGAACCAACGACCTCCGGGTTATGAGCCCGACGAGCTACCAGACTGCTCTATCCCGCGATAATATAAAGGAGGATGAGAGATTCGAACTCTCGCGCGATTTGACTCGCCTGACGGTTTTCAAGACCGTTCCCTTCAGCCAGACTTGGGTAATCCTCCAAAAACAACAAAGTAATTGTAACATATAAGTCAATAAACCTCAACGCCCACCAAACAGCGTTCGGATGGACCTTGTAGGACTCGAACCTACGACCGGACGGTTATGAGCCGTCTGCTCTAACCAACTGAGCTAAAGGTCCAAGACCTAATCGCGGCAGAGGGGATCGAACCCCCGACCTCCCGGGTATGAACCGGACGCTCTAGCCAGCTGAGCTACACCGCGATTTAAGATACATAAAAGTATCTAATCGGGAAGACAGGATTCGAACCTGCGACCCCCTGGTCCCAAACCAGGTGCTCTACCAAGCTGAGCTACTTCCCGA